>JAJCXQ010000084.1 GCA_029263355.1 Acidobacteriota bacterium | reverse complement strand
CTTCGTCCGTGGCCTGATGGGGCCCTACATGCTGCCGATGCCGGTCGGTGCGTCGGTCGCGATGACCTTTTCACTATTCGTGGCGTTAATCGTCGCGCCCTGGTTCGCCTACCGGTTGTTGCGCGACCAGACGAGGCACGGCGATGCCAACGACAACGATCACAACAGGAGCGGCGGTCTCGAAGACAGCCGCCTCTACCGCCTCTACCACCGCACGCTGGTCCCACTGCTGGTTCACCCACGCCGCGGCTGGGCGTTCCTAACAATGATCTTTGTGCTGCTCGCAGGCGCCATCGCCCTGCTGCCAACGGGGTTGGTGAGCGTCAAGATGCTGCCCTTCGACAACAAGAGCGAGATCCAGATCGTCATCGACATGCCCGAGGGCACTCCCCTCGAATCCACCTCATGGGTAGCGCGTGAGATCGCCGACGAACTGGCGCCTCTGCCCGTCGTCACCAACCTTCAGCTTTACGCCGGCACGGCCGCACCGATCAACTTCAACGGCCTGGTGCGCCACTACGACCTACGCTCTGGCTCCCATGTTGCTGACCTGCAGGTCAACCTGCTCCACAAGGGTGAACGCGACGAGCAGAGCCACGCCATCGCGACTCGTATTCGCCCCGGGGTGCAGAAAATCGCCGCGCGTCATGGCGCCGCCGTCAAGGTGGTAGAAGTCCCGCCGGGACCGCCGGTCCTCTCGACGTTGGTCGCCGAGGTTTATGGTCCGAGCGAAGAGGCCCGCATCACCCTGGCCCGACAGATCCGCGACATATTTACCTCGACCCAGGGGGTGGTGGATGTCGACTGGTTGGTGGACGCGCCGCAACCAAAGCTTGTTTTTGCTGTCGACCACGAGAAGGCGGCACTCCACGGTATTCCTGCAGCACGAGTGGCGCGCACTCTACACCTAGCCCTTGGCGGCGAGAACGTCGGGGTCCTGCACGTCCCGGAAGACATCGAGCCGATAGCGATCCGCCTCGAGCTGCCACGGGTGTCGAGATCCTCGGTCGCCGAGCTTTCGGCTCTGCGCCTGGCTTCGACGTCCGGCGCCCTGGTTCCCTTGGCGGAGCTCGTCGAGGTGACGGAAACCACCCGTGAAACGAGCCGTTTCCGCAAGAACCTCAAACCGGTGGTCTACGTCACCGCAGACGTTGCCGCGGGCGGCGATCCTTCCGGCGGAGATGCTTCTGGCAACGGTATTTCTGGAAGACGTGAGAGCCCAATCTACGCCATCCTGGATATGTCGGAGCGTATCGCCGAGCTCACCGGGCCCCAGGGCAGCACCGTCGAACAGTTCTATCGCGACGAGCCCTGGTCCACCGAAAACCCAGCCATGAAGTGGGATGGTGAATGGCAAATCACCTACGAGGTTTTCCGGGATCTCGGCGCCGCGTTCGGTGTCGTGCTGATTCTCATTTACATCCTGATCATTGGCTGGTTCGGCTCTTTCAAGGTGCCGCTCACTATGATGATCGCCATTCCCCTCGGCCTAATCGGCGTGTTGCCTGGACACTGGCTCTTCGGCGCCTTCTTCACCGCCACTTCGATGATCGGCTTCATCGCCCTGGCGGGCATCATGGTGCGCAATTCGGTGCTCTTGATCGACTTCGTCAACCTCTCGCTGGAGCGCGGCAAGACGCTGGGGGAAGCGGTCGTCGAGGCCGCGGCGGTGCGCTTCCGGCCGATCATGCTCACTGCTGGCACCGTCGTCATCGGCGCCATTGTCATCCTCTTCGACCCAATCTTCCAGGGCCTCGCCATCGCCCTGATGAGTGGCGCGTTCGCGTCCACCGCACTGACCCTGGTTGTCGTGCCTCTGGTCCACTTCATGGCCGAGAAGGGCCATCACTCGCAGCCCTTGCCAGAAGCTTGGGTCCTTCGTCCCGCACCAGAAGAAGAACCGGACGCCTAGGACGCGCTGCCTCCACGACCACAGCATTGTCGTTCTGCTTAGGCCGTGCGTGTAGAGCGAGCACGCCCGAGGATGTCCGAGCTAGCACCAAGCCTTTCATCATGGTGAAACCTCCTGTTCCATACTGCAACGCGATGTTTCAACGAGGTGTTTCTACACCCTCGATGAAAGACCTAAATACATGAAAACATAGAGTTTAATAATTGGCACGCAACCTGCTAATAAAGGTTTCTAAAAGGAGGATACGGACATGAAGAACATCGTCATACTTGGAGCTGGGACCGCCGGCACGATGGTGGCGAATCATCTGCGGGGCAAGCTCCCCACGGGTTGGACACTGAAGATCGTGGACCCGGATCCCCTTCACCTTTACCAACCCGGGCTGCTCTTCCTACCCTTTGGAACCGAGAGGCAAGAGCGACTCGTGCGCCCCCGCGGCAACACCTTGAAGCGTGGTATCGAGTGGATTCAGCAGGGGGTCGAGAAGGTCGACGCTGACGCCCGTCAAGTGGTGCTCGAGGACGGCGAACGCCTGAGCTACGACATCCTGGTCTTGGCCAGCGGCTCACAGATCCGCCCCGAGGAAACCGAGGGTCTGCTTGGCGACCACTGGCACCAAACCGCCCACGATTTCTACACCTTGGACGGGGCGACCGCGCTACGGCGGGCGCTGGCCGGATTCGACGGCGGACGCCTGGTGGTCAACGTCGTCGAGATGCCGATCAAATGCCCGGTGGCGCCACTCGAATTTCTCTTCCTGGCCGACGACTACTTCACCCACCGTGGCATCCGTGACCGTGTGGAACTGGTCTACGCCACGCCTCTGGACGGCGCCTTCACCAAACCAGTGGCCTCCGCCACACTGGGCTACTTGCTGGAACAAAAGGGGATCAAAGTCGAGAGCGAGTTCAACACCGGGGAAGTCGACGGCGAAGCCCGTCTGCTGCGCTCTTGGGACGAACGCGAATTAGCCTACGATCTGCTGGTGTCGATCCCCACCCACGGTGGCGCACCGTTCGTCGCCGCCTCCGGCCTCGGCAACGAGCTCGATTTTGTACCCACCGAGCACCGCAGTCTGTTGGCCAAGAATCACGATCGGATCTTCGTCCTTGGTGACGCTACCGATCTTCCGAGCTCCAAAGCGGGCTCCGTGGCCCACTTCCAGAGCGGCGTAGTGGCCGACAACGTCCTGCGGACGATCGCCGGTAAGAGCCTGGTCGAAGGTTTCGACGGCCATTCCAACTGCTTCATCGAAAGCGGTGGCGGCAAGGCCCTGTTGATCGACTTCAATTACGACGTCGAGCCGCTACCCGGCCATTACCCGGTTCCCGGATTAGGACCCTTCGATCTGCTCGCCGAAAGTCGGCGGAACCATTGGGGCAAGCTCGCATTCCGCTGGATCTACTGGAACGCGCTGCTACCGGCACTCCCGCTGCCGCTGCCGAGCCGCATGTCGATGATCGGCAAACGCCGGCCACCCGACAAAGTTGCAGCCTGAGGCAGAGAACACAACCAACAGTTAACGATCAAGCAACACGAGGAGATGTGACATGACAACCCTGGAAGCTGTCGGCAAGACCATAGAGCTCAATAACGAAGGCTTCCTGCTGGACGCCGACCAATGGACCCCAGAGCTCGCCGAAACACTGGCCGAAACCGTCGGACTGGGCCCGCTGAGTGACAAACACTGGCAAGTGATCACTTTCTGCCGTGAGGACGCCGCTCGCGAGGGGCAATCACCGGGCCTGCGCCGGATCTCCAAGCTCTCCGGCGTCAGCATGAAAGAGCTCTACCAGCTGTTCCCCAAGGGGCCCGGCAAACTGGCGGCCAAGGTTGCTGGCCTGCCCAAGCCCCAAGCCTGCATCTGAGTCTCGACGATCTCAGTTTTAGGACCCTTCGAACGAAAAGGAGACCCTCATGAACACTGCGACCCTGACATCCCCGGAAACCACCGCGACCGCGGCCGCCACCGTGTCCGAAGTCCCTGTGCCCGAACCCATCACCAAGATCGCCATCATCTGCTCCAAGGGCACCCTCGACATGGCGTATCCCGGTCTCATCTTGGCCAATGCCGCCCGCATGTCGGGCATCGACGCAACGCTGTTCTTCACCTTCTGGGGTCTCGACATCATCTCCAAGGAAACCGTCGACAAGCTCCATGTACCAACCGTCGGCAATCCTTCGATGCACATTCCGACCCTGGTCGGCGGCCTGCCGGGGATGGAGTCCTTGGCCACCAGCATGATGAAGAAGCAGATGGAGAAGCTCGACATTCCTGATGTCCGCGAGCTGGTCGAGATCCTCGATGATTCCGGCGCCGAGCTCTACGCTTGCCGCATGGCGATGGACATGTTCAAACGCACTGAAGACGACCTCCTGCCGCAGGTCAAAGACGTGATCTCGGCGATGGATTTTTACGACAAAGCCGCCGGCGCCCAGATCTTGTTCATCTGAGCCACTGGCGAGTGGGTCGCCGGCGCGACGTCGGCGACCCGAGCATTCGTTCACATACGTCCACAGAAGGGGAGCCGCCATGAAGACCCTAACGCTCACTCGGCTCGCGATCACGGCTGCGCTTTTTGCCTTGCTCGCGCCCTCTAGCCTGCACGCCACCAATGGCATGTACCTCACCGGTTACGGACCTGAAACCGTCGGTCGCGGCGGTGCCAACATCGCGATCTCCGACCGGGTCTTGGCCCTCAATTTCAATCCCGCGGGTATTGGCCAACTGCAAGGCAACCACCTGAGCTACAGCTTGTCGATCCTAGCCCCAGCACTCGACGACGAAAACCTGAGCAACCGACCGCTCGACGCCGAAGACGGCTATTTCCCGCTGCCGGCGGTGGCCTACGTGCGCTCTGGTAAGGACACGCCATGGGCCTGGGGCGTAGGGTTCCTCGCCCAGGGTGGCATGGGGGCCCGCTTCAAACAATTCAACACCTTCTTCGGCACCCGCGACGAAACCTTCTCCGAAGTGCGATTCATGACCCTCTCGCCGACCGTCGCCTACTCGTTCAGTGACGACATGGCCCTCGGCGCGACCCTGCACCTCGGCTACGCTGACGCGGCGTTCAGGTTCTTCCCCAACACCTCGTTCTTCAACACGCAAGATCCGGCGAACAGCTTCTTCGGCGTCGACATGGAGCCCGCCGGGGGTCTGCAAACCAGTCTGCGCCTCGGCTGGTGGTGGCGCGCCCTTCATCGACTATCGGTCGGTGCGATTTATCAAACCAAGACCGAAAGCAACTTATCGAGCTGCGATATGGTAGTCGACTTCACCGGCCATCCCCAGCTCGGCCAGAAGGTCCAATACAGTGCCGATATCGACGGCTTCACCTTCGCCGCCCAAGCTGGGGTTGGCTTCGCCTACCGACCTGGCCAACGCTGGATCGTGGCCCTCGATCTCAAACGCTACTTCTGGGATGAAGCGATCGACACCATCGTCGTCACCGCCACCGATCCGGACATCATGGGGGCGCCCCCCGAGGTTGTCTTACCCTTCGTCTTCGATTGGCAGGACCAATGGGTGGTGGCGGTCGGCACCGACTTCCGGGTCAACGATCGGTGGACCGTCCGCGGCGGCTATAACTTCGGTGAAAATCCGGTGCCCAATGACACCCTGACGCCGCTCTTCCCTGCCACCGTCGAGCATCACGCGAGCTTCGGAGCGAGCTGGCTCAAGGGGAAGCGCACCTACGAGTTCGCCATCGAGCACGCCTTCGACAACGACCAGGTCAACAATAATCCCGATCCCAGGGTCAATCCTTTTGGACCCGGGCTACGAGTCGGTCATAGCCAATGGACGGTGAGCTTCGGGGTCTCCCGAGCCTGGGCTCGAAAGCACTGACGTTTCCCGACAACCTCTGACACCTGCAAGGGGACACCAAGATGAGACACCGCCGACTCATGACAACCGTCAGCAGCGTCCTAGGACTCTGCTTCTTGATTTTGACCGGCAGCGCGTTCGCGTCGGAAGAGGTCGCCAAACAAGAAGGGCTGGTCTGTACCGTCTGCCATGACAAACCCGGATCGAAGCTTCTGACCGACCGCGGCAAATACTTCGAGGTGATGCGAGGGATGGACGGATTCGACGACATCGAGGCCAGCTTCCAAAGCTGTACCTACTGTCACCGTCGTCGGCCGGGATCGCTCAAGCTCACCAAGACCGGGGATCAGTTCCTCACCCTGGCCGGTGACATGGCTGGGCTCCTCGAGTGGATGCGCGGTCGACATCCCGCAGCGCCTCAAGCAGCCGAGGACGGTGAAGGCGACAGAGACCAAGACCGTGATGAGGAAAGTGACCTGAAAAGCGAAGACGAGAAAAGTGACAACGACAGCAGTGGGCTTGAGGACGCAGGGCAAGACGGCGAAGTTCGACCAATTCCCAGCCTTTGACGGTGCGAGTCTCATCTACATTGTGACCGAATGACCCGCAAACGCGGTAGTCTCACCTGTGATGGACTCCCGCTCCTCTCATTGGCTGCAATCGGCTTGGCTTGGCCCCGCCACGGTTTTTGTGCTGAGCCTGGTGCTCTTCGGCTCGCTGTTCAGCCGCTTCCCGGTGATCTACGACACGGACTCGTATTACCACCTGGCGATCGCTCGCGCTTATCAACGCCACGGCATCATCGACAGCCTGCCTTGGGCCCAGCTCAGCATGCTCCATGAGTTTGCCGACAAGGAGCTGCTCTTTCACCTTGCGTTGGCGCCGACCGCTGACACCGCCGACCCAACCGCGGGCGGCCGCTGGATGTTGGCCGGCTTCAACGCGCTGGTCGCCGCCGGACTCGCGTTCCTCGGTCTGCAAGCGGTCGGACGCTGGGGCCTGCTGACACCTCTGCTGCTTTATGCCGGCTCCCTCGATTTCTTGAGTCGCATGATTCGGCTCCGTCCCGAGATCCTCTCGCTCCTCCTGTTGCTGGTCGCCACATGGTGTGCCGGTCACCGGCGCTACCGGTGGCTCGGGGTCGTCGCTGCGCTCTACACCTTGAGCTACACCGCATTTCAAGCCCTGTTGGGACTGTGCGCAGCCTGGTTCACTCAACAGTTATGGGCCCGAGGACGCAGGGAGTGGGGGCTGATCTTGTATCCAGTCCTCGGGGTCACGGTGGCGCTCCTGCTGCACCCCCACTTTCCGCACCATCTGGCGATCTGGAAGGTCCAGAACTTCGATTTCTTCACCGGCAAGAATCTGCTCAACGTCGGCGGCGAGATCAACCCTCAAAGCACCCGCGACCTGGTGGCTGACAACCTGGCGTGGGCACTGGGCCTGATTGTCCTATGGCGCGCCGCGACACAACGTGCTGCAACCCGCGACGATCCGATGGCCGACTTCTTGTGGATCTCATCGGTTCTCTTTGGCCTGCTGTTCGTCGCGATGCAGCGATTCTCGATCTACTTCATTCCTTTCGCGACGCTCGCTGTGCTTTATGACCTGCGACGCCGTGGAGCAGCTCTCACCCCTTGGACCCGACTGCCGTGGCGCGGCCGGGTGCCATTGGCACTCGGCTTAACCCTGATCTTGGCACTCGGGGCGACCCATACCGCAGGACTGCTCCACAATCTCGCTCAGACCCAGTCCGACCTCAGCCGCGAAACCGAATGGAAGTCCTTCGGCCGCGCCTTGCCACCCGGTGCGCGGGTGGCGGCGGAGTGGGGCAGCACCCATCTCTACATGTTCTGGGCCCCCCAGGCCACCTTCCTCAACGTCCTCGACCCAATTTTCATGGCGACGCCCTACCCACGAGCTTATGCGTCGCTGCGTGCGATCTTCGAGGGCCGTGAGCCCGACATTCCCATGGCGCTGATGAGAGAGCTGCGCAGCGACCATATCGCCCTCTCGACGTATCACCTGAATGTCCGGCTGCGGCAGCGTCTCGCCGCCGATCCGCGACTGAAACGGGTTTACCAGGCTTATACCTCGCTTTACCAAGTGACGGGGAATGCCAACAAAAGCTTCATCCTCGATTGGCGCATCATTCCCGCCGGCAGTCGCCTGCCCTTGGCTGACGACATTCTGAGCGTCGACCTTGCACCCTACCCTCGGGCCGAAGATCCGCAGTACCAGGCGATCGAGGCCTACATTGACGCCAGCCGAATCCCAGAAGCCGCGGGAGAGTGTGTCGGCCTGGTCCACGAGCTGCCAGTGACCGAGACCGAGATGTCGTCCGTGTACGAGCTGGCGCCTTATGGCCCGACCCGGATCTGGCTCGACCAGGAGGCTCTCCTGGCGATCGATCAGGCGTCAGCTGCCGTCCTCGGTCAAGGCGTGACGTTTCCGATCCATCTCGAACCGGGCGCCCATCGCCTGACAGTGTTCACTTGTCCGGGAGCGGAAAGACGGACCGGATTCTTTTTGCGGCGCCTGTAGCCCTACCGCAGCGCGCCGCGAAGAGCACCTGCGCTACATGCCGCTAGCGGACTTGGCACGGGTCGCGTCGAGGAACTCCTCGGCCAACAGTTGATAAGCCTTGGCGCCGGTGGCGTTGGGTTTGAATTGGAACACCGTCTGGCCATAAGCCGGCGCTTCAGCCAGACTGACATTGGTCCGCACCTCGACCACAAAAACTTTGGTGCCGAAACGGCGACGGATGTCAGCGATTACGTCCCGGGTCGCCTTCAAACGATAGTCCGCCATGGTCATCAAGACCCCGAGTAAGCTGGTCTGGCGACCCGCGCTGAGCGCTACTCGAGTCGCTGTATCTACCAAGTGCTCAAGGCCATCCACCGCTAAGAATTGGGGGGTCGCCGGCACCAAAAAGACGTCCGCCGCGGTGATCGCGTTACGGGTCAACAGACCGATCGATGACGGGCAATCGATGAAGATCTGGTCATAGCCGCGTCGTAGCGATTCGAGATGGGGCGCCAACACGATGTCTTTACGCGCCCGCTTGTCGAGCTCCGCCTCAGCGCCGCGTAGATCTACCGACGCGGTCATCAGGTGCAAGTTCTCGACCTCGGTCTCGCGCACTAGAGACGTGGCCGAGACGTCGCGCAGCAGAAGATCTGCGGAGCTCGGGCCGAGCTCCGCCTTGCCCACCCCCAGCGACATCGAGGCGCCAGCGTTGGGATCCAGATCGATCAACAGAACCCGCTGACCGCAACGCGCCAATGCGGCGGAGAGGTTGACCGAGGTTGTGGTCTTGCCGACCCCACCCTTCTTGCTGATGACGGCAGTAATCATGCTCCGCGGCGAGCTGGGTTGTAGGGGTTGTCCAAGTCCGAAAGCGGCAAAGCCCGCAGCGCGGGCAGCTTATCGCGGTTGAATCAAAGCTTCAGTCAGCCCGAGTTCTACCGTTGTTCACGATATCATCGCGAGTCCCCTATCATCGCAGATCCGTTCATTCCGGGGGAGACGCCACGACCATTACGGTGCGGTCGTCTTGTGGCGTATCGCCACCGCTCCACTCCTCGAGACTGGCGAAGATAGCGTCCACAACCTCCTTGGCCGGACGCCTTTGATGCGCCCGCGCCACAGCCAACAACCGCTCGACCCCAAACTCCGACCGGTCGAGATTGGACGCGCCGGCCTCCAGAGTCTCTGTGATGCCATCGGTGTAGACCACCAACATGTCACCGGGCTTGATCTGGACATAACCACGATCGTAGGTCGTGTCGGGCAGCGGGCCGAGTACTGCGCCGCCCTCGGTGAGGTAGTCCACCCTCCCGCCAGCCTTGAGAAGGAAAGGCGGCGGATGGCCAGCATTGATGTAAATCAACACCCCGTTGCGTTCGAGCTCACCATAAAACATCGAGACGAACCGACTGGTGAGTGTGCTGCCGTGGATGATCTTGTTGAGACGCTGTAACGTCCGAACGATCTTGTAGTCTCGCGACAGCCCCATGCGCAAGCCAACATAAATATCGCGCACCTGCAACGCTGCAGGCAAGCCGTGCCCGGAAGCATCAGCGATCGCCAACCCAAGGATCTTGTCGCTGATCGGGATGTAGTCGTAAAGGTCGCCGCCAACACTGTCCATTGAATCGCTTCGGGCCGCGATATCGAAATTCTCCAGCTCGGGAGGCTCACGCGGTAAAATCGAGAGTTGAATCTGCCGCGCCTGGCGGAAGATCTCGTCCACGTGTTCACGGTGGATCCGCTGGTTGATGCTGTGGCGTACCGCGCCGAGGGAGAACAGCACGTCGTCACGATTACTGCCGGGCTCGACGTCGAAGCCCAACATGTACCGTTCGTTGCCCACTTCCACCGCCGCAAATTCCTTCACCCCCAACGCCGCCTCGAGCTCGCGATCGACCAGCGGATCATCCGCCGTCATGTAGACCGAGCCGCGCATCAGACACATCTCGATCGGCGCATAGGTGCGTGAGATACGGATCTCCCGCTTCACCTCTTGTGCGTCGGGAAAGGTGGCTCGCAGCACGTAGTCGTCGCCGTCACGCTCGTACAAGCGCCCACCCCAGATCCCGAGTTCGTCACGCAGCCGCGAGATGATCTGATCCGCCGCCAGATGCACCGTCACGGTCTCTTCGTCACCGCGGCCGATCTCGTCCACGATCTCCTGCACCCGATGCATGAGGGCTCGGTGATCTACCTCAGGTTTGCTTGTCACTATGGTCTCCGTAAAAGACTCGCTCGAGAAGTGAGCGAGCCCAGAGATCCTATCCGATCCAACCCCAATGCGCGGTCGCCTTCTCCAGACCTCCCTTCGGCCTCATCGCCGTAACCCATGGGGACTCCCTACCTCGAGAGGTAGGCCGCGACGGAGCTCTACAAGCCACCCGTACCCCTCGACCCACCCCTGGGCGCGGCGACTGTGACCGCCGCCAGACGTAGGATGTTAGGATGTTAGGAGACGCGACTCGATCGACTCCTCGTCCCAACGGAGATCCAGCATGGCTCACAAAACTTCGATCCGCCACTGCCTTGCCCCGTCGATACTGGTGGCACTGCTCACTACCTTCCCAGCCAGCGCGCAAACGCCGGCCGCGGCGGACGGCGCCGACACCACCTCGGCCGCGATGGGCAAACAGAGCTTCCGGTCCTACTGCGCGAGCTGCCATGGCGCCGAAGCCCGCGGCGACGGCTCGGTGGCCGAGCACCTCAAGGTGCCACCCACTGACCTCACCCAGATCAGCCAGAGGAACAACGGTGAGTTCCCTTTCGAAGACGTGTTCCAATCCATTGATGGCCGCAAGCCGGCGCGGGCCCATGGCAACCGTGACATGCCAGTTTGGGGTGATGCCTTCAAGATGACTCGCGACGAGCCGGACGAAGCGGGAGTGAATGACCGGATCAACGATCTCGTGCACTTCATAAAATCGATCCAGGAAGAGTGATCGGCGTGCGATCGATCGTTCCCAGCCAGAGCTGAGGACAGAGTCGGAGTTCGAGGCAGACGGTTCCCCCCACCCGGTCTCTGATCGAGGTTGGGTACAATCCGGCGTATGCGAAATTTTCTTACGCTCGCTATTCTGATGTTGGCGGTACCTGTGCTGGCGCAGGAACCCCTTCAGATCACGCTTTTGGGCACCGGCAACCCGCGTCCCTCGATGGAACGATTTGGCCCTTCGATCCTGGTCGAAGCCGGCGAGACCGAATTCCTGATCGACGTCGGCCGTGGCGCTATTCAGCGCCTCTACCAGGTCGGAACTGCACCGCAGATCCGCGATATCGACCTGGTGCTGCTGACCCATCTGCACTCGGACCACGTCGTCGGACTCCCCGACTTCTGGCTCACGGGCTGGGTCTTCGGTCGCGACCGTCCACTGCCGGTGATGGGCCCGCCGGGTACAATAGCGATGTGTGATCACCTCGGCCAGGCCTTCGCCTTCGACAAGAAGGTTCGCGGCCGTGATGATCGTTATGAAGCCGCCGGCATCGTACTCGAGGCCCGAGACGTCCAGCCGAGCGTCATCTACGATGCCGATGGCGTCAAGATCACCGCCTTCGAGGTGGATCATGGGGACGGCATCGTGCCGGCCTATGGCTACCGCGTCGACTACGGTGAGTATTCGGCCGCCTTCTCTGGCGACATGAAATACGACGAACGCATCATCGAGCACGCCAAAGGCGTCGACGTGCTGGTGATGGAAGTGATCAGTCCCGCGGTCGAGCTGGCGCGGGCGGCGGTGAAGAGCCAGGAAGCGATCGCAAAAGTCATTTCGCATCACATCAGCGAGGAGCAAGCCGGCAGCCTCTTCGCACGGGTGAAACCACGCCTGGCGGTCTACACCCACATCGTGCCGTCACCAACCACGGCAGAAGATCTCATCCCACCGACCCGTCGCACCTACGACGGCCCCCTCGCCGTCGGTTATGACTTGATGACGATTGTGATCGGCAAAACCGTCGAGGTTTATCCGCGACGGGTCAGCAACGAGCCCTAGAGACGCCATCGCTGCGGGTCGCGGATCAACCACCAAAAACGTCGTCGAGCGTCTCAGCCGTGAGGAGTCGCTCAGCCCAAGCTAATAGTTGATCCGCCGACGCCGTCGAGATGCGCTTTTCACTGCTCTCGTCAACGGATCCAAACTTGAGCTCCATCTGCCGCCTGAGGATCGTCGCCTCGCCAACGACCCGCCCTTTTCTCAGCCCCTGCCGATGCCCCAACTCGACACCTTCTCGCCGGCCTCGTCGGAGGCCTTCTTCTACGCCCTCAGCTTTCCACTGTTCAGGCCAGGTTTGCATCTCTACCTCCACATAGGTCTGAAACTCGTCGAGATTATCAATCTCTGGAATATCTACGTCCGGTAACCGTGCCGGAAAAACGACCTTGCTCAACCAAGCCAGGATATCGCGACGTAACGTGCTTTGATCCGGCTGATCGAGCCATTTGTTGAACCGGCTCACCATTGAGACCAGTTCGTCGGGATTCTGACTTTGTTCTACCCTGGCGATGCCTGCGACGACATTGTCGAGCAGAGCTTCCAGATTCTCGAGTGACCACCGTTTCTCGTCGATCAGGCAATAGCGCATCGACGGCACATGTTTGGCGAAGCTCGCCGGTACCGACTCGATGAGCTCCGATACCTCCAACGGCGCCCACCACTCAGGGTCTCCATTGTAGAACACGATCGGAAGCACCGGCGGCAGCTTCTCGCCCCGTCGCAGCGGCTTCTCCTTCAACAGGAGTTGATAAAACAACCCGGTATAGACCAACAACCGCAACGCCATGTCCTGCTCGCAGGTCGATTGCAGCTCCAGCAGAATGACGATGTAGAGGTCCCTGCCCTGCCAGCGAACCCGCCACACCACGTCGCTGGCTCGCTCCTCGAAGTCGCCCACCAACTGGCCCGAGATGTAGTCGGAGGGCAACTTCTCCAACGTTGAAAAATCCAGCTCTTCCACCCAGGGCTCCCGGATGAAACCGCGCAGCAGATCGCACACGGTGCGGGCATGGCTGAACAGCATGCGATGGCTGCGATCGTGTTGTTTGTACGGAGATCGGCGACCACTCATCGCCAACCCCCAGGCTCATAAAGTCGAACCTGCTTCTGTCGTCCTATCATTCGAGAGCCTCCTGAAATCGCATCGGAGCACCGAAGTGGAGCTCCATTTAGCGAGACCCTCAAAAGAAGTAAGACGGAAAAACGGCGTGCGATCAGGCGCTACGTCTTAGTTAATTTCTCTTTCGCTCCCGTTCTCCAAGCTCTGCTTTCTCATCGATAGCCCGCAGCTCGCCCGTGACAGACCGCTTCCAGGCGATGCCAAGCGTCTATTCAGCTAGGGGTCGCCCCTGACTCTGCCTGCGGAGCGTTCGCTCGCATCGAACCCGCTCCCTGCACTGACTGTTAGCCGGCTGCGCGGATGAGAACGGCGTGCACAACGGCTGTGTTGCTTTCATGCGGATCGAGCAAAGCCTCCACACTTGACGCACTACTTCTTGCCAGATCGAGCAAACCTCGAGCAGTTGATGTGTGACCTATGGCGCGATCGAGCAAGACCAACACAGGCAGTGTGAGACCTTTTGCGCGATCCAGCAAACTGCAGCAGCGCTCAGAATGACATTCCGCTGGCGGCGGTCTACACAGCGCTCGATGTCAAGGCTGAGATCCAAGCCGACGATCTCGAACCGACTGAGAAGTCGAACCTGGGTGGGCCTCATGGCTCGCGGACGACCCTCGGTGGCGAGATGTGGTATCTGGAGCGGCTGTTCGAGAGGGTTCTTCGCGAAGCCCAAGAGGCGAAACGGGAGAAGGAGCAACAATCGATTCCCGAAACTGACGCCGCCTACAGCCGACGATGCACCGCGATCGAGGCCGCCGCCGCGGCGCCACGGCTAGTGCTGCTAGGAGCCGCCGGCAGCGGTAAGAGTAGTTTCGGGCACCACTTGGCGCTATGCCTGGCGGGCGAGACGCTAGGGCGAAACGAGGCAAACCTGGAGCATCTCAATGGCTCACCACCCACTGATTCTGACGAAGGGCCGGATTGGCTTGCCTGGCCCCATGGAGCGCCGCTGCCGGTGTTCGTGGAGTTGCGCAAGCTGGTGCGCAGCCCGGCTTTCGATGCCGAACCAGGTCCGGGAACCCTACTGGAGTACCTGAAAACCGAACATCCGCAACTTGCTGAAGTGGCCAATCAGCTTTTCGCGGAGCCTCGTGGGGCGTTGGTGATCCTCGACGGTCTCGACGAAACACCGTCCGCACCCGCCAGCCGGGAGCGACTGAAAGACATGATTGCCGGCTTTGTACATAGCCACCCGCAATGCCGGGTGATCGTCACCAGTCGCCCCTACGCCTACACCGACGGCAGCCCGTGGCGCCTCGAAGGGCTGGGCTTCGAGGAGGCCAGTCTGGCGGAGCTCACTTCTTCACAGGCCAAGAAATTTATCTTCGGCTGGTATCGCCACCTGGCGGAACGGCGTCAGGTCGACGCCGAGCAGGCCGAACAGCGGAGCGCGGATCTGTGGCGGGAGATCGAGTCGACCCGTTACCTGAAGCCCATGGCGCAGCTGCCGCTGATGTTGACGATGATGACGGATCTCCATGCCAGCTCCGGCGGACGGCTGCGCGGCGGTCGAGCAGGGCTGTACAAGCGCAGCGTCGAGCTGCTGCTGGATCGCTGGAACGAAGTCCGCGACATCCCCGAAGGCGGGACCGTTGCCGAACAGTTGGGTATGGACGTTGACGAGCTTCAGCGGGCCTTGGAGCGGCTGGCTTTTGACGTACACCGCGAGCGCGGCGCTCAAGGCGGTGACCAGCCAGCCGAAATCACGGACACGGAGCTGTGGAAGGCGTTGGATCGTGAACGCTCGAGTGACCGCATCGTCGATGAGCGACGGGTGATGGACTACCTGCATCAACGCTCGGGAATTCTGCTGGGTGAGAGCCCAAGTGTGTACCGCTTCCCGCACCGCAGCTACCAGGAATACCTCGCGGCGAGCTACCTGATCCGCACCAACTTTCCTGGGCTGATGAACGAAGAAGTGACACGGGATCCCGACTTGTGGCGGGAAGTGGTCCTGCTGGCGGCAGGACAAGTCGCTGAGATTCCGCTGATGGTGTGGTCCCTGATGGCGATGCTGGTACCGGAAAGCCCGCCGCAGAACGTGACACAAGACGACCCAGGCTTTGTCCGCGCGCTCTTCGCGGCGCTGGCCATTCAAGAGACCAGCTTATGGCGCCGGGTCCCAACCGGAGAACGTCGCAAGCTGGACCGCATCCGGCGCTGGCTCGAAACATCACTCCAAATTGGAGCGCTATCACCGATGGACCGTGCGGCCGGCGGTCGGGTGCTAGGCATGTTGGGTGACCAGCGGCCTGGAGTCGGATTGCGTGAAGATGGATTGCCGGATCTCGACTGGGTACAGATCCCAGCTGGATCATTCCTGATGGGGAGTGCCGACACCGCTGATGCCTACCCTGACGAGAAGCCGCAGCACGAGGTTGAGCTGACCGCGTATCAAATCAGCCGTTACCCGGTGACCCACATACAGTTTGCAGCATTCGTGGAGGACAACGGCTACTCCTTGAGGTGGCGCGACTGCTGGACGGAGGAGGGCTGGGAATGGAAAGGCGACCGTGTTGGTCCGAATGACAAGATGGAACCGGCATTTCTGCTGAACAACCACCCACGGGTCAACGTGACCTGGTTCGAGGCGAGCGCCTTTTGCCAGTGGCTGGCGCGGCGGTCAGGTCTGGAGACACGGTTGCCAACCGAAGCAGAGTGGGAAAAAGCCTCGCGTGGCACGGGCGGCAATATCTATCCGTGGGGCAACGATTTCGATGCGTCCCGATGCAATTCGTTGGAGGGTGGTATCGGCAAGCCAAGCGCCGTGGGAGCCTTTCCGACCGGCGTCAGCCCCGACGGTGTGATGGATATGAGTGGCAATGTGTGGGAGTGGACGCACAGCCCGTGGACCAAGGACCACTCCGCCCAGAAGGCGGACTTAGACTCGGATGCCGTCGAGCCGGCAGATCTTGCCGAAGCCAATGCCACCCCCGGCGCGATGCGCGTTATTCGCGGCGGCGGCTACTGGGACGAGGCGCAAAACGCGCGCTCGGCTTACCGCAACAGTGACGGCCCGGACTGGGCGGTTCGGAGCCAGGGCTTCCGTCCGCCCCGAGCTCTTAGAGCCTAGATCATTGATCATAGAGAGTGTATGGATCGTCGGCGATGCCGGCAGGCGGCGGCAGTGTGCTGCCGTGAGATCTAGCCGACACTAAATCGGCTGTTGGCCTTCGATAGGCACAAGTTGTTTGGGCAAAGGACTTGCCTCGGATCTGGACATCGCGGCCAACCGATACCTATCCGGCAGGAAGCGGCAAAACCTGCCAGCAGCTGGTCGGCCGCAAGCCGAGACTCGACTCATTCTTGCCGGATGGTGTGCGGTCTTTGCCGTGAGTTATACAGACTCGGCCGAAACCGGCCGCTCTCCGGCATGAAATCGCCACGACGAGGTGACAGGTGGCCACTTGAACTTGTGCTTGTGACACTCCGGCCGTCTCGAACGTTAGAGTTTTAGAGACAGATGATGAATTTCTACTGATAAAAGGTAAGTTATGGAACTGTCCGTCCGAGAAGTCGCAGCCCTCCTAGGTAAGAGCCCCCGCACGGTCAGGGCACAAGTAGCCCGCGGCGAGCTGCCGGGGAAGAAACGACGCGGAGAATGGCGGATCGAGCGGCGCAACTTGCCGTTGACCGACGCCCAGCGCACCGCACTGCAAGACAAAGCCGAGCGCGTCCGGCACGTGATTGATGAAGCTCTACCATCGCGGCTGGCGCAAAGCTCGGGCCAGAAATCGCGTTCGATCGCGGATCTGGATAGTTTCCGACTGGGCGTCGAAGTACTGGCAGAGCTGCGCAGCGCCAGAAATGATGTGGTTCCAAAGGCGGTACGCGACGACGTCGCCGCGTTGATTTATGAGGCACTCCTCGCCCTGGCAGAGGCTGTCCAACTGTTCGATCGTGAGCGCAAGCTCGAGGCGCTAAACCGCGCACGTGCCGGGCTGGCCCGCAGCGCGGCGAGCTTGCTGATCGAAGCAGGTATCCCGCCAGCTGAACCGGTTTTCGGATGGGTCACGGCTATCGAGTCGGAGGTGATCCCGAAGGTGGCAGGATTTGCACGCTGGGCGGATCGACTGAGGGGGAAAGGGCGTTGAGCTGGCGCGACGCACCGTTGTATGTTGAGGCGTTTGATCTGACTCGGTGGGTCACGGAACGCACCACAACTTGGCAGCACCAGCACTTGGCTCAGCTCGTAACGTCTTCGGCCTGCGAGCTGGTGACGGCAGTTTCCCTGGCACTGACCTTTCCTGAGACCCGAACGGCGCACCTGGAGCAGGCAGACGCTGGCATCGTCAGGCTTCGAACTTTGCTGCGGCTAGCCCAGGGTCTCGGGCTGGTTTCGAAAGGCGGCCTACGCTACACCACCGGCCGGCTCGAGGCTATCGGCCGGATGGTCGGTGGCTGGCGCAAGCGCATTCGAAAACGGCAGAAAGGAGGCGCATAGGAAGTATCGGCTAGTGAAACTAGGGGATGGGCCACCCCCGGCGCGATGCGCGTTATTCGCGGCGGCAGCTACTGGAACGAGGCGCAAAACGCGCGCTCGGCTTACCGCAACAGGAACGACCCGGACTGGGCGAATCAGAACCAGGGCTTCCGCGTCGTGCTTCCGTCCGCCCCGAACCCGCGGCCAAGGCCGGTGAGCCTACGGCCCCGAGCAGGCCCGTCCCCGGCGGCGGAACGATCCGCCCGCTCATGCCCACCCGTTCCGGTAGATCAACGGCGATCGACAGTCCAGGTGGGCACTCTTGCAGGTGAGGTCAATGAGAACGGTTCGAAACCTCTTCCCCAAGCTATGTGATCCGGACCAGCTGGAGACCGCTGCTGTAGCGACCGTCCGCGGTAAACGCCGTCGGCGAGACGTTGCTTGGTTCTTATTCTGCCGCGAGGCTGAGCTCGAAAAATTACGCTGCCGACTGACATCAGGCCAGTATCGACCACAAGGATTCGAGCTTGTTCGCATCCGGGATCCCAAACCGAGGCTGATCGCACGGCTACCCATCATCGAGCGGGTGGCGCAGACGGCGTTGGTGCTGCTGATGGAGCCGATCTTTCTTCGGAGTCTGCGGCCGGAAGCCTACGCTTGTCGACCGGGTCTCGGCGCTCATCGGGCTGTGCTTCGCCTGTTGGAGCTCATGCGTAAGCACCGTTACGCGTTACACCTGGACATCCGAAGCTATTTCCCAAGCATCGATACCAGGGTGTTGCGTCGCCTGCTGGTGCAGCGGATCCGCGACACGCCGTTCCTGGCAGTTGTCGATAATGTGCTGGATGCGGGACGGGGCATCTATGACATACCCGAGCACCGCCGGATGGCGGGGCTCCCTGACGACTGGCCACCAGCAGGATGTGGGTTACCGATCGGCTCGTATACCAGTCAGCTCTTCGCGGCACACGTTTACCTCGACGGCTGCGATCACTTCATAAAGCGGCAGCTGAAGGTTCCAGGGTATGTCAGATATGTCGACGACCTTTTCTTGTTCGGAGAACGACGGCAGTTGCTACGGCGCTGGCGTAGCGACCTTGGCGAATGGCTAAGGGACCGACGCGGTCTGCGATTGAAACATCCCGAGGCGCGGATCTTGTCATGTCGCGGACACCTCGATGCGCTGGGCTACCGGGTCCGGCGCGGTGGCGTCACGGCATTGCCGCGCGGCCTGAGACGGTTTCAACGGCGGGTAGCCCTGGAGTTTGAAGGCAAAGGGACGGGCATCGACTTCGAACGGTCGGTGGCCGCGTCTGTTGGTGTCGCGATGTTCTGAGTGTCGGCAAGTCCACGTTGCGGCAAGCAACGACCGACAGTCATCGGCCGATGGAATCAATGTGCCGACCGGCGGCAGAAACCGCCGCGCAAGCCGGTCAAGACGGCAGGTTCGGCACTTCTCGAGACCGGAATCGCGGCAATGTTCGGCAAAGATGCGGCTTGGGACTCGACGCCAAGCCGGCCTCACGGCAACTGTAAACCTCTGCGAGGCAGCGTCGCGGCGAAATCTGCCGGCTCTGCGGCAGGTGGCCGCCACCCCGGCCGACGCTCCTTACACTCTCTATGATCAATGATCCAAGCTCTAGGAGCTCGGGGCGGACGGAAGCACGACGCGGAAGCCCCGGTTCTGAATCGCCCAGACCGGGTCGTTCCCGTCGCGGAAAGCCGAGCGCGCGAAACGCGCCTCGACCAGTAGCCGCCGCCGCGAAAAACGCGCATCGCGCCGGGGGTAGGCGCGACAGGATCTGCCAAATCGAGCTTCCCTGGCGCCAATGCGAGGCCGTCCTCGCGGCCTTCGTAGTCGTCGCTCCACGGCCTCAGTGTCCACTCCCACACGTTGCCGTGCATGTCGTACAAACCCCATGGGCTGGCCGACTTCTCAGCCACGCGATGAACTCGCTGGTCAGAGTTGTTGCCGTACCAGCCCACCCGCTCTAGATCGGCTTCCCCATCACCACTCCAATATCGAGTTTTGGTTCCCGCCCGGCAGGCGTACTCCCACTCCTCTTCTATGGGCAGGCGAGCGCCAATAGCCCAAGGCAACGCGGTCGCTAACCAACGACAAAACGTGACCGCCTCATACCAAGTCACATTGACGACAGGGTGATACGGCAACTCCCCGGTCTCGACGCCTTCCCACTCCTGAGGCTTGTGGTTGGGATCGAACGCTTCATATTGGCCATTTGTGATCGATACCGCTGAAAGCCGAAACGGTACCCCGATGTTGACCCGGTGCTGAGGCCGTTCATCGTCGTAGCCGCCTTCTTCTTGCTCGGGGCTTCCCATCAAGAACTCCCCAACAGGAATCTCTCGCCACACGTCTACACGCCCGTCTTGAGCCGTGTCGATCCGCCGAAACAGCTCCTCCGGCGGAGCGGGGATATGGTCATAGAAACGACTTCTCAGAGTCTCGACAGCGCGGGCAGCATCTGGCCACTTCGCAGCGACCGTAATAGCCGTCTGTTCGAGGAAATACAGGTCATTACCGTTGCGGGTCCGCTGACGCAACACATCGAGCAACGCCACAACCCGCGACGGCTCGTCGATCAGCTCCGGCAACCGCTCGTAGACCTTCTGCCGTTCCTCCCACTCGTCGCTCAGATCCAACACCTCAGTGACCGTGTCATCCCGCAGAGACTGCGCGGTAGCGAGGGCCCTGAGGCCAAGCTCTCGATTCTCGTCCACGAGGGCGCGCACCAGGGCGTCCGGATCGTCGACCCGGCCGGTCAGCAGGGCATAAGGCTCGGCCCAACGGCTCAGGTCGCTGCCAGCGATCTTCCGTGCATGCTCGAGCAGTGTGGCCTCGCCACCCGCGGCACGGCGTGTCTGATCTAGCGCTTCCGCCGCCAACGCCTCGCGGAACGTACGATGCCAATAACGCCAGTCACTTTCGGGCCCATCATGAGGACCCAGGATGCCGCTCGACTCCGCCAGCTCGTCCAGAAAGACGCTGAGCCGCGGGCGCCAACGGGCGACCCGCTCGAGGTCTGCACGCACCGCATCAGCCTCTGGCTCGTAGAGCCTCTCCTCGAGGGCCTCGATCGGCTCTGCGTCGAGATTGTCGCGCGTCATCGCATAACCAAGGTGACAGAGCATGCGCCGGACAGCGACGGGACGCTCCATCGGCGTCGGCGGGTGACGGTGCTCACCTCTGAGCAGCAACTTGAACACTTGATCGTAAAGTCGCGTGCGATTGCGGTCGGGGGAGGTTCCCTGCTCGATGAGCAACGCCATAAGCGTGAGATACAAAGGGTTGCTAGCCAGATCACGCAGACCAGGATCTTGCTCGAGGGCCGTTGCTGCGGCCTCAGCATCGGCAACGGATTGAGCACCAGCATGCTCGTCGCTCTGGCGACCAAACCAGCGCGCCAAAAACTCGCGGCGGCGTTCGCGATCAAACGGTAGTAGCTCGACTTCGACAAAATCCCCCGCCGGTCGGTGATAACCGATCGGTCGCGAGGTGACGAAGAGAGGTGTCTGCGGCCAGCGCCGAGCAAGACGACCCAACAACGCGTCCGCTTCGTCACGACGTCGGCGCGGCACCTCGTCCAAGCCATCGAGCAGGAGCAGTAAACGACCTTCCTGGCCCGCCCGGTCGAGCACCGCGGGCAATCCCTCGGCCGGCTCACCCGCCTGTCGCATCTGCCGTTCGATACGCTCGAGCAGCCACTCCGGCTCGCGCATCAAACGCGGCAGCGACTCGTAGATCGGCACCCAAGCGGATGGCTGCTGGCGTGCCAACGCAGCGGCCAAGTGACGCAGCAGGGTGGTTTTACCGGAGCCGGGATCGCCGAGCACCATCCAGCGTCGTGTGACCCAGGTGTGCTCGGCAGGATCGAGGGTGAGAAGATCTTGCACGCTTCGCGGCCCACGATGGCGGAGCCCGCCCTCATCGCGGTCTTCCAGCTGTGCCGTCGCACTCAGTTGCAGCTGGACATAAACCCGGTCGAGCAGCGCCAGCTCGGTACGCTGCTGAAAGTAGGGCACGAGGCGTTCATGATCGGTGGCGACCTTCCTCAGCCAAGCGGCGAGCAGGCCGGAATCCACCCCTGTCGAGCCCTGGGTCGCGAGCTGATCGCGCAACGGCTGAAGGTCGTCGACCTCGAGATCGTCGATCAAGACGTCAACCAGCCGGCGCGCAGCGACGAGAGGCTCGTCGTCGCCGATGGCGAGCACCAAGGCGACGGCCGCCGCGATCTCTGACGAGGGATGCTCTTCCAGAACATTCCGCTCCAGATTGAGCACGGTCTCGACAGCACGCCGGTTCATCTTCTTGGTCAGCAACGTCGCCAGAGCTTGGATGAGCTGGGCACGCGTCGCGTCTGCCAGACCAGCAGGCGGGCTCGGAATCCGAATCTTCGGCGATAGCTCGAGGCCATCGTCTAAACCACGACCGCAGAGACCCGCCACCAATGCCGTCAAGGATTGACAGTATTTCGCCTTGTCGTGGCGACGAAAATCGACCCACTGAAGATCACTCAGGAACGGCGGAGCCGGGGTGTCGACAAGGTGGACAACATGCAGCGGGCGAGTCGGGCCACGGCTCGCCTGGTAGGCACGCAACTCCTTTGTCACCCATGGCGAGGCCAGTGCCTCCGGCGTCAGCACGAGGATGAGCTGCTCGGATTTGCCGATCCCCTGTTCGAGACGCCCTACCCACGACGAGCCGCTCGGCAGGTCCTTCTGATCGAAGAAGATTTTTGCATCGGTCCCGACGCGCTCGAAGCAGAGCTCGAGATTGGAATGGAGAGTGGCCACCCAGTCCCGATAACGCGAGGAGTAACTGACGAAAGCAGAAATCATGAATTTAGATTGTAGCGCGCTGGGGGAGAGGTCTCCAGAATGCAGGGGCGGCCCCTGCTGTGAAGACTGCCCATTCGACGGTCAAATCCCACCAGGAGAAAAGCGAGAAGGTCCACTGCAAGCTGTTTTCCGTCGAGGAGAAAATCGAAAAAGACTCGTG
>JAJCXQ010000083.1 GCA_029263355.1 Acidobacteriota bacterium | reverse complement strand
GCCTCGCCAACGTCGAGCTCACCGATCGTGTTGATGCCTACCGGGCTGAAGATATCGTGACCCTCGATATCCGTCTCGCCAAGAAGTTCGAGATCGGCGCCTTCGATCTGTCGCTGAGTCTCGAGGCATTCAATCTGTTGGGGGCAGGCGGGGTCCTGAGACGCGAGTTAGACCTCGGCGTCGGCCGCGGCGGCGCCGTCGATGAAGAGCTGGCCCCGCGCAGCGTGCGGCTTGGTATCCGAGTCGGTTGGAGATGACAGCCGTCGATACCGTCCAGCTATCAAGGCCTAGGCGGACTGCCGACATTTCAACATCACAAGTCACATGACGAAACATCGAATCAGGGGATACATTCTCGCTGAGTAAGTGCCATCGTCTGAAGATTCCATTCAAGCAGAGACCCAACTCTCGTCAGAGATCGAATGCTAAAATATTCACAACTCAGCCCAAGAAGACGCTGACATCATCCGACACGGAGCGTGCGAATGCGAGTCTCGAAATCAATCCTCATCTTTAGATCATGGGCATGAGTCGCTGGCCATTAAGCTCCTTGGCAACTGCTTTAATGAGACTGACGGTCGCCACCTTGGTTGCGTTGGCGCCTTTAACCTACGGCGGATACGTCGACACCCGAGTCATCCAAGGATCAGATGACGCCGAGCAGACGGTGAGCTCAGGCAACATGAACCTCACCAGCACCGACATGGAATTGGTGTTCGACGGCTCGACAAGGCAGATCGTCGGACTGCGTTTCCAGGATATAACGATCCCGCAAGGCGCCACGATCGTCAGCGCGGTACTGGAGCTCGTGACCGACGAAACCGATACCGGCTCGACCTCGGTGCTCATCCGCGGTCAAAACGCTGACAACGCCGCCACCTTCACCACCACAAATTCCAATATCTCGAGCCGCACCACCACCAGCGCCAGTGTCGCGTGGAACAACATCACGGCGTGGAACAGCGTCAACGAGGTCCATCAGAGTCCGGACATCACCTCGATTGTGCAGGAGATCATCAACCGTCCGGGGTGGAGCTCGAACAACGCTCTGGTGTTTTTGATCGAGGCGGCCGCTGCAGGCTGCACCACCAGTGCCTGTCAGCGCACCGCCGAATCGTTCAATGGTGAAAGCAACTCGGCCCCGGCGCTTAGGATCGAATACGAGGGCGTCCAGACTGCTCCCAGCGCTGCGATCTGTTACGCCGTCGCCGATAGCAACGATGAGCTCAAGCAGATCCCGCTGACGGGAGGCAGCGCTGGTGTGGCGACCACCCTCGGTGATACCGGCGCCAGCTCGATCGAGGCGGTAGCCTACCAAGTAGAACATGGAGCTCTCTACGGTTCGGATAGTAACCAGCTGGGACGCCTGAACCGGTCCTCCGGTCAGTTCTTTCCCCTGGCGAGCACCTACGGAACCGGAACGGCCACGGTCGGTGGATCCGCGACCAATGTCGCTTTCACCGATGTCGACGGGCTCAGTTTCGACCCGACAACCCTGGTGCTTTACGGCAGCAACGTGAGTGCAGGCAATGACGAGCTGTTTGTCATCCTCACCACTACCGGCGCATTTCTCGACGACGCGTTTGGCACCGGCGAGGACTTCGTCGAACTCACGGGTACCGGATCCAACAACATCGGTACCCAAGTTGACGACATCGCCTTCGATCCCGCCGACAGTGGCCAGCTTTACGCCACGAACGCCAACGAGCTCTACACCGTCGACAAGACTGACGGCACCACCACCCTGGTCGCCGACCTGCGGGTTGGAAGCACCACCGGAACCGACATTACCGATATGGAAGGCCTGAGCTTCGACGACAGTGGCCAGCTTTACGGCACAACCGGCGACAGCGGCCCGGCGTCAACCCAAAACCGGCTGTGGACCATCAACAAATCGACCGGTGTCGCCACCCAGGTGGGAACCGGCACCCTCGGCAGCGGTGCGGATTACGAAGGCTCAGAATGCACCTTCACCGCGAATCTCACCTACACCTCGGTCACCTCACTGAATGTGACTACCGACGATGGGGCTAGCACCTCGGGAGGGCTCATCGTCGAGTGGCAAACCGCCGGCGAAGTGGGCACCCTCGGCTTTTACCTCGAGCGTTGGGACGAGGCGACGCGGCGTTATCGACGCTTGAACGAGCGTCCTCTGCCGGCTCTGTTGAGCTCACCCCAAGGTGGGATTTATCGCTTCTCGGACTCCAAGAGTGTAACGGCAGCCCTCTATGCCTACCGCCTGATCGAGCTCGAGAGCTCGGGGCGCATGACGGCACACGGACCGTTTGTCGGCGAGGTCGAAGCGGCGCGAAAGTCAGAGTCTAGTCTTGCCTACTCTGCCCCTGACACACCCGGTGGTTTCTCCAGGCAGGCCCACCCGGTAACAACCTTCGAGGCGGTGACAACCGGCTACAGGGCGGAGCCGATCCAGGGGTCGGTGGCAGCACCACAAAAAGCCTTGGCCGCCGGCATCTCGAACGGCGCTCGGCTCGGTAGGATCGCGGTGCGTGACAGCGGTCTGATTCACTTGGCGTCGGAAGACATTGCAGCAGCGCTCGGACGAACTGTCGATTGGGTGCGGCGCAGGCTCGCCCGCGATGGCCTGCGGTTGACCCATCGCGGCAAAGCCGTCGCGCTGCTGACGGCAGCGGACGCATCTGGTGTGTCGTTTTATGGTGAGGCCATCGACAGCGTCTATAGCGATGAGAACATCTATTGGATTCGGCCGGGTCGTGGGCTGACGATGCGGGAACAGCAGGGTCCTCTGGTGACTCCAACGTCGACGCCGGGGACCTTCTTCGACACGTTCGTCTTCGAGGAGGACCATTCGCCGGTGGTTTCAGTGCAGACGGATCCGGAACAGGGTCTGTGGTTCTGGCAGCTCATCGTTGCGGGTAGTCCTTCACTCAGTAGCACGGATCTCACCGTCGACACGCCGAGTATCGACACCTCTGAGCCAGCTAGATTGGTGCTGACCTGCCTGGGAGTCTCACCACATGCCGCCGGGCCTGATTATCGTGCACGGATTAGGCTCAACGGGGTTGACGTCGGTGAAGTGACATGGGACGGCAATCTCAGTCAGCGCCTGGAGCTGGGGGTCGATCCCGGCCTGTTGGTCGACGGCAGTAACACGGTGACGGTAACCGGACTCCTGGAGCCTGATGCGACCACCAGCATCTTCTTCATCGATCGCCTCGAGATCGGCGCCCAGCGTCGCTACCAGGCGGTCGACGGCAACTTGTTGTTGCGGGGCGATCACCACGACGTTGTGACCGTCGAAGGCTTCAACTCACCCGACCTCGCCGTCTTCGACCTGAGCCGTCCCAGGCGCCCGAAGTTGCTGCACAACATCCACATCGAGAGCGACGATGCTGGACATCAAGTGAGTTTCGCGCCCTCGACCCCAGACACTCCCTACCTCGCCGTCGACCTGTCGATGGTGGACACGCTGCCGGTGATGCCTAGGCAATGGCCGGCTTTCGACCCTGCCGGCGCCGACTATCTGGTGGTAGCGCCTGCCGCCCTGGTGGCGACCGCGACCCGGCTGGCCGATCATCGAGCCGCACAGGGTCTGACCGCGACCGTCGCCGCTCTCGAAGATGTCGAGCTTGCGTTCAACCATGGCGTTGCACATCCCGGCGCCTTACGTGACTTCTTGCGTTGGGCTCGCCAGAACTGGCAACTCCCGCCACGCTACGTCGTGCTCGCCGGAGATGGCAGCTGGGACTACACCAACGTGCTGGGACTGAACGAAAATCTGTTGCCGCCGCTGTTGGTGAGCACCCCCCATGGCCTGGTCGGATCGGACCTGGCGCTGGTTGATCTCGGACTAGCCAGCGCCGATCTGCCATCCGTCTCGATCGGCCGGCTGCCGGTACGCAGCGCCACTGAGCTCGATCAGGTGATCGACAAGCTGATCGCCTACGACTCGGCGGGTGGGACCTGGCGACGCCACGTCCTGCTCCTTGCTGACAACCCCGACTCCGCTGGTGACTTCTCCAGCGATAGCGACACCATCGCTGAGATCCTGGCGCCAGCCGCGTCGACCGAGCAGATTCATCTCGACGATCATCCCCTCTCGACAGCGCGAGAGCAGCTGCTTACCCGTCTCGACGAAGGCGCCGTCATGGTGAATTACATCGGTCACGGCGGCGTCGATAGGATGGCTGACGAGGGCCTGCTGACCGTTGCGGATATCAATGCCTTGTCCAACGGCGATCGCCTGCCGGTGGTAACGGCGCTGAGCTGCCTGTCGGGGCGCTTTGATTTGCCCGGCTTCGCCTCCTTGGGTGAGGCACTTGTCCGCGCCGATGACCGTGGCGCCATCGCGCTGTGGGGAGCCACTCTGCTCTCGAACAACCCCGACGCCGCAACTCTCGATCGCGCCCTCTACCAGGCGATCTTCGCTTCTGAGTTGACCAGTGTCGGCGCCTCCACCCTCGGCGAGGCGATCACCGAGGCCCTCCGCACCCTGGTCGCCACCGGGTCTGCCGACCACACGATGCCCTACGTCTACCAACTACTCGGCGATCCTGCGACCCTGGTGCCCTGACCTCCGTCTGCGATCGGGCGCCACGAGCGCCAGTGAGGTCGCGCTGGTGGGCTACGCCCAGCGCTGCGTGACTCGCCTGAGCAGCTTTGAGTCTTCCAACTTCATTGTTTACAAGGTTTTGTGGGCTAGCTACTTGTGTTCTGCTCAAACATTCTC
>JAJCXQ010000082.1 GCA_029263355.1 Acidobacteriota bacterium | reverse complement strand
CTGATCCGTCCGAAGGAAATCCGTGATCGCAAGACCGGCGAACTGCTCGAAACCTTGTCGCCAGCGGATCGCGGTGAGGCGCTGTTGCATCGCCTGTGGCTCGAGACGCCGGAGGAGCGGGCCAAGTTCCGGTTCATCGCTGGCGATGTCGAACAACCGAATATGGGGGTGTCGGGGGAGGAGCTGGAGCGTCTGAAAACCACGTTGACGCATGTCGTCCACTGTGCCGCCAGCGTCGCCTTCGACGATCCCTACGAGAAGTCTTTCGGCGCCAACGTCACGGGGACTCTCAATGCCCTCGAATTCTCGCACGCTTTGCAGAATGGCGAGGGCAGCCCGTTCATTGCACATCTGGGGATCGAGACCTCCTACATTCACGGCCGGCAGGTCAAGGCGGCGGCGCGTGAGGAAGAGGTCGTTTTCCCACGTAATTTCTACAACAACTACTACGAGCTGACCAAGGCAATGGCCTCGATCGAAACCGAGCGTTTCATTGTCGAGCGCGGTTTGCGGGTAGTGGAGTTATGTCCGGCGATCGTGATCGGTGAGTCGAGAGCTGGCAACAACCGCGGCGATACCAAAGTCGTCAACGCACCGGTCAACGTTTTTGGTCGTGCGCATCAGGCCTTGAGTCAGCCCAAAGGTGGGCTGATCGAACGTTCGTCGGCGTCGGTCATCGCTCGTATGGCCTGTATCTTTCCGGGTGACCCGTCGGCGGAGATCAATCTCATCTCAGTGGACCGGGTGGTTGCCGGCATTGTTGCGGCGCTCAAGAAACCCAAAGCTACCGGGCGACGGATCCATCTCGGAACCGACAATCGTGTGACCTCAGCGGATATAGTCCAGACGGTGCAGGAAGAGCTGGGAGTCGACATCAAGCTCGCAGATCCCACAATGCACCGCAACCTGACGCTACCGGTACTCACCAAGCTGTTGGGCACGTTCAAGCAGGAGCGGCTCGGCAACGCCCTCGAGAAGCTTGGCACGATCTTCGGGGGCTACAGCGAGTGGGGGCAGCCGATCCACGAGGTGGGGCGAGATGTTGAAGTGCTGGGACTATCGCCCCAGCGGCCGAATACTCGTTACGCCTTCCGCATGCTCTGTCGTCACAATCGTTACGTTCAGAATTTCGGGCAAGTCCGCGATCTCGACGAGATTTCGCAGCGCGAAAAGGTGTGGTGGGACTTCTGCATGGAGCTCGAGCAGGAAACTGGGCAGCCGGTTGGGGCGATGACCGCGGAGGAATTTCGCCAAGTCGTCGAGGAGCGTCTGGACCTCGATAGCTTCGAGCGCCGCTCATAAGCGGCTGCCACCTCACAGTACGGTCAAATTACACTCCCGCGCTGCGCGGGCGACCCGGCGCCATATCGCCGGGTCGACCAGTGGCCAGCTCTCGCCCTCGAGGCGCTCCATGTCGGTGCGGTCGTTCAACACGGCGCACAACGAGCCGCTCTGGCGCCCGCGCCAGCGTAAGCCGTGGGGGCCTGGGGCGTCGTGGTAGAACGTCCGAGCCCATTGCTGGCAAGTATCGTAGTCGGTGGTTGCAGCGATTTCTTGAGTGAGTCCAACGGCTCGGGCCGCGAAGCCAACGAGGTCAATGAGTCGAAGCGGTGATTGCACGGTTGCTTTGACCAAGCGAAGTCCAGCGTTGCGATCAACGAAGCCCTGGCGACCAAAAGCTTCGGCAACAGCGCCGCGAAGCGACGCGGCGGCATACCAGACCGAGTATGTTGGGTGAGTCTGGCATGGGGGAGGATGGTGATCGAAGCGCATGTCGTCCAACGGACCAAAGAAACGCTGGCTCGACCATTCGCCTCGCTGTGGTTGGTAGAACCGCAGCAGCGAAAGGCCTTGGGGCAGGGTCACGAGCTTGGGTTGAGAGGCAAGCTTGGGAGGTGGGCTGGCCAGCCGGTTCACGGCAGATGGCTCAACCGCTGGGCGAGGCGTAACACCGGTTCTGGATTACGTTGCCGTAGCAGGCGAATCGCCGGCTCGCCCCCGAGCTCTCCGCGCGGTAGGGTCAGCCAGTATGCGGCGCCCGCTGGCGAAAGATGAAGACTCGCCACGACCTCGGGCAGCCGAGGGACAAGACCACCAGGGCCATCGACATCGAACTGCCAGGCGGGATATCGCCATTGTCGACCAACCCGCAAGGCTAGAATCTGGCCGCTGCGCCTCTGCCGTTCGACCGCTTGCCGGGATCTGCCGGTGAGCTGGCCTGCCTGCTCAGCACCGATACACTCGCTCAGCTGTCGCGAGCGATGTTTTTCAGCCTCGAGGTCGGCCCACAGAGTGGAGGTGACTTCATCTTCCGAGTTGATCGGCCCGTCGACGTCAGCCAACGGATCGTGTTTGGCCTTGGCGAGGTAGTCTTCGATGGTTCGGCGCATGCTGTCCGCGATCCGACCTCGCTGCTCGCAATCGAGCTCGTCGAGTTTGGACAGAGCCCCTGCGAGCTCGAGCTCCTTGGGTAGGAGATGCTCGGCGAGCCATAGAGCTTGCTCCAGGTGTTGGGGTGGCATGCCGTATTGAAACGATGCCTCGGCGACGAAGGACTGTTCAGGCTCCTGTGTCGGGTAGGTTTCGTGAACATCTTTCATAG
>JAJCXQ010000081.1 GCA_029263355.1 Acidobacteriota bacterium | reverse complement strand
CCTCGCCCCCAGCGCGTATTGACGGCGCTGTTCGAGCTCGAGGCGGCTGATGCCCTCGAGCTCGAGGAGCTGCTCGCCGGCCTCGACGCGGTTCTCAGCCATATTCAGGGCATCGCGGGCGCGTAAGTACCGCCCCTTCAGATCGTGGAGGTCGTGGGACTGGATAGTCACTAAAGCGCCGCCTCGCTGCACCCGATCGCCGGGAGCCACGTGAACGGCATCGACTCGGCCCTCGACCAGCGCCTTCACCGTGAGTGTGGCGCCAGGTGAGCGCACCGTTTGGCCGACGATGCGGATCTGGTCTCCGAAGGACCACTCGACCACAGGGCGGGTCTCTATGCCAGCGCGAGTCTCGGCCACGGCGTCGAGTCGGACGATCTCGACAGCGCGAGCCGCTGGCGGCAAAAGGGTCGCAAAGACGCCGAAGACGAAGACGATCCAGGTCTGTTGGCGGGTCATGACGGTTGCTCCTTGTTCACGAATGGAATCGGGAAGATCTGCGTATCAGCCAACAGCGTCGCCAGCTCGAGGCGCGCCTTGAGCAGAGCCAGACGGGTGTCCACCAAATCGGCGCGCAGCTCGTCGAGCCGTGACAGTCCGTCGATATAGATCAGGTAGGAGATTGCCCCCAGCCGGAACTGCTCTGCCAGGGACTGCTCGGTGCGCGGCAAACCTTCGGCCAGCGCCGCCATCTCAGAGAGGACGGTGTTGGCGGATCGGACCCTTCGTAACGCCATATCGAGACGGCGCAGGAGCTCTTGCCCCGCGCTCTTGGTCTCGGCCCGGGCCGCCTCGGCCTCCGCCTCTGCCTCGGCTCGGCGAGCTCGTCCTTGGTTGCCAAAAGGCAGCGGTACGGCGATCCGGAAACCGAACGTGTCGAAAGACGGTACGCCAAAGGTCGCCGGGATCCTTTGAATTTCCGCCTCCGCCTCCGTCCAGCCCCACGCAGTCTTGCGCACAAATTCGGACCGGCGCTCAGCTGTCAAGCTCCGGGCCGCCGCCGCTTCCAGGAAAGGGTTCGACGACGAAGCCTTCGCCCCCTCGTCAGGCACTGGCTGGAGATCCTCAGCCAGAGCAACAAGATCGCCCTCTCTGGGAGAAGGAACGTCGCCAGCCCTGCGTTGCAGAAGCCCCGAGTGCTCAGCTGCTTGAAGGGTGAGAGCCGTCAGCTCGGCGCTGTCCCGAGCTCGCTGGAGCTCCAGCTGTCTGACTTCGGTGCCAGCCACTTCGCCCAGCTCGAGACGCTTGCGGTGCAGTGCCAGGGCACGGTCGAGCCGCTCGAGGCGATGGGCGACCAGCGCTCGACGCTCGAGGGCGGCGGCGAGCTCAAGCCATTCCCTACCGGTCTCGGCGGCCAGCTCTAGGAGGGCGACCTGGCCCTCGGCGTCGAGAGTCTCGTCGGTCTGCCGCTGGTAGGCGCGGGCGCTCGAGCGCTGGCCGAAGAGCCGAACTTCTTTGCGCAGCCGGAGGCTGTCGGCTGCGTTGGCCTCCCGCGAACCACCTGAGTCTATGCCCTCAGTTTGCCACTCGACAGCTGATCCGCCCGGCAGAACGTCGGCCACGGCGGCCGCACGTTCGGCCTCGATACGAGCACGGACCGCGCTAGCGGGGGCCCGGTCCAGAGCGGCCGCCATCGCGTCGTGGACACGCTCTCGCGCTGGCGAAGGAAGCTCGGCAGTCGCCACACCCCATGGGTAGACGAAGACCAGCGCGAGCCACAGGTGAGTTATCGCTCTTTGTTTCTGAGGTTGTTTCGTCATCCTTGGTTCCTGACTTCGAATTCATTTCACGGATGTACTTCAGCTGTTAGGAGACACGCCGAGGACAAAGGTTCCCGCGAGCGCCGGGAACCTTTCCCCGTGGCGTGTCTCTCAAGCAATAGTCCGGAAGTCGCTATCCAGGATCACACTAGCCGGCCACAGTGCGCGCTGGCATTTCCCACTGAGGAGCTAAAAATGATTGAGCTGCTTTCGCAGCCCTGGCCGTGGTACCTGGCAGGTCCGTTGATCGGGCTGATGGTGCCGACTCTATTGCTACTCGACAACCGTGCGTTCGGGATCTCTACGAGCTATCAGCACGTCTGCGCGGCACTGATTCCCGGCCGTAGCAGCTACTTCGCTTACGACTGGAAGAAGACCGGTCGGTGGAACCTCGGGTTGGCTCTCGGAACCCTCGTTGGTGGTTTCGTCGCCAGCGTGCTGCTGGCGAATCCAGATCCGATAGCAATCTCTTCGAGCACGCGGGCAGATCTCGCCGCCCTGGGACTGAGTGATTTCTCTGGGATGGTGCCTGGCGAGATTTTCAGCTGGTCAGGCCTGCAAAGCGTGCCTGGGTTGCTCATGATGATCGGCGGAGGTTTTCTTGTCGGCTTCGGCGCCCGCTACGCCGGTGGGTGCACCTCCGGCCACGCTATCTTCGGTCTGGCGAGCGCGCAACTGCCCTCGCTGATCGCCGTCGCAGGATTCTTCGTCGGTGGCTTGGTGGCAACCCACCTCCTCCTACCGCTGATCTTCTAGGAACGGGAGACGATCATGCCTATCCAAAAGTTAAGCGAGCAGAGCTCTGGCAGTCTCGAGAAACCGGCTGTTGAAACAAGCGTCAAGGAGCTGAGCTGGTGGGCTCACGTGCTGGTCGGAGTCCTGTTCGGCATCGTCGTGACCAAGGCAGAAGTCATCTCTTGGTTTCGAATTCAGGAGATGTTCCGGTTCCAGAGCTTCCACATGTACGGAGTGATCGGCTCGGCGGTGGTCGTCGGTGCCCTGGCGCTCTTCATCATCCGAAGGATGCGCTCGAAGACGATCTTCGGGCAAGAGATCTCGACCCCTCCCAAAGACTTGGGAACGGGGATTCGAGTCGCTGTCGGAGGCATCCTCTTCGGCCTCGGCTGGGGATTGACCGGCGCCTGTCCAGGCCCGATCTACGCACTGATCGGAAACGGCGTGACCGTAATGATCGTTGTGCTCATCAGCGCCCTGGCTGGCACTTGGGCCTACGGGCATCTCAAACCGCTGATACCCCACTGATCGGACGACCTGTTATTCCATCTTTTGAGAAGGAGAAGTACCGATGTTCTTCCGTCAGGTTTTTGATTCCAAACTCGCTCAGTACTCGTATCTGATCGGCTGCCAACAAACCGGCGAAGCCCTGGTGATCGACCCGGAACGTGACGTGGACCGCTACGTCGCCATGGCGTCGGAAGAGGAGCTCGAGATCGTCGCTACAACCGAGACGCACATTCACGCAGATTTTCTGTCGGGCTCACGCGAGCTCGCGGAGCAGCTTGGCGCGCGAGTGTACCTCTCTGACCTGGGCGACCCTGACTGGAAGTATGCCTGGGCAAGCGATCCCACCTACGACGTTTCGCTGCTCAAAGACGGCGACACGTTCCGGATCGGCAAGATCGAGTTGAGAGTCATGCACACCCCTGGACATACCCCTGAGCACATCGCCTTCATGGTGACCGATTTCGGCGGTGGGGCTGATGAGGCGATGGGAATGCTCTCAGGGGACTTCGTCTTCGTTGCAGATCTCGGCAGGCCTGATTTACTGGAGTCCGCAGCCGGCTACCGGGGAATGATGGAGCCTTCAGCGAGAACCTTGTATCACTCGGTCCAGGGCTTCCTCGAACTTCCTGACTACCTCCAGGTCTGGCCCGGCCACGGTGCGGGAAGCGCCTGCGGCAAGGCTCTCGGCGCTGTGCCCGAGACCACCGTCGGCTATGAGCGGCGATTCAACGCCGCCATCGCCGCCGCCGGTCGCGGCGAAGACGCCTTCGTCCTGTCTATCCTTGAGGGCCAACCCGAGCCGCCGCTCTATTTCGCGCGGATGAAGAGGGACAACAAGGAAGGACCGCGGATTTTGGGAGGGCTGCCTCACCCTCGCGGCCTGTCACCAGCAGAGCTGATTGAGCTCGCCGACCGAGCGGACGTGGCCGTGGTCGACACCCGAACCGACCGATCTGCTTTCATGGCCGGCCATCTGCCGTCTTCTCTCTATGCGCCGATGGATCGCACTTTCAACACCATTGTAGGGTCCTTTGTCGAAGCTGGCGTTCCGATCTACCTGATTATCGACGACAACAAAGTCGAAGAGGCAGTGCGTGACCTGGTCCGGATCGGGCTCGACGATGTCGTCGGCTATGCCACACCGGAAACACTGGCAGAGGTCGCTTTGTCCCTGCCGCTCGCCACGATCGAAGTGATCGACTTCGAGAGAGCGCTCGAGATCTCTCGCCAGCCTGCAACGCATCTCCTCGACGTCCGCCGCATGAGCGAGTTCAGAGCGGGTCACCTTTCGGGAGCGCGGTGCATCGCCCATACCAGGCTTGTGGCGCGGGCCGACGAAGTCGAGCTCGGCGCGCGGCAGTTGGTCTACTGCCGAACCGGCTCCCGAGCTGCAGCCGCGTCGGCGCTCCTGAGACGCCTGGGACATGACGTGGCGTACGTCGACGATCAGATCAGCAACGTTCCGCAGTCGCACCTCGAGACTGGAGCTCGCGTCGGAGTCGCTGCCACGGCATGATTCAGACTTGGCTACCGAGTTGGATCGCGGCCTATCATCGTGGAGATCTTTCGGCCGATCTCCTGGCGGGGACTGTCGTGGCCATCATGCTGGTGCCTCAGGCCATGGCTTACAGCCTGCTGGCAGGCCTACCGCCAGAGATCGGTCTCTACGCTGCCGCCAGTGCGGCGCTCATTTATCCGTTGCTCGGCTCGAGTCGCTACCTCGCTGTAGGGCCCGTAGCAATCGTGTCGCTGCTCGTCGCTACCGGGGTTGCTTCGCTGTCACCCGCGAGCCCGGGCGAGTATCTCGGGTACGCCGTCCAGCTGGCGCTTCTCGTCGGGCTCCTACAGCTTGGCTTGGGGTTAGGACGGCTGGGGTTCCTGGCCAACTTCTTGAGTCACGCTGTGATCGCCGGTTTCACGACCGCCGCGGCGCTGACGATCGGCCTCAGCCAGGTCAAGCTGTTGCTCGGCGTGACGGTTCCGCGGACCGACAGCATCTTTCTGCTACTTCGCTCCCTGGCGCTCCAAATACCGAATGCGAATGTAGCGGCGGTGATCCTGGGCGTCGGTAGCATCGCCGTCCTGCTGTTCTTCAGCTTGGGCCTCCCAGCTTTGCTCCGACGTGGACGCATCCCGGAGCCTTGGATCGTTCCGATCACCAAGACTGCTCCGCTCGCAGTTGTTGCCGCTGGCGCCTCAATCGCGGCCGTTCTAGACCTGGGCGGCAGGGCCGGTGTGGCGGTTGTGGGAGAGATCCCGGCTGGTCTTCCCTCCGTACTTCTACCCGCTTTTTCCTTCGTTGCCTGGCCCGACCTTCTACCCATAGCGCTCGCCATCAGCTTTGTCGGCTTCGCCGAGAGTTATGCAGTGGCCAAAGCCCTCGCTAGCAAGAGACGAGAGAAGATCGAAGCGAACCGCGAGCTTGTCGCGCTCGGAGCAGCGAACCTGGCAGCGTCGATGGTCGGCGGCTACCCGGTCACTGGCGGCTTCAGTCGTTCAGTCGTCAATTTCTCGGCTGGAGCGCGTACAGGGGTGTCTTCCCTGGTTTCCGCTGGCCTCCTTGTGTTGACGCTGACCTTCTTCACATCGCTCTTCCACACCGTGCCACACGCTGTGTTGGCAGGGATTATCATCGTCGCGGTCGCCAAGCTGATCGACTTCCGGTCTCTCAAAAAGCTCTGGCGCTACAGTCGCGCCGATGGCGCCTCCTACCTGGCGACATTCTTCGCGGTCCTGCTACTCGGTGTCGAGACCGGGATTCTGGTGGGCGCAATTGTGGCCCTTTGCCTGCATCTCTGGCGCACCAGTCGTCCTCATCTTGCGATCGTAGGCCGTGTCGGCGAGACCGAGCACTATCGCAACGTCCTTCGCCACGACGTGCAAACCGACCCTCGAGTGCTCGCTCTGCGCATCGATGAAAGCCTCTACTTCGTCAACACCGCCTACCTTGAGGATCGCATCCTCTCGATGGTGGCCGAACGACCTGAAGTCCGTGACCTCGTTCTGATCACGAGTGCGGTCAACTTCATCGACGGCAGCGCACTCGACACCCTGGAAAACCTCGTTGTGGAATTGAGAGATGCCGGAGTCCTCGTCCATTTGGCAGAGGTCAAGGGCCCGGTGATGGATCGGCTGGAACGCGCAGGCTTCCCAAGAAAACTCGGCGCAGGCCGTATCTTTCTCACCACTCACGCTGCAATTCAAGCTCTGCGCTCCGCACCGGCTCGATCGAGCCCAGCAGAGATGACCCGCCAATGCAATCGTATCTCTCGAACAGGAGGAGTGCCGATATGACGAAGCTCAGACCCATTCACGCCATAGTCATCGTCTGTACATCCATGGCCCTGGTGCTGACGGCCGACCAGTTTCTCCGTGGCGGGAGATCCTACTCCGCTTACCAGCGGATCGGACCCGACACCAGTGGCGTCGTGCGCCTCGACATCGGCGATCTCGTGCGGCTGGAAGTACGCTTCTACCGCTTCCTCAATGCCAGTAACCAGGAGGTACGGTTTCTCGTCGGCCGCGACGAAGAAGGCACCATACAGGTTGGCTACGACGCCAACGATTCCCACTATAAAACGAACCGTGGCTTTTCTTACCAGGACGGCTGGATCATCGACAACAAATGTGAGACCACTACCCGCTTGTCCACCATCATCCAGGGCGGCCGGGGCTGCCAGCCAGCCGCGGTGAAGCACCGCGTGGAAGGTGCCCAGCTGATCATCACCGAAGCCGACATGCTGGCGGGCTGGCGCTACTTCCGCTGAGGTTACGTTTGGACATTCGATTCTCCTTCAAGGTTTTAGCAACCACCTCGGCCGCGACCACGAT
>JAJCXQ010000080.1 GCA_029263355.1 Acidobacteriota bacterium | reverse complement strand
TGCCGCGTGATGTCTTCGATCGGCTCAATCGGAAGCGCGAAGCGGCGGGGCAGCCGCTGTATGTCAATCCTCGCAACACCACGGCGGGAACGGTCCGGTTGCTCGATAGCCGCGAGGTCGCTCGTCGCGGGCTCGAGGTGGCCGTTTATCAAAGTGTGACAGATTTTGGCCCTGCCACCCATGCCGACACCCTTGCCGCGTTGCAAGATCACGGATTGCCGGTGAAGTCGGTTTGGCAGCGCTGCTCGGATGTTGCGGCGGTCGAGGCCTACATCGAACATTGGCGAGAGCACCGCAAGGCTTTACCTTTCGATACCGATGGCGTTGTGATCAAGGTCGACCGTCTCGATCTGCATACGCAGCTCGGACGCACATCGAAAGCGCCACGCTGGGCCGTGGCCTACAAATTTGAGGCTGAGCAGGCTCAGACCGTGGTGCACGCGATCAGTGTCCAGGTCGGGCGGACCGGAGTCCTGACCCCGGTGGCGGAGCTCGATCCGATTTTTGTTGGTGGCACCACCGTGCAGCGGGCGACGTTGCACAACTACGAAGACTTGGCGCGCAAAGACGTGCGGGTCGGTGACACAGTGCGGGTCGAAAAAGGTGGCGATATCATTCCCAAAGTCGTAGAGGTGGTGACCGAACAGCGGCCCGCAGACTCGCAACCCTTCGAGATTCCCAGCACCTGCCCGGTCTGTGGTGAGGGGGTGGTTCGATATGACGGTGAGGTTGCCTGGCGCTGTGTGAATCCGGCTTGCCCGGCAATCGTCCGTGAGTCGGTAGGGCATTTCGTCAGCCGCAATGCGATGGACATCGAGGGACTGGGAGACAAGCTGATCGAGCAGCTGTTGGCCCTCGAACTGATCACTGACTACACCTCGCTCTACGACTTGAAAAAGGAAGACCTCTCAGGTCTCGAAGGCTGGGGTGAAAAGTCTGCGGTCAAGCTGCTTGCCGAGATCGAGAAGTCCAAAGGCCGTCGGACTCTGGCCCATCTACTTCACGCCATCGGCATCCGTTTCGTGGGGGAGCGTGTGGCTCGACTGCTGGCCGAACATTTCGGTGATCTCGATACCTTGATGGCGGCTGACCACGACGAGCTCGAAGGAGTGGCGGAGATCGGTCCGAAAGTCGCTGCCAGTCTGCGCCAATTCTTCGGCGACGAACGCCATCAAGGGCGGCTGGAATCGTTGCGAGCCGCCGGAGTCACACTGGACCAACCGCGTACTGAGTCGACGTCAGCAGAGCATCTGTTGCACGGCAAGAAGGTTGTGTTGACCGGCACCCTCACCGGCATGACTCGGGGTGAAGCCAAGAAGCGCCTGGAAGCCCTGGGCGCCCGGGTCTCTGGTTCGGTGTCGAGCAAGACCGACTTGGTTGTTGCTGGCGAGAAGGCCGGCAGTAAGCTGACGAAAGCCCAGGACCTCGGCGTCGAGGTCATCGACGAAGCCGGCCTGGTCGCGCTGCTGGGATGAAGTCCTGGGAAAGTTGAAGTAGCGTCCGTCGAGCTTCGCGTCACCCCTGGCTGAATATCTTTGCGAGGATTTCACCCTGCTTGGCCCATGGCAGGACAGGGTAAACCTGTATCTTGCAATTATCGTTGAAGCCGGGTGCGAGGAAGGTCAGGAGTTCCTCTCCGGAGTCGACTTCGATAAAAACAAAGCCGCCGCGTTGGTGGCTGAAGGCACCGCTTGCAATGCATTTACCGGAGCCGAGAATGAGCTCGAGTTGTTTGTGGGTTGCCTCACGAGCTTGTTCGAATCGCTCGGGATCAACAATGGTTTCGAAGACTTCGAAAGTAATCAAGAATTGCACGAAAACCACCTTATCGTTAGCGTAGAAGCGAAGTTGGTGTTGCCTGTGCTACACATTGATAGCTATCTTGTAATGCCGGTCTCGAGCTCACACCGCCCGTTGGGGTAGCTCGAGACTACCTTAATATGACGGAGGGATGACTCAAACAGGCATTGGTATTTAGATCTTTTTAAGCTATTATCTTAACTAATCGGGGCGATACTTTGTGGATAAAGAACTTGATTGTTCTTTAGGGAGAGTTCACTTTCATGGGAGATATCATGGCAAATGTGTCTACTGAGAAAGCAGCGGACGGCGAGACCATTTGGCAGGAGGCTCTAGACCGGCTCGCCTACTTCAATATGCTGGCGATTCCGGATTCGGAACGACCGAACAGGCCCTCCTATCAGAATGGGAAGTTGACCGAAGTCGTGTTCCGCGGCAAGGCCCATCGGCTCGACGTGGCTCCGGGCGAGATCGGAGGCAAGCACGGTTACCGTACCTCCAACACGGTTGGGGCCGAGGCTGGGCCGTTTGAATTCCGTTGGTCACCCATCCCACAGGACTTTGCGTTGACGGAGGGCGCCCGGGTACCGGCGACGGCGTTTGACCACTCACTGTCACAGCGCTTTGCGGTCACCGACGCAAGGTTTGCCATCGGCCAGGGCGGTAACAACAGCATCAAGGGTTTTGGAAGCGGCCGGACCTACCCGATCTATCAGCCGGGGAAGGAAGGCTCACTGCCGCCCGGAGGGCTACAGCTCACCCGCATCGCCGCCAACGGTGTGATCACCTCGGGCGAAGGGGTGCTGGCGGACAGCGTCGGAATGTTTGCTATCAGTGGTTTGTTCACTCCGCCCGACGATTTCCAGCTCAACGTCTTCGTCATGGTCAAGGATCCCGGCTCGCTCTACACCGAGAGCGAGCTGCCCGTCGTCGAGCCGGTGAAGGATTTGCCGGGGAACTCGACATTCCTCTATTTCAGTACCTTCGTTCCGACGGTGACATCGACGGACATAGGTTTCGGACCGGCAGGGCCGTCGTCGTTCGATGTGCATGAAAAGCTCCGGCTCTGCGAGACCAACTTTTCGGGGCGTGGGCCACAGGGGCTGGCCAGTCGCTACCAGATCGGCCCGACGGTTGGCGAGCACCCTGTCCACTTGAAGTTCTCTCCGACGAGCGGCAACGGCACATCGGCCGACGACCCCTCGGCATCTTACGATGCCGAAGCCTTCAAGTTGTATGACGGTGCCGAGCACGTTGGCACGCTCAAGATCGAGACCGACGAAATCCGTGCCCTCATAGAACCCCTCGATGGGGTGCCGGAGGAGATGTTTACACAAATGTTCGCAGGTTTCGGGCCGGTCAGCGGTGGAGATGGGGCGTTTGCCGGGGCTCAAGGTTTCCAGATCAACTTGGGAGTCGGCACCGGTGTGCCGCACTTGAGCTCCATCCTCTACCTTTTTGAGCTCGCCGACCCGACCGGCCGGTTTCGTTCCACTGACGGAAAATAGAGAAGGAGACGCACGTGTCTAAACCATCGACCCCACCGTCCCCTCCTCCTGGAATGAAGTATTACGCAGATGCCATGGATGCGCTGCTTCAAGGCTCTCTGTACCTCGATACGATCGTCAACCCTCAGCAGGGCGTCCCGAACATCGCGCTGCCCTTACCTGGCAGCTCGGACCTGTCGGACATCACCGGAGCCCAGATGTTCGGACAAGCCAAGCGGCTGACCCTCAAGACAACGGTCGGTAAAGACGGATTCGACAGCGTCGCGTCCATCGGGACGGCTCAGTCCGGTCTGTCTTTTCGCTGGGTCCTGGCCCCTGAAGACGAGAGAGCCTTGCCCGACAAGCAGCCCTTGCCGACCCTGCTCCATACCGGGGAGTCTCAGCGCTTCACGATGATGGACGTCGAGTTCCGACTCGACGAGGCCGGCGAGAATACCTTCGACGGCTTTGGTACCGGTCGCACTTACCCGACAGAGGTCGACGGTGAGACCCAGCTGTGGGTTGGCGCCTGCGGCAAGATCCTGAGTGGCCGAGGCGTGTTTGCAGACGTCCAAGGAACGTTTGTGCTCAACGGCACTCTCACGCCTCCAGGGGAGCTCTGTTTCGAGCTGTTGATCCGTATCCTGGACCCGGCTCCCGGGCTGACGTCCATTAAGCCGCTGCGTGGTCTCGACAACGAGAAGGCGGCAAAAGGGGCTGAAGATCAACTTGGTGGGGGCAGTTTCACGACGTTCCTCGGGGCGCCGGATCCGGCCGTACCGATCCAACAGGATTTTACGCCTGATGGCCGCATGTTGGGGGCGTCGGTGACCGAGCTCCTACGAGTCGTGCGGCTGGAATACGACCTGGGCAAGGACGGCACGTCGCTCCGCGCCCATTACGCCGTCGACGATTGGATCGCCGGTCGCCTGGTGACGAAAATCCGTTTCAATCCGTTTGATCCGTCGACCCCTGGCACGCCGGAGTCGCCGATGCCCTGGAGGACGGAGGAGACGACCATTACGTTCTTCGATCCGAAAGGTAAGGTGACCGGTACCATCGGCGCCAACGTTGATGAAGGCCGGGGATTCCTCGCCACCTATGAAGGTTTCCCGGCGCCGGTGCCGGTCTTCAATCTGGTCGGTTTCGGGCCGTTTGCTGGCGGCACCGGGCGCTTCAGCAATGCGCACGGTATGCTGTCTGTCAATGCTGGGGTCAGTGTTGATCCTGGAACTCTGTCGAACATGTATGTGCTGCGGCTCGCCGACGCGAGCAGCGGGTCGGCTTGAAGGAGGTTGCCGTGACAGACAGTCAAACTGTGACAACCATTAAACCCGTCGATGCCAAGGACGGATATACCGCGATGGTCGAAGTCGCCGCCGCGGCGATGAAGGCTACCTTCATGGTGCCGGTCGAAATGATGAAGTTCGGTTTTGGCATGCAGATGAAGATGTTCTCGATGATGGAGTCCATGTTGCCGGGCGCGGATAAAAAGGATGCGAACGGGGACGCCGCGGCATCATCGTCTTCGCAGACCAGCGCGCCGTCATCCCCAGCGTCGCCAGCGACAACGCCGCCAGCCGCGGGTTGGGGCCCGGTGACGCCGCAGGATCCGGTTTCCGGCTGGGGGCCAATGCCTCCCCACGAGGTGGCGTGATGGCAGCGTCCAGCAATGGGTTCGCGGATACCTGGCGCAAGGCGAACGATACCTTCCTGGCGCCCTTCGTGACGTTGCCAAACTTGGGTTTGGCGGCAACCAACGCGACGATTGGCGTGGCAGCTCGGCTGACCGAACAAGCCACGCAGGCGACCAACGGCCTGCTCGGGACGCCCGGCGAGTTCGCTGGGCAGGTGTCGCAACGGCTTGCGGACCGGTGTTTCAAGTCTGCGAGCGAGTCGATGGACTTCGCCCGCAAGGCGATCGCCAACGCGACCGGGCAGCCGACCGATACCGGATCGAACCAACTCCTGTCGGCGACTCTGATCGACAAGACGACAGCAACCGCCGCCCTCCCCCTGTTTGTGGCCGTGGAGTCCGCGCGTGCCGCGGCCCAGGACGTGCCGGCGGTCAAGGACGGGATTTACAGTACTTGGCTGGCGCTGTCCGAATTCCTCGATACCCGAAGCTCACATGGCGTGCTGAAGGGTGACCTACGTGCCGACACCGACTCCAAGATCCGGTTCGGGTTTTACTACATGGGTAGTGAGGGGCCGATCGGTGCGGTCGCACGTGACTTCCACGGCATCGTAGGTGGTGTTCTGGCGCTGGGGTTGGGAGACTTCGAGTGGTTGGCCAAGGCGGCCAAAGACTATTGGGTGTCGATGGAATATGTTTACGACAAGTGGTTGGCCGACGAGACCCAGCCGCTGTCCGATTTCCCCATCGGCCCGATCCTGTCCGACGACGCCAGAGCGATCATCCGACGCTTTCCACGGCCGTTCATCAAAGCCCTCGATTCCGGTGATCCCAAGCTGATCCTCAAAGCGATCGTCAACGATTCGGGTGAGATTTTCACCATGCTGAGGCTCTATCCGTCGACCGCCTTCCGGGTGCTCTACGACGTGATGGTTTTCATCTTTTACGCTTGGTTACAAGTCTCGGATGCCCTCGACTACGCGCTGTGCGAGCTCGCCATCGTCGACAGCCACCTTACCGACGAGGAGAAGGACGAATCGATGGAGCGCCTGCGCAAAACCGCCGGCAACGCCACCGTCGAATTCGAATATTACGTGCCGTTGCTGGTGCCGCTCGATGGCACGCCTGCCGACCAGGTCAAACGGACCAGTGTCGGCGGCGAGTTGATCGATCACCATACGATTGCTCAGTCGGTCTTCCTGTCGTCAGCGATCAACCGGGCGCAGGCGATCACCGGGGAGATCATCCAACTGCGTGCTTTCCTTTGGCTCTATCGCGATGAGGCGTTGGCGCGGGAGAAGAGCAAACAAGAGACGGCCCGCAAGTTTGGTCAACCGGCAGCAGAGCGGATCGAAGCTCAACCGCTCTACGCCTTGAGTGACCAGCAGGTCGCTGAGTACATGAAGCCTGGCGGCGGTCAGCCGGCGGGTCCTCGGAGTCCGCAAGAGGTGAAATGGATCCTCTATCAATGTCTGCGCCTGCGCGGCCTGCTCTATGTCGCCGACAAGGTGTTCGAAAACGAACCCTTCGTCTCCTGTCGTGAGCAACCGTTCTGCGCGGACTACAACCCGGCTGATGTAACCCAGCACGCAGCTCCCGCGTGATTGCGCGGCTCGAAGCAGCCCCCTGCTGGGAGCGCCGGCGTCTCGCCGGCATGGTCGATGTCCCGAGAGCGCTCGAGGGGTTGAAACCCCTCGCTCAGCGATAACGTCCCTACGGGACGGGGACAGGAAGCTAGTTTTGTATCGAATCTGCTCTCTTGCGGAGCAAGAATTCCACGAATTGAAATTCCATTTCAGTATCGATATCCACCGCGTTCTCACGTGGCACTTGGCAAGCTCCCCAAACACCTTCGTAAAGATGGGTCACGCGATCGAGGGCCTCGCGTCGCCAGGCGAAGATTGAACCGCTGACGCTCAGCACCTTCGGAGCATCCTGGCGGCGGACGACGGGTATCTCGGGGCGTTTGACCAGGCGGGCGCGGTGTCCCTCCATCTCGACCATATTGAAATAGGGGTTGCGTTCGGGCTCGTAGACCGACACGACACCGTCCAAGTCTTGGTGACGGATGAAGGTCTCCACCACGGCCGTGATATCGGATGGTGGGCGCAAGGGAGCACTCACATCTAGGTCCACGACCAGGTCGGGGTAGAAGCCCTCGGTGTGTTCCACCCATTGGGTGGCATGGCGGATGGCGCCAACCTTCGCCGACGAACTTGTGGCCAATTCGTCCGGCCTCAAGAAAGGCACTGGCACGCCCAAGGTTCGCGCCGTTGCAGCAATCTCTTCGCTGTCGGTGGAGATTACGATGCGGTCGACCCTGGCGCAAGTCTGGGCGCATTCGATGGTGTAGGCCAACAGTGGTTTGCCCAACAGTGGCCGAATGTTCTTTTTGGACACACCCTGGGAGCCGCCACGAGCGCAGATGGTCACCAGGACCGAAGGTTTGTTTTGCGTCATCGTCTTCCGTTTCAACGCAGGTCCGTGGTCATCGCGGCATAGGGTTCGGCGGCAAAAGTGGTTTCGATAAAAATCGGTCCGCGGCGCTCCCAATCGCCCAGCAGACGGGCGAAAGCCTCGGTATTCGCTGCGGCGAAAGCGGGGCAACCCATCCCCGCGACCGCCTCGAGCCAGGAAGGGGCAGCCATCGTGACGGCCCGTTCGCTCATCGGATGGCTCTGCGGTGCGCAGGCAATGCTGCCATAACGACCGTCCGACGCCAGTACAAAACAGATGGGCAGCGACTCGGCGACCGCGAGCTTGATCTCTGCGACGTACATGCCAAACCCGCCGTCGCCGCTGACGCAGACCACGGGTTTGCCGCCGTTGGCGACCGCGACACCCATGGCGGTGGGGATGCCGGTGCCCATATTGCGCCCGTTGCCGCTGCAATAGAAACCGCGCTCGGGTGAGGCCAGAAAGAGGTGCTCACCGATGGTGCAGAACGAACCGACGTCACAGGTCAGATCGATCTGAGAATCTAGCTGATTGAGGCATTCGAAGAGGGTAGCGGGTAGCCAAGACCCGTCCAACAGGCTGCGGCGAAGTCTGTTCCGCGACTCCGCCACAGGGTGTTCTCCCCAGCGTTGGTTTCCCATTAAGGCCACCGATTTGCTGAAATGATCGGGAGTGCCGAGTAGGGTGTTGTCGCCATTTGGAAAGCCGCCGAGGCCGTCGTGAGTCTCTCCCAGAAGCCAGGTGTTCTCGGGGAAGGGGAACCCCAAGAGCTCGTGGTTACGCACGCCTAGACAGAGCACCAGGTCGGCGGCTTCGAGCAACGCTCTTTCAGGAGCCAGGTTTTTGCCCGCGCCGCTGAAAATACCGGCGCTATGAGGAGCAGCTTCGTCCACGAGCCCTTTGGCGGACACCGTCGTCATGACGGGGATCGACAAGTCGCCAAGGGTTCTGCCCCAGTCACGACGGCCGGCCAACGAGCCGGCGATCACCAGAGGTTTGCGGCACCGCTCGAGCTGCTGCCACAGGTTCTGTAAGGAATCCAAGTCAGGGTTGCCAGCGGCTCCTTGCAACGTGGGTGTCCCGCCACTTCCGGCCCCTAATTCCAGGTGCAGCGGGCCCCGCGGTTCACGTCTGGCGTCGTCCAAAGCAGCGCCTAGGTGATCGGGAGCCTGATTCAGGTACAGCAGGTTTTTGACCACCGGCGCTAGGATTGCGGCCTGGTCGATGCGTTTATGCTGGCGCCAGGATGGAACGTCGGCGCTGTAGGACTCCGCGATAGATATCGCCGGATAGTTTTCCAGGGCGTTGGCGATGATGCCCGCACTCATGTTGGCCAGCCCTGGACCCTTGATCGACAATGAGGCCGCGGGGCGATTCGTGACCCGGGTGACGGCTCCAGCCATGATGGCGCCTGCCGCCTCGTGAGAGACCGGGAAATACCGCGCCCCTAGAGTTTCCATCGCCGTGATCAGTTCTAGGCTGGGCCCACTGCCGCTGATCCCGAAGAGGTGTCGGGTCCCCAGGTGGAAGAGGTTGCGGGCCAAGGCTTGTATCGGCTCACGTATGACCGGATCCTCCGAAATGGTCGCGCAGCCTGCCGCAGCTGAAGGCGAGAACGAAACGCAGGGCATCGGGGGAGAAGCCGCCGATGTGGGGCGTGATGAGCAGGTTGTCGTGGGCGCGGGCATAATGCCTTAGGGGATGATCGGCGACGTCGGGCTCGCCGGCCAGCACATCCAGACCCGCTGCTGCTAGTCGGCCCTCTTGCAAAGCTTGTAACAAGGCGTCCTCGTCGACGATCTCGCCGCGTGAAGTATTGATCAGGATCGCACCAGGTTTGACCGCGGCCAATTGAGCAGCCCCCAGCAGGCCTCGGGTCTGCTCGGCGAGAGGCACGTGCACGCCGATGAAATCGGCTGCTGCCAAAGTCTCCTCTAGGGAAGCCTTCTGAATGGTCTCCGGCCATTCCTCCAGAAACGGATCGTAGCCCAGGCAAGTGAGGCCAAATGCAGCGGCGTAGCGGGCCATCCATTGGCCGATACGACCACAGCCCACCAGCCCCAGGACTTTGCCGCGCAGCATAATGCCGGGGAATTGATTTCGGTCCCACTGACCGGCACGGACCGAGGCCGCTGCTGGTAGCAGTCGTCTGGCACAGGCCATCAGCAGCAGCCAGGAGTGCTCGGCGGCTGGGGTGATGTTCTTCAGCACCTCGCGCTGACCCTTCAGGGTGAGTAGGGGGATCCCACGGCTCTCTAGGCAGGCGGCATCTATGTGATCGGCTCCGGTGGTGGCGGTGACAAATAGCTTCAGGTTGGGTGCTGCCGCCAGACGGTCGGCAGGAAACCTTACGCGCATATAGGCATCGAGCACAGCGTCCGTGCTCCCCAGCAGGCCATCGACGGTGTCCTCATCCAACGCCAGATTGACGGTGAACAGGCCGTCTAGCTCTTGGCGGACGTGTTGAAGAGTCTCCGGAGGACCCAGGTAAAGCAGAGTGTTGATTTTACGATCCTAGTGGAAGGGCCGTGACTAAGGCACAACGACGCGGCCGGAAACTGCAGATTCGGCTGCTGCAACGGCCAAACGCATCACCGATTCACCTTCGGCAACATCATTGTTGCACGGTCGACCCTCGGCGATGCGTTCAAGGAAGTGGGCCACTTCGTTGAGGTACATATCATTACGGTCGAAGTCGAAGTGGGTCTCTTCCCAACTGCCGGTGTCG
>JAJCXQ010000079.1 GCA_029263355.1 Acidobacteriota bacterium | reverse complement strand
GTTTTCACGGTCGAAATAGGCGGAGTCTTCAGGGGCTAGCGGATAGTCCTGGCGGAAGATGTATCGGGCATTGCTCCAGATCACTTCGCCTTCATCAGCGCCGGGCGGCGGCTGGCGCTCAAAACGCATATCGGCGGTGATCGCAATCTCGAAGTTGTCGGCCAGGCCGTCCGAGTCGAAGGTCACCGGACGCACGTCGAAGGTGAGCACGGTGCCGCGTAAGATCGCATCGGCGTCGGCAGCACTATTCGACACGGCGAAACGCCGACGGGTCACGAGCTCATCGAGAATCGCCTGGGTCAGGATTTGCTCAACTTGGGCGCGCGGAGTCTGATTGACCAGCGACTCGACGTAGACCTGCTGAATGTCCTCTGGGATATTGCTCGCCAATCCGACCAGGTTGTAGCCACAACCGGCAACGAGAACTGCGGCCGCCAACACCAAGCCGCACAGGATGGATCGGGAAGTCAATGCGATGTGTCGATTCATCTTGCTTTCCTTATCAAGGTCTGTCCCGAGAGATGGGTGCAGAGTCTCGTCTACCGATCTCGCAGAGGTGATGGATTTACTGGCAAATCGATACGAAACTCGGGGGCCCGCACCAAGAGCGCCTTGCGAATTCGATCAGGTAGCTCGACTTGACTCTCCAGAATTCCTCTGCCTGGCAACATTAGACGCAGTCGATAGCTGCCGGGGTCAAGCCCGACAAAAGTGGTTGAGCCGTCGATCAAGGAGTGAGTCCAACGTGCTGAGAGACCTTCGAGTACCGCAGTGCCGGTACTTTGATCTTCCAGCCGAACTCGCAACGAGGCAGCCAACTGACGCTCCGAGTTGCGCCGGGCCGTTACTCCAGGGGCGGCGAGCGGATAGAGATCGACAGCCGACACCGCATCACGACGTTCCAGCAGCAGCCCCTCGGTGCCTAACGCTGGTTCGAGAATCTCAGCAGCCAACCGCAGGTACGTTGCTGGAACATAATGATGGGTCGCAAGGGGGTCACTGAAGACCCAACCGCGATCAGGAAAATAGACTTCGATCCAACGATGGTAGCCGCTCGGTCGGCCGGGCTCTGAGCCGACGACATATCCTGCGACTTCGCGGGCTGGTATTGCGACCGCTTCTAGCAGTGCGACACTCAGGCGGGCCACGCCGGTACAATAACCGCTGCGTCTTGCGAGCACCGCCTCGGCCCCTTGCGGTTGGCTACGATCGAACTCATAGTCGAGATCGCGAGCCACCCAGCCAAGAATTCGAGAGACGGCCTCATAGCGGGTTCCAGCGCCTGCTGTGAGACCCCGCGCTAGCCGTTCGATCGCCCCGGTCGGGTCCTTTTGCGGTGGTAACTCGAAGCGCGTATCGCTCACCAGGGGCGCGGTGTTGACTTCGATCGCGATCTCATCCTCAATCCAGCGCAAGCGATAGCCCGCGTTCCCATAGTTTTCGATCTGCGCACCGGCTGGCGGTAGAAGGCGAGTACGATCGACCCCTTCGACTGCGAGGGCTCCGACCGCAGCAACCCTCGAAGGCGACCACAAAGTGGCGAGCAATAACAGCACGCAGACCTGCCAACCCGAGTTCGCCCCGCCTCCACTCTTCAAGATCTCATCCCTTCGACCGCCGCGGTGTCGCTTTGGGACTGAAGAACTCCATCGAGCAAGCCGTTGACAAAGCGCCCAGAATTCTCGGATCCGAACTTCTTGGCCAATTCGATCGCTTCGTCGACAATCACCACCTTGGGCACACTCGATTCGTGCAGCATCTCGTAGATGGCCAAACGCAGAATATTGCGATCGATCGTTGGCATCCGTTCGAGGCGCCAGTTTTCAGCGTATTCTCGAATCAGTTCGTCGATCGCAGTACAATTCTGTAGGGTACCTTCGACCAGCCGACGCGCGTAGCCGAAGGATCTTTCAGCTCGAGTCAGGATCGCCTGTTGCGGCGGCGCCGAAGACTCCGAGTCGGCAGCGGACTCAGAGTCCTTCAAATACTCTGAAAGGTCAAAGGCCGAGAAAATCTGTTCGAGCGAGCTACCACCAAGCTCGTGCTGGTAGAGCATCTGCATCGCCATCTCGCGAGCCCTGCGGCGCTTGCCCACCTGTCAACCTGCTTCCTGCAACGGACTCAAGAGTCCGTTAGGGTCCGCAGCTGCGATGCAAGATCTGCCATCTCGATAGCCGCTTGGGCAGCCTCCCACCCTTTGTTACCCGCCTTGCCTCCGGCTCGAGCTTCGGCTTGAGCAGAAGTCTCACAAGTCAAAACTCCGAAACCGATCGGGATCCGGTACTTCGAGGTCACTCGGGCGACACCTTGGCTACATCCGCTGCAAATGAAGTCGAAATGGGACGTCTCACCCCGGATGACAACCCCGAGAGCAACCATCGCGTCAACGGAGCCACCCACAGCCAACTCTTCAAGAGCCAGAGGTAGCTCCCAAGCTCCGGGGACTCGCACGACATTCAAATTTTCGCGAGCTGCGCCGTGGCGTTCGAGACAGCTGATTGCGCCCTCGACCAACGTCTCCACCACCCGACTGTTGAACCGCGCCGCAACGATGGCGAACCGTTTCCCGCTGGCGTTGAGATTTCCTTCGATCGCTTGCATCGTTTGTCTCTGTGGAAGTGCAGCCTCAACGGAATGCACTAGGACCTACTTTCAGTGAGACCTAACTCGAGAGAGACTCGCCTCGAACCCTGATGATTCCGTGGTTGAGCGCCACTTCGTCTCGGAGGATTAGTATGTGAGCTGAAATGGTCGGGACGGCGAGATTCGAACTCGCGACCACCTGAACCCCATTCAGGTACGCTACCAGACTGCGCCACGTCCCGACGTTGTGATTCTACCCTCTCTGGGTTTCTTTCTCGACCCTTTAGGCAAGACTTTCGCCAAGATATATTCGAAGGGAAATGCACGCTTTCAAGCAAGCGCTTCCAGGATCTTGCGCGCTTGTCTCAAGGCGACCTCGATACCGAGACGAAGCTCCTCGACTTTCTGATCGCCGTTGACACTCTCACTCTGGGCCGGCGCGGGTGCTGGGTTCTGGGGCGCTGCAGACCCGCCGGAGGTCTTCTCCTCTGGCTCCTTCTCGCCACCACCTGCCGCTAGCTCACTCTCGAGCTTCTTTTTGGCTCCGGCAATGGTATAGCCCTCTTCGTAGAGGAGCTCTTTAATCCGCCGGATGACGTCGAGTTCGTGATCGCTGTAGACACGCTGCCCCGACTTGCTCTTGTTGGGTTTCAGGAAGGGGAACTCTGTTTCCCAATAGCGCAGCACATAGGGCTGAATCTCGAGAATCTTGCAAGCCTCGCCGATCTTGTAATAGAGCTTCTTCGCCACTCGCGGGGTCCTACGGGATCTATGATTCGTTGCCCTTGTTACCGTGCAGGGCGGACTTCAAGTTGCGCGACGGGCGAAAGCTCAAACCGTTATGAGCAGGAATGAAAATTCTCTCGCCGCTGGTGGGATCGACCCCAGTACGACCGCTACGCTCGATAACTTCGAAAGCACCAAAATTTCGAATCCGAACCGATCGACCGTCCTGGAGCGAGGTTTTGACTGTCGAGAAGATGGCGTCCACGACCTCCGCAGCCTCATTCTTGGTCAGCGCCCCGTGTCGGCGATAGACCGCGTCGATAAGATCAGCCTTGGTGCTTCCATGGCCGCTGAGGAGTTTGCGACTCACCCTCACTCCGAAGACAGAAATTTTCTCGCCCGACAGATCCCCTCTCCGGGCCGCTCGTTTCTCCGCATCTGCGGTGAAGTATCGAAGTATAGGAGATCCGCCCAGTACCCGACAAGAGCGGGGGACCGTCGAACGAAGCAGGTTCAATCCGCGGGATGGTGGAGTCAGCGTTTGCGGATCACCAACCGGATCGGGATACCGGCCAGATCGAGCTCGGTGCGCAAACGGTTCTCGAGGTAACGCCGATAGGTGTCGCTGCGCTCGAGCGTGCGGTTAGCGAACAGCATGAAGGTCGGCGGTCCGGTCGCCACCTGCGTGGCGTAGTAGAGTTTCCACGGGCGTCCTCGGTGCTGTGGTGGGTGGTGAGCTTGCACAGCTCGCTCGAACAAGCGATTGACCTCGCTGGTCGAAAGTTGGATACGCCATCTTTCCAGGATCGTCTCGACGGACGGCATTAGCCGGTCGATTCGCCGGCCAGTCAAAGCCGAGATGTTGATCCGCGGCGGTGCCGACAATAGCTCCGCCAACCGTGGCCAGTCATCCTCGAGATCCTGGCGCGACTCGGGGGTGAGCAAGTCCCATTTGTTCAACGCCACGACCACGCCACGGCCCAGCTCCCAGGCCAAGCCCGCGATCGACATATCGCCGGTGGTGATGCCAGCTGCCGCGTCGACCACCAGCACCACGACATCAGCACGCTCCATTTGCCGGCGGGCGAACATCACCGCGACTTGTTCGGCGACTCCGGAGACTTGGCTACGACGGCGAATTCCGGCGGTGTCGATCAACCGGTAGGATTGTTCGTTCCACTCGAGGAGTGAGTCGACTGGATCGCGGGTCGTTCCCGCCCGTGGCGAGACCAAAACCCGGGTCTCGCCGAGGAGATGATTCAAGAGCGACGACTTGCCAACGTTGGGGCGCCCCACAATGGCGAGCGCTGATGACTCCGTTGCCCCGTCAGGTTGCGCCTCAGTTGGCAACAGCTCTGCCAGCAGCTCGCAAAGCTCGGCGATGCCGCGGCCATGTTCGGCCGATACCAACTGCTGATGAGCGACCCCAAGGCGATAAAAGTCGCTAAAATTCGCTTGTGCCGCCAGAGTGTCGGATTTGTTGACGACCAAGACGGCTGGCTTGCCATAACGTCGAACCGTGGCCCAAACTTTCTCGTCGGCAGCGACCAGCCCTTCCTTGCCGTCGACCAACAACAGCAACACGTCGCTGCTCTCGATCGCCAGAAACACCTGATCGCCAAGGCCGAGGGGATCGTCCCCTGGAACCAGACCGCCGGTATCGATCAATTCCACCGAAATGTCATCGGTGAGATCCGCACGGCCGCTGATTCGATCTCGGGTCACACCCGGTAGATCGTGCACGATCGCTTGCCGGCGCCCGACCAAACGATTGAATAGGGTTGACTTACCGACGTTGGGACGGCCGATGATGGCAACCGTCGAAGGCGTAGCCGTCGCCTTATTGGTCGAAAGATTGATCGAGTTCACGATATAAGATCACCCAGCTGTCGTCTTTGCGCTTGACTTGGTACTTCACACGGTTGCGCTGCGCCAAGCTCTCGTTCAACAACAGATGGGACCCGACAGTGAAGGAGCGCACGTCCCAGACCTCCAGAGTCGTAACGAACGCATTCGAGTAGTTCCAAACCGAGATATCCTCCACGGTCACTTCTTTGAACTCCGGTTCGTAAATCCGACCCGCAGCCGTGAGCTCTTCGATTCTGAGATCAATCCGCGCCATCTCTTTCGGCACTGCCAAATCTTCGAGGACCGAGCTGTCGCGCTCGGCATAGGCCTGCCCGAGCAACGGCAGATAGTTACGTAGGAGGGCTTCAAGCTCTTGGCGGTTGACCTCAGCCTTGGCTGCAGTCTCGCCGCAGCCCATCATCAAGCCGGCCGGCATCAATGCCGAGACCAGCAGCGTCAACCCAAGCAGGTATGAACGCGTCTTTGAACCCGGCGCATTGGAGTTTGGTGGCGAAAAGCAACGCATATTTGAAAAGTGTAGCACCCTGTCTACCTCTTGGTGTCGTTTCGGCCGCATTCAACGATGCGGCGTCGGAGATATGGACTCTCCCTCTTGATCATCGGTTCCTACCCGCGATCCGACAAATCGCGACATCGGCTGCCCAAGCGGTCGATTCACCCTACGGGACACTAGTTTCTAGTCTTCTGAGCTTACAGCCCCTTGACTGTGAGGAAAGGGTAGCTAGAATTCGCCGTCAGAAGCGTAAGGCGCTGGGGGCAGCGCTACTCATTGGCTTTCCCGTCATTACCTTATGCTTGTCAGACCTGCGAAAGTGGCGGAATTGGTAGACGCGCAAGACTCAGGATCTTGTGACCGCTTAGGTCGTGGGGGTTCGAGTCCCCCCTTTCGCACCATTTCCACTCTCCTGAACCAGAAACCTCGTCTCAATAGAGACTGCCCCATCAAACCAGAATCGCTCTAGTGGCTATCGTCCACCGGTTGCCATGGTGATCAGTCATAGTGCCCGCTGATCCAGCTGCAGCGACCGATGACCCAGCCGGACGACATCTCCCCCCTGGCCCTGAACCGGATCTCGGTATACTTGCGTTGCCTGCGACATTTGCAGACCGAAGGTGTCTCCCGCATCGCTTCTCAGGAGATGGCCCGCCGATTCCATCTTTCAGCGTCGCAGATCCGCAAAGATCTAGCCTATTTCGGTGAATTCGGTATTCGTGGTGTCGGCTACGATGTTGCGCACCTACGCGAACGACTGGAGCGTTTGCTCGGTATCCAGCGTGAGCATCCCGCGATCATCATCGGAGCGGGCAATATCGGCACCGCACTGGCCCTCTTTCCAGGGTTTCATTCGGGTAACTTCCGGATTGTCGCAGTTTTCGACAACGATCCCAACAAGGTCGGAACCCAGCTCGCCGATGTCACCATTCGCGATAGTCATGAGCTAGCAGCCGGCGTCGCCGAGACCGGAGCCGAGATCGCTATTTTGGCCGTCCCAGCAGAGGTGGCTCAAGAGAACTACCAAGCTTTGGTCGACGCCGGTATCAAGTCAGTACTGAACTTCGCTCCGGTGCAACTCGAGCTTGCCCCTGAAGTTCGAGTCAAGACGGTAGACCTTCTGATCTTCATGGAAGAACTCGCCTACTTCCTGCAATAGCAGCCTCGCACTGGCCGAACGTCCCCCCTATTCGAGAGGCCCGGATTCTTCGTGGTGGAGTGCCTCGTCGAATCGCTTCGCTAGCAGCGCAGCAGACGGACGTTTATCGTGTTGCTTGGCCAAGGCGTCGAGTACGACCTGCTCGAGCGCTGGGGAGATCTCTGGGCGCAGTTCGCTCAACGGCTTGGGGACTTCGTTCATGTGCAGAAAGATGAGTTTGAAGAGATCGCCCTTGCTTTCGAAGGGCCGACGACCGGTAAGCATCTCGTACAGCATTACACCGACACTATAGACGTCCGCCCGGTCATCGCAGGTGCCACCACCGAAACGCTCGGGGGCCATGTACATTGGTGTTCCGACGATGCCATCAACCGTAATTTTGTCTTCCATCGCCGAGTCGTCAATCAACTTGGCAATGCCAAAGTCCAATACCTTGACAACTTCGCCCTGCCGCCCTTCGTGGATGAAGATATTCTGCGGCTTGACGTCGCGATGAATGATCCCCAGGCTGTGAGCCTGACTGAGAACTTGGCAAATCGGTAGCAACAGCTCGTTACACCTCGCCAACGAGAGCTCACCTACTCGTTTCAGCTCTTGTGCCAGACTACGGCCTTCAAGCAGCTCCATGACCAGGAAAGGCACTCCCTTGCCGGTGACACTGAGGTCCAAAACCTGCACAGCATTGGG
>JAJCXQ010000078.1 GCA_029263355.1 Acidobacteriota bacterium | reverse complement strand
AAATCTCGACCGAGTTCGCGGCTCGCGACCTCAACGACATGGTGTTCTTTGCACGCGCTGATCTCAAGAGCTCACTCGAAGGGCTGATCGCCTCCGCCACCCACAAAACTGATCAGATGACCCTGGCGTCCCATTGTGAGGGTGGCCTGCGACGCTTGCGTAAGGCGCTGATTTCGGTCGAGTCTTCGATCTTCGAGTTCGAGGGCAAAAAGCCCCCAGAGCGCCATTGGTTCGACGTCGAGGTTTCGCTCCAAATCCGCAAGCTATATTGGAACTTGCGACGGGAAACCGCAAGCCAAGTCGACGATCAAGATCAACCGTTGGAGGCCCGTTTACGGCGAGTGCTCTACCGCATTCTGGCGTTCCGCGAGCTCAGCGTTTATCCCTTCTTGAGGGTCGACGACCGAGTCAACATGCGCCAACTGATGAAGCGGATTCTGGACTGGCTCAACGGTAATGAGCGTAACCAGGCGTTGGCGCGACGACTTTGGCACGATCTGTCGAATTTTGCAGAGATCTTAGTTCAGGTGTCACACCGTCAGGAGTTGCAGGATCATGATCTGAAGCTCATCGGCAAGGCTTATCGCACCCTATTCCCGTTCGGCACCAAGCGACACGTGGTACCGGACGACCTGATGGGCGAGCTGCAGTCCGTTCTGGGTCTCGACGACGAGCTCGATCAACTGATTACCCAACGGAAAACCCAGCCAGTCTCATCATGGCGCGCCCCCCTCAAGCGGCTCCAGGATCAACTCAGCAGAACCGGTGAGTTGTCCGGCGCGCCGGACATGTGGCCACATTGAATGTTGAGTGGCGGCGGAGCTGACCTGGTCTGCCAGGGTCGGCGACCTCGACGATCACTCTGACGTTTCGTAGATCCGCACCAGAAACTCGAGAAGCTTGACGCGGTCCGCAAGCGGCCAGGGGTCGAACCGAACACCTCCCGCAACCCCCTTGTGGTATTGCACCGTCGCCGGCAGGCGGGAGAGCTCCTGGTCGTCCAGCTTGAAGCTCAGCAGAACCTCGGTACCCACCAGTAGCTCTGGCGGCAAAACCAAACCCAAGCCGCGGGAGCTGATGTCGATCGCGTCGACAACCCAAGGCTGCGAGGCGATACTCGGGGCGTCGATGGCGACGAGCAAACCATTTACCGCTGAACGCCGCGAACGGCGCACCTGCTGCGCCTCTTCCGATTCGTCGACTTGCGCCAATCTTTGAGCCGGCCCATCTTCAGCCGCCATCGCCTCATTCCCCTCGTTGTACGCTGCGCGCTGCTAATTTGATTCTCTGGGTGATGGTAACCCAGCTGTCAACCCGAGTCGAATTCTAGGGCGGCTCGGTAAAGCACTGGTGGTTCACCGAAGCACGACGGGTGACGACAGACAGAACGATGGTAAACTTTCGACAACTCCGAAAAAACTGCCCGCTTCCTACCTTAGGGGGGTCCATGTCGCAAGCGCCACTGACACTTGGTATCGAGGAAGAGTACCAGATCATCGATCCTGAGACTCGGGAGCTCAAGTCCTACATCCAGGAGTTTCTCGAGCAAGGGCAGCTCGTTCTTCACGACCAGATCAAGCAGGAATTCCTGCAGTCACAGGTGGAAGTCGGAAGCTCCATCTGCAAAAACATCAAAGAAGTTCGGGCTGAAGTCGTCAGGCTGCGCACTTCGATCCACAAACTGGCGGCTTCCAACGGCTTGCGAGTAGCGGCGGCCAGTACTCACCCGTTCTCGGCCTGGTTGGAGCAGGACATCAGCATCGGTGACCGCTACACCAAGCTACGAACCGACATGGCTGAGCTCGCCCGCCGTATGTTGATCTTCGGCATGCACGTCCATGTCGGTATCGACGACAAAGAATTGATGATCGACGTCATGAATCAGGCGCGATATTTCCTGCCGCATCTGCTGGCGCTCACTACCAGCTCTCCGTTCTGGGTAGGCCGGGACACCGGGCTGAAGTCGTACCGCACGGTGATTTTTGAAAGCCTGCCGCGTACCGGGCTGCCGCCTAGCCTGAAGTCATGGGCCGACTACAACGAATTCATCGAGACTCTGGTCAAGACTCAGTGCATCGACGAGCCCACCAAGATCTGGTGGGACGTACGTCCGCACCCTAAATTCCCGACCATCGAGTTCCGGGTGTGTGACATCTGCACCAAGATCGACGAAGCGGTGTGTATCGCCGCACTGGTCCAAGCCATTGTCGCCAAGCTGATCAAGCTCCGTCGCAACAACCAATCGTGGCGTAAGTACCGGCATCATCTGATCGCCGAAAACAAGTGGCGCGCGATGCGTTACGGTGTTCAAGGCCAGCTGATCGACTTCGGGCGACAAACCGAAGTACCGATGAAGACCCTTGCCCACGAAATGCTCGAATTTGTCGACGACGTGATCGACGACCTCGATAGTCGTACTGAAGTCGAGTACGTCAATACGATCTTGACCGGTGGCACCAGCGCCGATCGTCAGCTCGAGGTTTACCGCCAGACCGGCGACTTCAAAGCGGTGGTGGACCACCTGGTGGCAGAGACCCAAGAAGGCTGTATTCTCGACTAGCTCGAGGTCGGCCGCGGCCAGAGACCGCGACAGGCCCACGGAAGGACTCTCGGTGACTGAATCTCCTCGTCTACGACGCCCGGAGCGCAAGAGCAAAGCCGAGGCCTTGAAGGTCTGGGGTCCGTTGCTCGCAATTGCCGCGATCGGCTTCGGAATCGCTATCACCAAGTTGGAGCCACCGCCGCCGCGCAACTTGAAGATTGCTGCCGGCGCTCCTGGCGGCGCCTACCATGCCTATGCGGAGCGTTACCGTGACATCCTGGCGCGGGACGGTTTCGAGCTCGAGGTGATCGCAACCAGCGGCTCCCTCGACAACCTGCAACTCCTTCAGGACGGCGACGTCTCTCTCGCGATGTTGCAGGGCGGTATCCGTTCCCATGTCGATCATTTGAGCGGGGCGACACAAGGTTCGAAGGCAAAGCCGGGCGCGAATTCGGCCACGGAGCTCGAGTCGATCGCCAGCCTCTTTTTTGAACCGGTCTGGGTATTCCACCGCGCTGATCAACCGATCGAGCTATTGAGCGACCTGGCGGGTCGGAGTATCGCGGTCGGGCCACCGGGCAGCGGCATTCGTGTGCTCGCCACTCAACTCCTGGCCGACAATGGAATCGATGAGTCCACCGCTGAGTTTCATGCCCTCAGCTCGCTGGCAGCCGCCACAGCGCTCGAAGACGGATCGATCGACGTCGCCATCTTCGTCAGCTCGACCGAGGCGGCATATGTCAAACGACTGATAGGGCGGGACGATATCGAGCTGTTCTCAGTGCGGCGATCCCTCGCCTATCGCAAGAACCACCCCTTCCTATCGCCGGTTCTGCTCGGTCAAGGCGTGCTCGATATCGACCGCAACCTGCCGCCCAACGATGTGACTCTGGTCGCCGCGGCCGCCAGCCTGGTCGCCCGCACGGAGCTCCACCATGCTCTGGTCCCGCTGCTGCTAGGCGCGCTCACCGAAGTTCATGGCGGCACCGATTTGCTGCACTCTTCGCAGAGTTTTCCGGCGATCGACTTCGTCGAATATCCACTCAAGGCGGAAGCCGAGCACCATTTGATCCATGGTCCATCGTTGCTGCATCGATATCTCAGCTTTCGGGCTGCGACAGTGATCGATCGTCTGAAGATCTTGCTTCTGCCTTTGATCACGTTGCTGATTCCGGTCTTCAAGACCGCACCCCCCATATATCGCTGGCGCATTCGCTCCAAGATCTACCGCTGGTACGAAGATTTACGGTGGGCTGACGAGGTCCTCCACCGGCCAGCAACCACGGAAGAGATCGCCGCCCACCGCGAGGCCGTCCGGCAGCTCGAACGCGAAGTCGCCCAAGTCTCGGTGCCGCTCTCCTATATGGATGAGTACTACAGCTTACGGGTCCACCTGCAGTTGATACGCTCCAAACTGGAGCAGCGGGTACCGGTGGACGCCATTGAAGGTCCCGACATCACGAACACTGCAGACGCAGACATCGCAAACGCCGACACCACAAACACAGGTACCGCAAACACAGTCTCACGAGCTTGAGCATGTCCAAGCCCCGTCAACTCGATCTCTTTTGGGCGGCTGGAAGTCTGCCCGACAAAGCCCCCCCATCCCAGCCAGAGGCACTGCAAGCTTCGTCAAAAGAGGCTTCGAATCGAGAGTCGCCAGCACCCACCGAGGCGCCACGCAACTCGAGGGCCTCGGAGTTGCACGACGAGTTTGCGACCCGGCTACGCACCCTCATGCCAGTGGGACCCATCACCCTGACCAACAATCGGTCTTCGATCATCTCGTCACGGCAGGTCCCCGGGCAATTCGACCTACGCATCCACCGTTGCTTCGCGCACGCGCCGGACGACATCATCGCCGCGGTCGCCACTTTTCTGCAAAGCCCAAAGCGCAGCACGGTGCGTCGCGACGCGCTCGCGGCGATCCGTCAATTCTTTCAACAGCATGGTCCCGCAGAATCACAACGACGCCCACAGAGGCAACTCGTTCTGCGGCCAGTCGGCAAGACCCTCGACCTGCGAGTTCTACGAGACGAGATCAATCGTCAGTACTTTGACCGTCAGCTCTCGGTGCACATCACCTGGGGCCGAGCCGTCACCCGCCGACGCCGACGTCGTGGCTGCGGTTTCTCGGTTCGCCTCGGTACCTACACCGAGCGCGATCAGCTCGTTCGCGTCCACCGCTGCCTCGATCATGGCGATGTCCCACAATATGTGGTCGAAGCTGTGGTGTATCACGAAATGCTCCATGCGGCCGTCCCCCCGGTCGTCAAAAATGGCCGACGTCATGTGCACACCGCAGAGTTCCGGCGTCGGGAGCGTCTCTTCCATCACCACAAAAGATCAGAGCGTTGGATCGACCGTAATCTGGGACGGCTGATCGGCGCTCGGTGACGCGCCTTTAGGTACCTGTGAAGTCGGCCCGCACCACAATGGCCTCCACTCGCCGCAAGCGGCGATCGAGGTCGTCGTCGCGCTCATTCAGTGCCTTGAAGCCCGCCACCATCAGGGCGCGATCTTCCTGGCGCTTGGTCTCGGAATCCTCGATGAACCGATCGAGCTTGTGGTTCAAACCGGAGACACCCTCGGCAATGACTTGGACATCCGAGCGGAGATCCTCGACGACCACGTTGGTGTGACGAATGCGAGCGTCCATTCCGTCAAGACGTTGATCAAGAGCATCGAACCGCTGCGATGTTTCCGTCCGATGCTCATCAATTTTCCGGCTGCTCTCTTCGATCTTCCGGCTGTTCGCTTCAATCTTCCGGCCGTTCTCTTCGACTTTCTGGCTGTTCGCTTCGATCTTCTGGCTGTTGTCGTCGATCCGTTGATGGACATTCTGGAACTTGGAACCCATCTCATGATGGAGGTGATCAAAACGTCGATCCAACTCTGTGGCTAGCTGCTCGTCCATGTGCTTTCCTTCCTGCGATAGGGGTGAAGACTACCATTTCGAATCACGCTCAGGAGCCTCGTCCCCGCGTGGTCAAATCACTCACCTCTAAAAGACGGAAAATCGCGCTGCGATCTGTTTGAAGCCGCCCCATATTTGCTGGCCATTATCTCCTGGAAATTCTCACCGTCATCTAGAGACACTGATCTCATCGGTTCTCGTTGGCCTGCTGTTTGTCGCGATACAGCGAGCCGCTTACACTGCAGTTCGAAAAACCACCCCAAGAGACGGTCCGACCTACCTCGCAACGCCTCGCGAGCCACCCTTCGAATCGTTGCCGCGGTTGCATCGTGGACCGAAACTCGGCCTGAATGTGCACGTTCGTCAAACTGGCCAACAGTCCCGACTTCTGGAACTAGAAGATGCGCCCCAAGATCGACAAAATTCTCATCCCAACCGACTTCTCCGCCTGCGCCAATGTGGCGTTGGCCCAGGCTGCGGCTTTGGCCAAGCTGTTCGATGCTGAGCTCCATGTTCTCCACGTCCTGCTGTCACAAAAGGAAGAGCTCAACAGCCTGATCTACAAGTTACCCAACAGGCAGGAGCTCGAGCACAGTCAGCGGAAGCGATGTGGTGACAGACTTGTGGAACTGCTCGGCGCGATCGATACCGACGGCATCGAGACGCAGACGCATCTGCTGCGGGCCGATGCAGCGGCCCCAGCAATTCTCGAGGCGGTCTCCCAGCAGGGTATCGACGTGATCGTGATGGGCACCCATGGCCGCCGAGGATTTCGCCAATTCCTATTCGGTAGCGAGACTGAGGAAGTCGTTCGCTCTGCCCCTTGTCCGGTGCTGACCGTCAGTGAAAAAGCCACACCCCTCAGGGAAAACTGGCCTCGCCGCGTCACCGTACCGGTCGACTTTTCGGAACACTCCAGAGCCGCCCTGCATGCCGCCAAGGAACTGCTCGGGCGCCATCCAGCAGACACCAACGCCGCGATCGATCTGGTGTATGTGGTGGAGCAACCGGTAGATCTCAACCCGTGCAACCCTCTCGACGGGTGGACGACCGCAGATTCTTTGCCTCAGATCGTTCACACGGTCAAAGAGAGTCTCTCCAAGTTCAACCAAGAGACCGGTGGACCCGAGATACCTTGCGAAATCGAAGTACTCGAGGGTCGAACCGCGGAGAGCATCGCTCAACACGCCGAAGCTACCGGCGCCGACCTGATCGTCATCGCCACCCGCGGCCTGACCGGTGTGCAGCGTCTTCTTCTGGGTAGCGTCGCGGAGAAAGTGCTGCGCATAGCCTCATGCCCAGTGCTATCCCTCAAGGGATCCTCGACCGGCGCAGACGTCGACGCGTAGGTCGCGGATCGACGTCGCCAGAGCGCGATCGACCGCGCTCTGTGTCGACCGACCCTATGACTACCCAGCTATGTTTTGCTGGCTACCCGTCGAGGTGTCGCAACTCATTCGCTGGGCGAACTACGCTTCTACTCCATTGCCTACGGCCGCTTCAGGCAGCTGAGGTTCGGGGATCCTGACCGGATCCGAAGCAGTCGTCGGCACTCGAGTCACATCGAAGCTGCTAATAAACCGAAGCAGCTTTAGAAAGGAGAGCCTAATGAAGGTCAAAGACATCATGACGCAGGGCGTTCTGACCTGCCATCCAGACGACGACTTGGGGGTGGCGGCCAAGCTGATGTGGGACGGCGACTGCGGAGTTGTGCCAGTGATGGAGAGTGGCAGGCTCCGCGGGTTGATCACCGATCGTGACATTTGTATGGGAGTAGCCACCCGAGGCTGCACGGCCAAAGAGATCGTCGTAAATCAAGTCATGTCTACGGAGCCGGTCTCCTGCCTGCCGGATAGCGATCTGAAAGACGCCCTGGATCTGATGCGCACCCATCGCGTCAGGAGACTGCCGGTCATCGGTCGCGATGGCGAGTTGGAGGGGGTTCTTTCGATCAACGACATCATTCTCGAAGCCAAAGCCGCGCGCAGTAAGACCGGTGGCCCCAGCTACAAAGACGTCATCACCGCTTTGCAGGAGATCGGCCAGCACCGCGAGCTTCCGGCGGTAGCGTGAGTTACGCCATGGCCAAATTGATCAACCAAAAACAGCTTGAGGAGTCTTCGACAGAGCACCGTCGCCGGCTGGAAAAGCTGGCCGAACCGCGACCTGATGAGACCAAACCGCGACCGCCGGCGCGGGCGCCAAACAAGCCCGGTGACGATGTCTTCGTGCTCTATGTCGAATACCTCTGAGCAGTGATGGTCAGCGGCGGTACCTTGGCTCCGTCTCGAAAGGAGGATCTGATGGAGAGACTCGACCTGGGGACTGCATGGAGCCAGTACTGCCGCCATCCCCATGTTCGCCAACGTCTCCTGGAGTATCTCGGTGGCAGGACACTCGCGGACGCGACATGCTTCTACGTGACCTCTGGCGCACCGACCATGGCGGAGGGGTTCCACCCCCTGCCGGTCGCCGAGCTATGGAATCTCCTCGACTGCCATCAAGAGGCCGCTCGCTCATTGTGGGACCGAGAGTCTCTACTTGTTCACTTGGATATCGAGCACGTCCATTTCGACCGACCATGGACAAGTTTCCTGGAGTCTGACCGCTGCCACGAGATGCAGCGCCCGTTGATCGGGACGATCAACCAGATCCTGGGCGCCCATGGCATTGCTCCGCTCCACTTGCTGACCGGCCGCGGACACCACTTTGTGTGGAAGGTTCAGCGCCGAACCGCGGCCTTTGATCGCCTGGCGCTCCTCAGCCGACCGCCGCCATCGTTGGCAAGGTTATACGCCGAGCCACAGCAACCGCTAGGCGAACCGGTCGCCCCCGAGCTCGGCGCGGCTTTCGCTGGGCTCGGCCGTGTGATGGAGCACCTTGGCCATCGCCTGTTGTGCGCCTGCGCTGCAGACACCCCTGTACCTCTGCAGTTGACGGCGGTCGAAGCTGGCCCGGTGGCCGGCGAACGAGAGATCGTTTCGATCGACATCTCAGAGTATGGCGATCCTCTTCACACACGTATGATCCGACTGCCGTTCAGTGCCTATCTCAAGGCCTATCGCCTGCGGCCGGCGGTTCCCAACGCTGGTGAGTCGAAGTTGCCACTCATGGTCACGGTACCCTTGCAGGGTATCGACGAGGACCAAGGGCTTCGGCTGATGCGCGATCTCGATGGCGCGGCTGAGCTGGCGCGGTCGGTCGATGTCACGATTCCGGACGCCTCGGAAGGCATGATCAGCCTACTCGACGAGTACCAAGCTTCACCTTTGGCCGAATTCCACCGCGGGTACGATGCTCTCGACGAATCGGCCCGCCCGTCTTTATCCGACCTGCCGCCATGCGCTCAGCGGCTCCTCGATCATCCCAACGATCTGCTGCTCAAGCCTGCGGGGATTCAACATCTGGTGCGGGTGTTGCTGGCCCTTGGATGGCATCCGCGGCATATCACCGAACTCGTCTCCTCGACATACCGCCAGGATCATGGTTGGGTGCGAGATATTCATTTTCATGAAGCCGAGTGTCGGGCAGAGTTTTATACACGTCTGTTCGCTGGCCTGTTCGCGACCGGCCGCGACGACTTGGTGGATTTCAACTGCCGGTCGGCTCAGGAAAAACGGTACTGCGAAACCGATCCCTGCGGCCGGTCCTTGGATCCGCTCAGGGACTCTCTATTGGCAAGGAGAACACATGGGCGATTGGCCCGTCGGCCTCTCAACGGGTTGTTTCTATAACACCAGCATCTTCGAATGTCTCGAGCGAATCCGCGACGCTGGCTTCGGTCTGGTGGAGATCTGCTCGTTTCCAGCGCATCTCGACTATCGCGATCCTGCCACGGTCGAGCGCGCCGCAGAGCTGCTACGAAAGCTGAATCTCGAACCGTATTCGTTCCATGCTCCGTTTGCTGAGCATATCGAGATCACTGCCCTCGACCCCGCGCAGCGCCGGCATTCGACACAGGAGATCCTGCGTGCGGCCGAGTCAGCGGCGATTCTGGGAGTGCGGTACTTTGTCATCCATCCCGGCCCGGAGAAAGGCGGCCTGCCGGATCATCAGCGCTTCGAGCGCATGGCCAACGCCGCCTCGGTGCTCAACGAGGTCTCCGGCCGGTGTCGCGAGATGGGGATCGCTTTGGTCTTGGAGAACATGCTGCCTCATCTCTTCTCAGGCCATGTGCGCGACCTCCTCTGGCTGCTTGGGGCCCTGGAGACGACCGACGTCGGAGTCTGCCTCGATACCGGGCATGCCTTCTTGTCGGGAGATATCCATCGCGTCGCTCACAAGCTCTCAGGACACCTCTGGATGGTCCACGCCAGCGACAACAGGGGCCAGTTCGACGATCATCTGCCGCCGGGGGAAGGTAACGTGCCGTGGCCGAGGGTGCTCGCCCAGCTGTCGCGGATCGGATTCTCGGGTGCACTCATCCTGGAAATCGCCGGCAACCCAGATATCGGCGCCACACTAGAGCGGGCCCAGCGCGCCCGCCTCTACTTGCGCCAGCTTCCCCACCACCCCAACGGTTCTGCGACACTCGTTTAGCTCTGGAGCACCCAGATATGTCGGCCTGGCGGCCTACCCTCCGGCGCAGCGAGCGCCCACTTGGCGGCGAGGCCAAGCCCCTCCATTCGTGTGTCGCCCGCAGTGTCGATGGCGCGTACGATCACAAGACAAGCCGGACGCGACTAAACGCGCCCAGCTGTCGACTCTTTGAGAGAAGGAGGAGCATCATGAGTTTCACGTCGCTCATTCCCAGTCTGAAACGTAGACATCTCGAGCCGCCGCTCCGCACCGCCTTGGATCGCTTTTTCGAAGATTGGTTCGATGGCGATGATGCCCTCACTGGCCCGAATGGCTGGAACGGATTCAAGCCACGCCTCGACGTTGCGGAAGACGAGAAAAAGGTCGAAGTGACCGCCGAGTTGCCGGGCATCGACGAGAAAGACATCGAGATCCAACTCGAAGGCGACCGACTACTCATCAAAGGAGAGAAGTCCGAGGAAAAGGAGGAAGAGAAAAAGAACTTCTACCACCGGGAGTGCACCTACGGAGCGTTTCAGCGTGAAGTCGTGCTTCCCACCGAAGTGGTCGGCGACAAGGTGAAAGCTAAATTCAAGAATGGAATCTTGAAGGTCACGCTACCGAAGACTCTCGAAGCACGCGCCAAGAGTCGCAAGATCGCCGTTGAGGCTGGCCACTGAGTTCGCGCGCGAGTTCGCACACAGTGTACGGGTGGTGGATGAGCGTTTCATCGCCACCCGTGTTTGAGCCCCTCAGCCGACTCGAGGGGCCGTCGTCACGGTCAACACCATGAGCCTCAAGCACCCCACCGACATCGTCACCATTGATCCTCTAGCTGACCTTTGGAAGAGCTGTTTCACCCCCGCCCCGTTAGTTTTGATCGGTTCCCGCGACGCCAGTGGCGAGGACAATTTCGCGCCCAAGCACATGGTGACTCCCCTGGGACCTGGGCCGTACTTCGGCTTCGTCTGCACACCACGCCACAGCACCTATCGCAACATCGAGCAACGCAAAGAATTCACGGTCTCTTTTCCTCGACCCAGTCAAATCATCCTCGCTAGCCTCGCCGCTGCACCGCGGGCCGAGGACGATTCCAAACCCGCGCTCCGCGCCTTACCAACGTTCCCAGCTCAGATGGTCGCAGGCTCCTTCCTGGAGGAGGGTTATCTTTTCCTCGAATGCCGGCTGGAGCGTCTCATAGAGGGATTCGGAGAACATTGCCTAGTCGCCGGCCGTGTGATCCGCACCCACGTGCATCGCCAAGCGTTACGAGCCACAGATCGAGACGACCAAGGGCTGCTTGCCCAGGCGCCCCTGCTGGTCTACGTCCAGCCAGGGCGCTTCGCAAGTATTTCCGACAGCCTGTCGTTCCCCTTTCCCCTGGGATTCGAGAACTGACCCAGAGTCGCAACACCATGCCAACACAATTCGCAGAGCTGGTACTGAGCCACTTGCGAGAGAAGCAACCGGCGATGTTGCAGTTCCTGGAACGGTTGGTGCTGGCAGAATCACCATCGGACGATCCGGCAGCCCAGGAAGCGGTCTTGGAACCCTTTGACGAAGCCCTGTCTGAGATGGATTTTGCGGTCTCCCGCCTCGGCGGGCCACCGGGAGGCCACCTCTTCGCTCGGCCCCGACAGCGGCGCCGTGGGGCTGCCGCCCAGCTGATGCTGGGCCATTGCGACACGGTGTGGCCGCGTGGCACTCTCGGAGCCATGCCTTGGCGGATCGAAGGGGATGTGGCGCACGGCCCTGGTGTCTACGACATGAAGTCGGGTCTGGTGCAAATGATTTTCGCCCTGCGAACGCTGCGGGCGCTGCGGATGGAGCCCGTGGTGACGCCGCTGGTCTTTGTCAACTCGGACGAAGAGATCGGCAGCCGCAGCTCTACACGCACCATTGAACGATTAGCGGCGCGGGTCGAGCGTGTCTTCGTGCTCGAGCCATCGTTGGGTCCCGAGGGTCGGTTGAAAACCGCACGTAAGGGAACGGGCCGTTTCACGGTGCGAATCAAAGGGCAGGCAGCACACGCTGGTCTCGATCCGGGGAGCGGCGCGAGTGCGATTCTCGAGCTCTCCTACGTCATCCAAGACCTCTTTGCCCTCAACGATGCGCGACGCGGGATCTCGGTCAACGTTGGGCTTGTCGACGGTGGCCTGCGCCCCAACGTGGTGGCTCCAGAGAGCAGCGCGGTCGTCGACCTTCGCGTCGAACGAGAGTCGGATGCCGCCGAGGTCATCGCCGCCATGGAGCGCATCAAGCCGCGCACCCCAGGGGTGGAGCTCAAAATCCAGGGCGATCTTGGCCGACCGCCCATGGAGCCCACCGCACGCAATCGGGCTCTTTTCGAGACCGCAAAATCCCGCGGCCGCGAGCTCGGCATCGAACTGACCGGCGAGACGGCGGGTGGCTCTTCGGACGGCAATACGACCAGTCGCCTGACCGCCACCCTCGACGGCCTGGGAGCGGTGGGCGACGGCGCTCACGCCCGTCACGAGCACATTTATGTCAGCCGTATGATCGAGCGCACTGCCTTGTTGGTACTGCTGCTGCGCGAGCCGGCCCTGGCAATCGCAACGACCTAGGAGCCAGCCGATGACTCAAAAACCTGTCTTCTGCTCGCTGACCCGCATCGCCCCGTTGTCGGAGGGTTCGTTCGATACTCGACCACTCGGTCGAGAACACTGGGCCACCGGGGACTACGTCACGGGTGAGGTGAAAATCGCCCGCGGCCCGCTGGCTCACGTCGAGCTGACTACCGGACGCATGGCGGAAGTGGCGCCTGGGGATCTGCTGGTTGGAGCTCTCGGGGTACGCGCCGCCACCCTCGAAAGCGTCGGTTCCTGGCAGGAAATCGACAACAGCCTGGAGATGCAGGCGCTCACCAGCGCCGGCCTTTTCGGTAAGGCGACGTCCTGGTCCGCCCATCTCAGGCGTATGGTCACACTGACCTATCGCGGTCATTTACTAATCGATGGCGAAAAGCGCAACATGACCGACTTTGTCGAGCCAGGCCCGGGGGATGTGTTGCGAGCGCCGGTTGTCCTGTTGATCGGCACCTCGATGTCCGCCGGCAAGACGACGACGGCAAAAATCCTCATCCGTCTACTGAAGCAGGACGAGCACCGCGTGGTTGGAGCCAAGATCACTGGCGCTGGCCGCTACCGTGACATCTTGAGCATGGCGGACGCTGGCGCTGACGCAATTTTCGACTTCGTTGATGTCGGCCTACCTTCGACGATCTGCTCCGCCGACACATTTCGCCCCCGGCTCCGCAACCTCCTGCACAAGATCGCAGCGGCGGCCCCTGACGTGGTGGTCGCCGAGGCCGGAGCGTCACCGCTCGAGCCCTACAACGGTACGACGGCGATCGAGGAGCTCGCAGGGAAGGTTTGTTGCACAGTACTGTGTGCTTCCGATCCTTATGCAGCTCTAGGGGTGATGCAAGCTTTCGACACCGTGCCCGACCTGATCACCGGCATCGGCGCCAGTACTAGTGCCGGCAGCGAGTTGATCGAAAAACTGACGGGTGTGCCCGCGATCAATCTGCTGGGGCCGGAGGCCAAAGACGTGCTAGGCCGCCTCCTAGGGTTCAAACTAGACGTTTAGGATCTCGAGACGCGCGCCTTCAGCATCTCGTCGAGTGACTCGAGATGCGACTGGATCCGCGCCGACCAGTGGGAGATCTCACGGGTCGTGAGATGTGGCGGTATCGCCAGGGGCTCGGCGACACCGAGCACCACCGAATCGAACAAGCGCGGAATCTCCATGCGATCCCAGCGCGCCTCGACCACCCTGGGTCGACGTGCTGCAACAGAGATCGGCAGCAGGGCGAAACCGAGCTCCGAAGCAAGCTGAATAGCACCTCGTTTGACCGCATGGTAGGGCCCCAGGGGACCGTCGACGGCAATCGCACCAAGCCTCTCTTGCGCCAGACTCCGACGCATGATGTCGAGAGCATGATCGCCGTCGTGATCGGCAATTTGCACACAGCGGTGGCCGAATCGCCGACAAATCTCGGCGATGACATCACCTCGACGCGACCGGCTGCTAAAAACTACCGCCCCACGCCCCCGCAGCAGGGCGAACAGCGGCACGTAATTACCATGCCAGAAAACACCCAGGGTCGGAAGGTTGAGCGCCATCCTGTCGTCGAGTTGCTGCAAGCCGATCAACGATGTGCGCCACGTGGCGCATTGCAGGCGCAAAAGGCCACTCCACAGCACTCCCTGAGCCTTTGTCCGCCAGATCTGGCCGACACCTGGCTGTTCAACGCTCATTGCTCTCCGGGTCGGCCGGCATCGACCCCGTCGCCAGATCGTTCGCGGCACTGGCGTGCGAGCCTGACTCGGCCGATGGCGACCCACCCGATGCACCCGTGCCCAGCCAAGCGTCTCCAACCGCATGCGCAACGTTCTTGAGGATCTTCCACTCTTCGTGCAATCGCCGAACCGCGGTCGCCCAGGTGCTTCCTTCGACCTGCTTCGGCTTACTGCCATGAATCATCAGGTCGGCGTAGAGATCGATGGCCAGCATTGCGGTCCGTGCCATCGAAAAACGCTTAGCCGTCGCCGCCAACTGACGCTCCAAGCCGGCCCTTGGTTCGCCTCGCAAGCGCACGATCTCGATCAGGGCGGCGACAAATTCTTCTCGCCTCTGGTGCGCTAAAAGGCGTCCATTGTTGCCATCGCGCAGCACCTCGCGGACACCGGGTGCGTCAACCGCGACCACCGGAACACCAGCGGCCATCGCCTCGACCAGCACCATACCCTGGGTCTCGCTCTGGGACGCAAAAGCAAAGACGTCCATCGCCCGGTAGACACCTGCCAAATGCGGCAGATCAAGATGGCCGAGCAAGTGGAAGCGATCCGCGAGACCGCGGCGGGCGAAGGCCGCCGTCAGGCAATCCCGTGACGGACCGTCGCCCGCGACCAGAGCGTGTGCACCTTTTGTTGTTGCAACGAAGGTCGCCATGGCTTCACTCAGGAACTCGAGGTTCTTTTCAGGCGCCAACCGCCCGACATGCCCCACCACCACGGCGCCCGGCGGAATACCAAGCTCGGCCCGCGTTGCTGCTCCGTCCCCCGCCTGGAAGCAGACAGGATCAATGCCGGTCGGAATCACTTCGACTCGCGTGGTTACTCCGCGCGCACGCAGAATCTCGGCAATCGTCTCGCTCGGTGCGATCACCGCATCACATAAATTGGCGTATCCGACCGCGAGGTCGATCGCAAAGCGCTGCATACGGGGTGAGTCACCCGGAACATAGTGGGTGTATTTTTCATACATCGTGTGATGGGTGAAGACCACCGGCACGTCGTATTGAGCGCTCAACCGCAGAGCGGTGTCGCCGAGCAGGAAAGGATGATGGGCATGAATCAGATCGGGTTCGAAATCTTCCAGACTACGAGTCAAGAGATGCGGGATCGGCAGCGGCATCGAAAAGTCGCTGCCGTTCCAATGCTGAACGGCAGGTACCCGCAGCACATCGATCTCACGCGCTGGCTTGTCGGAGAACGTGGGCGCGACGACCAGGCACCGATGCCCGATGTAGCGGTAGGCCTGGGAAAAAGTCTCGACACTGCGCGCCACACCGCCGACATGGGGTGTGAACGTGTTAGTCATCATCAATATATTCATCGCGCCTCCAAAGACGGTTGAACCGTCGCAACGCCTGTCCCTGGCTCGGCTCTGACGGGCAAATGATGTGGCAGGCACACATCGATTCGCGGCTCTCGACCGCGCCATTCACCGCGCCAACGAACCACCACACCCTCCGCCCTCGGCTTCATCTCCACAGTGATTGGGCCCCAGGGTGTCGGCGCTGGTCCGAAATACACTCCCTTCCGAGAGCCACCGGATGGGTCTGCGGTCGGCAACAGCCATTCTGGAAGGACTCCCGAGCCGAGAGTCAAACCATCTGATTCGTCACGGACAAAGGCATTACGTACCATCATGACCCACTCGGCCGAGGCCCACACATGGTGGCCATCACCCATGCAGCCGCCGCCGGTGCGTGGGTGGACCGCCTCTGGCCATTGCCCGGTGGGCGATGCCAGAGCGGCTACGGTCCGCAGCAAGTCGAGGCAACGCAAGTCGCCAGCACGAAGCATGACCTGAGCCACGTGCAGGGTGAGATACGGATTGATCCCAGAGTGAATCAAATCCTGAAAGAAGCCACCGTTGACGAAGCAACCTTCAACAAGATAGGCAACCGTATCTAGCAACCGCGGATCGTCGCCCGCCATCAGCGCCAATGGATATCCCGCAGCGAGAGAACCGATCGCTCCCGGATCGAGTCGGCGATCGGGTGCAGCAGGCATCGCCGACCGGCCGAGACGCGTGACGGCTAGGTTGAGACTGCGTCCGATCGCCCGCTCCAGATCTTTACCCTCGCGCCGGTAATGAGCCGCCTCCGAAGTATCGCCCCAGGCTTCCAACAGGTCGCCCGCCGCTTGCAGGCCTGCCTGCGACCAAAAATCGTCCCAATAGTAGAAATCGTTTGGGCCCAAATGCTCAGCGCTGAAACCGGCCGGCAGCAGCCCGGCGTGCGACCCGTCGAGGTCCGAGGATAGACGCTTGCGAACGATCCAGCGGCTCCCTCGTCGCACGGCCTGACGCCAGGCGGGATCCGGCTCCCGGCCGGTGAGCGAGCCAAACCTGCGCAGCAGCCATAGAACTTCACCATTGGAGTCCCATTCGTTGTCCTGCGAGCAAAAGAAGCCACTCCGTGACTGGCGGCGCGGAAAACTCGCTAGGTGACGCGACGTCCGATCTTCGAAGCCCATACACAGCAGGGCGTGGAGGATAAAGACAGCGTCGCGAAACCAGAAGCGCCGGTAAGTGTAAGGACCCGGAACCACCTCGCTGGCGCTGTGCAGAACAAGCGAGCGGACCGCGGCGTCAAAGAGAAGCTGTATCCGTTGATCGGGCACCGAAAGCTGGCAACTGCCAGCAACGGCCTGGTGCCACGACTGCCGAGGCACGACAGCACCTATTGGCTGGGACTTGGATCCCCCTCCAAGAGGGACAGATGCCTCGATGCGTCGCGGTGTACTTGGCTCGAGCGCGAAACAAGCGGCAGCAGTCGCCATGCCGACACGACACGTTACACGTTCGGCAGTCGCGCCCTCCGATGCTGGAGTCAGGATGCGGTCGAAGACATCGCCACGCCGGTAGTCCGAAAGGAACGTAGCATCCGGTTGAACGGCGAATCTCACACATTGATGGCCCTCCAGATGCCAGGTCCGATCTGTAGCTCGAATCTCATGTATGAAGCTCACACCTTCCGGGTTGTAAGGTCGCAGCGACAGCACCAGGCGCCCAGCGACTCCGACACCGGCATCCACCTGCATCCGACATACTGGTTCGCCCTCGGTGAGATCGACCCAGGTGCGCGTTTCTAGCCAACGTTGGTGGTCACCGACACGGGTGATAACCGCTAGCTCCGGCTCCAGCTCGATTCGCTGATCGAGTACCGTTTGGCGCGACGGCAACAGGTGCTCACCATCGTCAGCGAGCACCCAGGCATCAAGTGACCAGCTGTCCCAAAACGGTGTCAACAAACCCGCAGGGTCGACGATCGGCAACGCGTCGCAGTTGGGCAAGCCAATCGCGGTCCAATTACGATGCGTCAGGTTGATGTGAGTCACCGAAAATGCCCGTGGTATGAAGGACACATCCCCTGGGTTGTATTGACGCATGATCCAATATGGCCAGATCCAGTCGAGGTTGTGCTGAATCACGGTGTTCAGCAGACCGCGGGCGTGAAAGACCAGACCGGAGCGCAGTAACTCCAAGGGCTCCTTGACCTCCAGCGGCTGTCCTAGACTCTCGAGGCGTGAAAGCACTTTGACCGGGTCGAGCAAACCACGCGCTCTGGCCATGCGTCTGATCACGAATCTCCAAGGGAACCAGCGAAATAACATCTCACAGCCTTTCGACAAACCGACCCCGACTCATGGCTGGGCTTGCGGGGGTCCGATACGTCACCACTGGTTCACCCGTGCATAGCTGGCGCCAGGCCCAGCGGATCCGCCAGACGGGTCCCCGAAATCGCGTGTCGATATTGACTCACACGCTCTGGCGTGCCGAGATCACACCAGCCGCATGGCAACGCCGTCAGCACATCCAGCGAGTCGACCGCTGGCGTCAACAGGTCATGAGAGAAGTCGCAACTCGGCAGCCCGTCGTAGAGTGCTGCAAGCGACTGCGGGCTGAGCGCGCCATCCTCTCGATAGCCTGAGAAGGCTGCCCAGAGCTCCGGCAGAAAACGCCGGTACAACGCTAGGAGCGCGGCGACATCGGCGACCAACATGAAGCTGCTGATCAGCGCTCCCTCACCTTGCAGACGACAGGCCATCCGATGAGCGGGTTTCTCGACAAACCTTCGGATCGCCCGCACCGTCACGCTACTCGCCGCTGCGGGTGTGATCCAGCCATAGCCCGAATCCCCCGTTTGTCCAGGCATACCGAGCAACACGAGCCGCTCTGGACGACGCTCGACGGCATCGTATGCCTCTTCCAACGAGGTCAACAAGGACCACTCATCAGTGACCCCATGGTCCGACGGTAGGATCGCAATCCTCGCCCTCGGATGGCGCTCAGCGATGCGTAGGACGGGTAGAAGAATGCCAGCGGCCGTGCCGCGGTTGCGCGGTTGCTCGACGATGTTCTCTGGCAAGAGCCTCTCTCGCAAGATCGGCGACCACCATTGACGATGCTGCTCTGCGACCACGGCCGCGATACGCTCGGGCGGCACCAATCGCCCCGCGCGAGCGAGGGTCCGCTCGAGCATGGTGACGTCGCCATCCGGCGACCAAAACTGTTTGGGCACCGGCAACCCCGAAACGCTGCGGGCGATCGATCGCAATCGACTACCGTCGCCGGCCGCCAACACCACAGCCCAGCGGCGAGACTGCCGAGGCAGGAAAGAGTCTCCGTCTGTCGGGAAGTCTGATGGCTCGCTCATGAACGTTTCTCCAGGCTAGAGTTGATCTGGCCTAAAGATACATCCACGTCAATATGTCCGAAACGCCCTACAAGGCGGCCAGCCAACACGCTGTGGAGCGGGGACTCTCACACTCCTCTACGAAGGCGCCCCGACATCTGGGGTAGTAGACGTTTCGCGGGTCGAAGTCCGTCTCCGGCGCCATGCTTTCTGCCCTTCCACCGCCAGCAGAGTAATCGTGCTGAGCCCCAGGCATAGCAACAAGTCGCGGGCTGCGAGCGGCCGGGTGCCGAGAGTCGTTTGGAGGAAAGGCACGTAGAGTGCCGCCATCTGCAAGCCGAAGGTAAGGCCCACGGCTGCCAACAGCGCTGGGTTGCGGCGACCATGACGACCAAAAAGAGACTCGCGATTCGAGCGCAGGGCCAGCGCGTTACCCATCTGTGAAAGCGTCAACACAGTGAAGATCACCGTCTGCCAGTCTTGCTGGCTCGGCGTCTCAGCATGCCAGTAGAAGCCGCCTGCCACGACTGTCACCACCGCGCCGAGCAACCCGATCCAGACGATGTCGCGCCCCAGGCCACGAGCAAAAACACCCTCGTTTGGTGGGTTGGGGGTGCGACGCATGGTGTCGGGCTCCGATGGCTCGAAGCTCAGAGCCAGGCCGGGAAGACCGTCGGTCACCAGATTGATCCACAGGATCTGTAGCGGCAGCAACGGCAAAGGCATGCCGAGGAAAGGTCCGATCAGCATCACCCCGATCTCGGCCGTGTTGCTCGCCAGAGTGTACTTGATGAACTTGCGAATGTTCTCGTAGGCGGTCCGCCCCTCTTCAACCGCATCGACGATGGTGGCGAATCGATCGTCCAACAGCACCATCTCGGCGGCTTCCTTGGCGACGTCCGTGCCGGTGATACCCATCGCCAGGCCGATGTCCGCCTGGCGCAAAGCGGGAGCGTCGTTGACCCCGTCACCGGTCATCGCCACGATGTGGCCGCGTGCCTGCAGCGCTCGAACAATCCGCAGCTTGTGCTCCGGCGCCACCCGGGCGAAGACGGCGACCTCGTCGACTGTGGCCGCCAAGGCGTCCTCCGTCATGTGCTCCAATTCGTTGCCGGTCGCCAAACGGGTACCATCCGTGATCCCGACCTGGTGGGCGATGGCGAGGGCGGTCACCGGGTGATCGCCAGTGATCATGATCGGGCGAATCCCGGCACTCGTACAACGCTCGACGGCAACACGGGCGTCGCGCCGCAAGGGATCCCGCAGGCCAGCCATACCGACAAAAATCAGCTTCTGCTCGAGCTCCCCGACCGCGTCCGCAGCCGGCTCTGGCGTTGTTCGAAACGCGAAGCCGAGAACCCGCATACCATCCGCCGCCAAGCGATCGTGAGCCGCTTGCAAACGCGTTCGCCAGGCATCGTCGAGAGGCACAGCCTGGTCTCCGACCCAAACGCGATCCGCAAGCGCCAACAACGTGTCCGCACCGCCCTTGCTCAGCGCTACGTGGTCTCGACCGGCAGCGGCACGCACCCAGGTATCGTCCGCCACTCCGGGAACGACGTGGTGGACGGTTGTCATACGTTTGCGCTCAGCGTCAAAGGGCGCTTCGGCAACCCGCGGCATCCGCCGCTCAAAGGCCGCTTTATCGAGGCCGTAGCGGGCGGCTCCCGCCACCAGCGCTACTTCGGTTGGGTCGCCGAGGAAGCTGTCTGCTGACCCTTGCGAAGCAGTCGCGTCATTACCCTGAGTGACATCGTTACCCTGGGTCGCGTCATTACCCTGGGTCGCGTCATTACAGAGTGTCGCGATGCCGAGCAGAAGCTGGACCGACGATCCAGCAGGCATCTCCTGAGCCGCAGCGTCATCTCTCAGCTCGACCCGACCGGCGGTGGTCTCGAGCGCCGCCATCGTCATCTGATTGCGCGTCAGGGTTCCCGTCTTGTCACTACAAATCACCGTGACGGAGCCGAGAGTCTCCACTGCCGGCAGACGGCGGATCAACGCCCGCCGCGCCAACATGCGCCGCGACCCGATGGCCAGCACCACCGTCGCCACAGCCGGCAAGCCCTCGGGCACGGCCGCCACCGCCAGGCTGAGGGCGGTCATGAACAACAACTGCAGAGCCTCCCCGCGTAGCCATCCAAGCAACACCACCAGTGCGACGATAGCCAACGCCGCCAAGGCCAGGCTGCGGCTGAAGTCGGCCAGGCGCCGCTGCAGGGGCGTCGGCTCGCGCTCGACACTCTGTAACATGCCCGCGATATGCCCTAGCTCGGTCGTCATACCCGTGGCGGTGACCACCGCCAGGCCGTGCCCATGGGTCACCGCCGTGCCGACATAAAGCATGCAGGCTCGGTCGCCCAGAGGATGTTCGCCCGCCGGCAGGGCGGCGGGATCCTTGGTGACCGCCTCGGACTCACCGGTGAGCGCAGACTCCAGGACCTGTAGCCGGATCGCCTCGATCAATCGGGCATCCGCTGGCACGTGATCACCGGTTTCGACCACGATGACGTCGCCACGCACCAGGTCGCGCGCCGGCATGAGATCCAGACGCCCTGCGCGACGCACCTTGGCCAAGGGCACCTCGAGCTGACGCAACGCCGCCATGGCGCCCTCGGCACGGTAGTCCTGAGTCAGGCCGAGGATCGCGTTGAGTACAACGATGATCAAGATCGCGCTAGCGTCTCGATGCTCGCCCAAAAACCACGAGACGACCGCAGCAAACACCAGCAACGCGACCAGCGGACTACGAAGCTGCTCCCAAAGGATCGTGGCTAAGCTGCGTCCTGGCACCTCGACGAGATCATTCGGACCGTCCGTCGCTAGACGAGCTGCCGCCTCGCCAGGCGACAGACCGGTGTCGAGATCGGTCTCCAGCCTTCGTAGCGCCTCAACCGAATCCACCTGATGCCAGTCATTCACAACGCTATCGTCCTCTGTAGGCTTCTCATCGCATGATTCATCAGTTTACCGCCTAGCAAACCACCTCAAAGGATGGGTAGCTAGTACAGCGTCTCCGAAGTTCTGTCCGGGTTTTAGAACGCCTAGATGAAGCTACCGGGGGCCGGTCTCAAACCGACAAGGTCTAAGGCCTCAAAGCGCCTAGAAGCGGCGGAGGTCCGGCCCAAGGCCCCTGCTACGGGCTCGAAAAGCGAAACAGCCCGTTGCAAGGACCCATCTATGGGCTCGGCGGGCGACACAACCCGTTCCAAGGACCCTTCTACGGGCTCGATGGGCGACACTGCCCATTCCAAGGACCCTTCTAAGGGCTCGGCGGGTGACACAGCCCGTTCCAAGGACCCAACTACGGGCTTTGCAACCGACACAGCCCGTTTTAGGGCGGGGACTCGCCGTTGCCCCGCCGGGAGCACACGTTGATACCGAGGGATCTCTCGATTTTGCGCCGGCCTTAACCGTTTCCCCGGGTGTACAGGTTAGATTTCGCGAAATATCGAGACCTCCCTCGGTACCAACGAAGGATTTTCCAAATATCGCGTGCTCCCCCGGTACCAACGAAGGATTTTTCCGAATGTCGAGTCCTCCCCCGGTACCAACGGGGTGACCACCGAGAAAATCGAGGGATCCCCCGATACCAACGGGGTGACCGGTACGGCCGGCGACTATGGTACCGTCACCCGGTCACCCTTTCGCGTTGACCTTTCGTGGTCGCTGGCAGCCACCGACTCACCAGATCGCTGCCTAATAAACTCAGCCTATAGACTCCGTTTCGAGACCAATTATTGACTCTATTGGAGTTACTCGTATCCCAATTCCCTTGGATTCTCGCAGACTTCGAAAACCCGGACAGAACTTAGGGGACGTAGTACTAGTACAGTGGCCAGAACCAGGGTACCAGGACCAATAAGAGCACCGTAACAATCAACGTCAAAGGCAAACCGACCTTGACGAAGTCGCGAAAGCGATATTTGCCGGGACCATAGACCAGAAGACATGCGGGCTCGAACGGGGCAATGAACGAAAGCGAGGCAGCGAGGGTAACCAGCATCGCAAGAGACCTGGGATCAACACCGATCTGGCCAGCGGTCGCAACCGCCACCGGCAGCACAACCAGAGCTGCAGCGGCATTGGACAAGGGTTGAGTCAGCACCAAGGTCAAGAGGACAAAGGTCGCGAGGATCGCGTAGATGCCAAAAGGTTGAGCCAGCTCGACAATCCACGCCGCCATGAAGTCAGCGGCCCCAGTCTGTTGCAGCGCGCGGCCGAACGACATCATGCCGGCGATCAACACCAACAGCCGCCACTCGATCAGGCGGTAAACCTCCGAGGCTGGAACACAGCCCGCCAGCACCACTGCCAATGCGGCGGAGAGCAGCGCGATAGACAATGGCGCGACACCCGTCGTGCCGAGCGCAATCGCCAGCCCCAATGCCACCAGAGCGATCGTACCTCGCCGCCGGGCGAACGGCACCCTGGCGATCTCACCCAACAGCCACAGTTCAGGATTGCGTTCCAACTCTTCCAAGCGCTCCTCCGGTCCCTGCAGCAGGAGCACGTCCGCCGCTTCGAACCGCAGATTCCGGACTTGAATCGGGTAGGCATGACCACGACGGTAGACCGCCAGCAGCAAAAGCCCAAAGGCTTGACGGAATCGCAGGTCGCGAACCGTCTTACCGACCATGGTCGACTGCGGGAGAATGATCGCCTCCCCGAGTCGGAAGTCGCCACTAACGAAATCCTCGCCGCTCGGCGACGCCGTCGCTTCCAACCGTAAACCCTGATGCTCCTCAGCCTCGAGGAGAGCGCCGGGACTCGCCTGAACCACCAGCACGTCCGCCGCGGCCAGCTGCAAGGTCGGTCCTGGGAAGAGCCTCTTTGCCCCGCGCACCACCGAAAGCACCGAAATGCCGAGAGTCGCCAGCGGAGTCTCGCTCAGCTTCGAACCGACGAGCGGCGACTCCTGCGGAATGAAGATTTCCGACAGATACTCGTCAATCTCGTATTCCTCGGTCAGCGACACTGGCGCCGCGTCGGAAATGAGCCGACGACCGACGAGCACCATGTAGGTGATCCCGGACGCCACCAGCATCAAACCGACGAACGAGAACTCGAAAAGCGAAATGGGCACCAACCCCAACTGTTCGAACAGTCCATTGGCTGCCAGGTTGGTGGAGGTGCCGATCAGCGTGCAGGTTCCCCCCAGCATCGATGCGTAAGCCAGGGGCATCAACAGTCGCCGCGCGCTGACCCGTGCTTTGCGGGCCAGCTCCAGCGTCGCTGGCATCAGCACTGCGGTCGCGTTGGTGTTGCTCATAACAGCTGAAGCAGCGGCGGAGAGGGTCATCAGCGAGATCAGGATCCGCGTTTCGGAGCGCCCTCCCAAACGATGCAACGCCTGCCCAAGCCAGCCCAATGCACCCGTTCGCACCAAAGCTCCGGCCAACACAAAGATCGAGGCCAGAACAAAGATCACTTCGCTACCAAAGCTTGCCAGCGCTTCCGCCGGAGTCAGGATCCCGGCCAATACCAGAATCACGACCAGGACCAAGGTAACGATGTCGATGGGCAGCCATTCCAGTGTGAAGACCGTCATCGCCGCCGCCAGCAGGACGAACAGCAGCAAGATCTCGAAAGACATCACAACCGAGCGTAGCCCGAAACAGCTGGCCCGTCGAGTTTTTCGGTATGCGGACTCGCCTCGCCACTGACTATCGCTAGCTGTGGAAACGACCGTCAGAGTATGCGGATCAAATACCCGCTGGCCCTCGCGGAGTTGCTGGGGCACACCGACGTGGTCGCGAGCCTGCTCGCCTCAGGCGCCCATCTCCAAGCGATAGAGTCGTCAGAGATTCTCGGCGCGATGGGGCTGGAGTCGCACGATGAGCCATCCCAGCGGCCCGAGGAGGAGACCAAGCACAGCGCCTTCTCGGGTTCTGCCCTTCGCCTCTCCGACGATCGACCCGACAACGAACCCCAAGATCGCGAAGATGATCAGCATCGCGGGCGGCAGCCCCATCCAGAGATCACCCGTGATCACGACGCCAGCCAGAAACCCAGCAACTCCCATCGCTAACAGCAAAAGCTCGGTCCATTCCATGGCAGACCTCCTTTTCGCCTCAGACCCTAAGGGTCCTGGGCTATCGGCAACACGTCAGAAAGGGTGGGCCGGCCAACACTACGGAGGTAATCGACGCCAACCCCTCGCCCGCATCCCGGTGCTTCGCATCCCATCCTTTGGATCCTTGGCGAGTTTGTGATCTCGCTCTAGGCTTTGCACGAACAACGCTGAAGCACCCGCCAACGGAATCTTCCAACACATTTTATCCATAAGGAGCCAGAGATGGCCTATCCGGAAGCCAAGTCAACACGACAACTGGGCACCGAGATCGATCACCTCACCGGTCAGCTAGATCGGCTGACCGAGGAGGTCGTGACCCTTCGCCGCGAGCAACGCGCCAATCTCGACTGCTCCAATCTGGAGCTCACCACGATCAAGGCTTTTCTCGCTGAGACGCACCCCGATCTTCAGGATCGTTTCCGAGAGCTCAGCGAGAATGTTCGGCTCGCGGTCAACCCAGAGTAAGCTCGGGTACAGGCACTTCGATAGCCAACCCGTCCTGGGCACGGGAACTCAAAGCTCGCATCGCACGCACTTTGAGTCCGGCAACAACTCAATCTTCGTCATCCCGTAGCCCAGCTTTAGATCTCCGGCTGATCGCCCAGGTGCGGAGGAGAGCTCGGTCAGGCGCCGAGAGCTTGGCGTCGCGATGCGCGGGCAGATAGAACCATTGAGGCATCTCACCCTCGGCAACCTCTTCCCAGGATTCAGCCAGAGACTCGATGCGATGCTCGGTGTCGTAGCGATTCCAGGTCGAGAAGTTGAGCGCCTCTCTCCCTTCCCGGACATCGTGGGCTACCAACCAAGAGGCGGGAGCGACGCGGCTATACCAGGGCCACTGCGTCTCGTTCGAATGACAGTCGTAACATGCGCGGCGCAACACCGACTTGACGGCGGGGGAGGCAGGTACGTCGCGTTCGACTGGTGGGTTCTTGGTTTCCACGGGAAAAAGCTGGATCAAGACGAAAACCAGCACAACCGACGCCAACATGCCAAGCTTGGTTCTCATGGTTATCTTCATGGCGCGTGACTCCCAGAGCTCTCTCGATTTCTCATCTAACACCCTCGAGGCATGCGGCCTACAAGAGCCGCACGCCTTCAGGTCGGGTCATCCAGGCGGCTCGAAGTGGATGGCGACGATTTCACCAATCGGCACATGATGGACTTCGCCTTCTACCTCGAATCGCACTGAGGTCTTGTTGCCACCCACGAAACGCCCGACCATCGATTCTCCGTCGAGCAGGTAGATCACGTCGGCGCCG
>JAJCXQ010000077.1 GCA_029263355.1 Acidobacteriota bacterium | reverse complement strand
CTTGACTTCGCCGGTCATCGGTCCCAGGTTGACCAGACTCACCGGGCGAGTGACCGGGCCCTCGGGTGTTTTGACGATGAGCTGCATCTCTTGGACCAGGTCACCGACCGCCACCACCATCTTGCCACCCATTTTGAGTTGGTCGTAGAGTGGCGGCGGCGCTTCTGGAGTGGAGACGGTCACCAGAATGGCGTCGAAAGGCGCCTCCTCCGGCCAGCCGCGGTAGCCGTCGCCAATCTTGACCTCGACGTTAGTGAAACCCAGCTGTCTCAGCACATCTTTGGCTCGAGTGCCTAGGGTGTGGTCGATCTCGATAGTGTAGATCTCGCCCGCCACTCGCGATAGCAGTGCAGCTTCGTAGCCCGATCCGGTACCGACTTCTAGAACCTTGTCGTTGCCGTCGAGCTCGAGCAGCTCGATCATGCGTGCCGAGACGATGGCATGCGGCAGATTGTGCCCGGGAGCGAACGCCACCGGCGCGTCGTCGTAGGCAATCGGCTGCTGAGTCTTGGGGACAAATAGGTGACGAGGAACAGATTCGAGAGCCGATAGGACACCGGGCTGTTTGACGCCCCGTCGACGAATCTGCTCGTCCACCATGGTGTAGCGGAGCATTTTGAAAGCGTCGCCTTGAGCGATTGCAATGTCGCTCCTGAGCAGGGAACCGAGTGCGATTGTCAGCAGCGTTCCGGCTATTACTGTCGCTTGACGGCGGCGTCTGTCCACCGAGGGAGACGTTCGCGTCCGCGGTCTAGGCGATTGGGCCTCTGTGGCACAGGCTTGACGCGACAATGGGGTTCGATTCTTCATACCTTAACCTCGAACGATGGGCCTCTGAAGACTCACGGGCCTATCTTCTCAAGATGAGCTTGCAAGACACAAGCCAATCTCCACCGCCTTACCTAACATGTGCTGACTTGGGTGAAATTCATGAGACGACGGATACGCTTAGCCTGATAAACTGGATGCATGGCCTCATTGCCGGAAGCGTTCCTTCCTTTTGATCAAGTTTGCTCAATCTTCGAGCGTGTTCTGACGACCTCCCCGGCCGACGAGACCGAGCTCGTCTGGTTCGAGCGAAAGTACGGTCAGGTGTCTTCAGATCGGCGGGAAGACCGCCTCGAGAACCCACAGCTCACCGTTTTGGTCCGAGTGATCGAAGGCGGACGACAGGGTTGGCATCGCACTGACTCGGCGAACGCCAGCGATCTCGAAGCTGGGTTGCGTCAAGCCCTGGCGGTGGCCAAGGTTCAGTCCAAAGCCAAGAAACAGCCCGTCTTGCCCACCGATAAGCGGGATTTACGTTTTGCTGGCACTCTGCTCGACAACGAGGTCTCGAAGCTCGACTTGAGGTCTGCTCGCAGACGGTTGCAAGCGTGGTGTCCCAACGAGGTCCAAGGGCGAATCAATTGGTCAGAGACCCGGCTGGCGGTTTTCAATAGCCACGGCTTGAGGCGGTCCGCAGCGACTTCCGAGCTGTCGTTTGAAGCTCGACGCAATGGTGGTGTGGGGTCGAGCCGGGCCGCTGGATCGGCGCGCTCGTTAGTGGCGCTCGACGCTCCTGGCATCTGCGATCGAGTGAATCACCGACCGGCGGAGAGCACCGCTGAGCTGCCCTCGGGCTCGGTACCTTTGTTGTTGGCGCCAGAGGCTACGATTGTCCTGCTGAACGTGCTCAACATCTTTGCTCTAGCAGGGCGATCCTACCTGGATGGTACCTCCTTCCTGGTTCGTCATCGCAACGTCCAGGTTTTTGATCGAGCTTTGAATCTACTCGACGATGGCCATCGGGTTCCTGGCGTGCCCTTCCCCTTCGACCTGGAAGGCTCCCCGAAGCAGCCCCTCGATTTGATCTGCAAGGGGCAGCCTTCAACGTTGGCCCTCAACCAGTACCAAGGGGCAGAGACCGGCATGAGACCGACGGCGCAGGCGGTGGGTGGCCAGGACGCGCTCTTTGGCAATCTCTTCCTGTTACCTGGCAAGGCCTCGAATGAAGAGCTTTTGGATGCCGCGGACGGTGGAGTCTATGTCGGATGGCTCGATCCGCCGGAGTGTTATGAACCCACTCAGATGCGGATTCGAACGACCGCGCGATGTGTTCGGCGTGTCGAAGGTGGAAAACTTGGCGCCGCGTTGCCGGATTTTGTCTGGGAGGAGAGCCTGCTGCGTGCTCTGGCGCGTCTCAACGCCATCGGCGCCGAGACGGTGGTCCACTCCACTCCGACCACACCACTCGGCGCAATCTCAGCGCCTGCGATTGTGCTCGCCGATGCCGAAGGTTTCTGCGGATCGGCAAAACAAGCGAGCTAGATTCCATCCTAGAATGACCCTCTGCCGGTCGCGCTGATGGGCTGCGCGCCGCGCTGCGTAACTCGCCTTGGCAGCGTCGAGTCTTTCAACCTCATTGTTTACAAAATTTTGTGAGCTAGCTACTTATATTCCGCTCAGACATACTCGCCTGTGCTCGCTCCACCAGCGCGACCTCGAATCGCTATTTCTGGAGGGAAACTAGCCAGGGGGCGACGCAGCGGAACAGACTGAGTTATTGGCGACGCAGCAGAATGACTGTTTGATCGTCGCCTTGAGGCAGGCCCTGAGCGAAGTCGGTCACCGCCTGGTCGATTAGGTGAAGAACTTCGGACAGCGGTTGCCGACGATGGTCGGCCAGCAAACTCGTCAGGCGCTCGAGGCCAAACTCCTCTTCGTCAGGCGCTTCACATTCTGTGATGCCGTCGCTGTAAATGCAGACCAGATCGCCTTGGCCGAGCTCTAGAGTCGCGCTTTCGAAGTGGCCTTGGGGCATGAGGCCCAGCGGGAGTCCCGATGAATTCATCAGCGTAACTTCGCCATCTTGCTTGATCAGGAGACCCGGATTGTGCCCGGCATTGATGTAAGCGAGGTGATGCTTATTGATGTCGAGAGTGGCGAGCAGCATTGTGATGAACTTATTGGCGCTCGAGGACTCGAAGATGTGGCGATTTAGGCGCTCGATCAGCTCGGGGCCGACCGCCATCTGATCGAGCAGTACCCGCAACGACGAGTGCAACGTGGACACTAGAATAGCGGCCGGTACACCTTTGCCGACCACGTCGCCAACCACCAATTCCCAGTCGCCATTCTCCAGGTTCTGGAAGTCGAAATAGTCGCCGCCTGCTTGGCGTGCCGGTCGATTCCAGCCGATGACTTCATAACCCGGAATGATCGGCATGATCTTGGGCAGCAGTTGTTGTTGGATCTCCGCCGCCAGCTCCATTTCGCGCTCGAGGCGTTCTTTCTCCAGTGCCAGCTTGTGCAGCTTGGCGTTCTCGATCGCAATCGCCGCCTGGTTGGCGAACAACAGGAGGGTACGGCGATCGGTCGCCGGAAAGGGCCCCACGCCCCGTCGATTCTCTTTGTCTGCGACCACTAACATGCCGCGAGCATTGCTCTCTACCTCGACCGGTACCGCCAACAGGTGGGTCGCGCCGGGAATCCACTCGCTGGCGCCGCTCGCCTCGTCGGCTAGCAATGAGGCGATGTGTTTTTCGTCGGCCTCGAAGTGTTCCAGGGCCTCGCCGCCGAAGCGGCTGGTCAGCCGATACCCCCCTGGTTCCAGCAAGTAGAGGGCGCCACGGCGCGCGTCGAGCAACGAGACCGCACGCAGCAGAGCCTCTTCACATAGCTCCTCGAGATCCAGAGTCGAGGCGATCGCCAGTCCGACGTCATAGAGAGCCTGGAGCTCGACGCCGCGGAACTTTGCTTGAAATCGCTGTTCCTGGATCTGCCGTTTCAGACTGCTGATGCGGGCCCCAGCGGCCAGCAGCATCCTCGCCGTGGCTGACTGCGGTCCATCGAGGTCGGCGGTATAGAGGAGAAGAGTCTGAGGAAGCTCGAGGCGTGCCCAATCTTCTTCTAACTCGTCCGACGTTGAGATCCGAAGCGGAAAAGGTGTTTTTCCGGTGCTCGACAGCTGCTCGAATGCGCCTTCGACTTCAGTGTACAGTGCTGCGTCAGCACCGTTGTGCTGACCCCATCGGTGAAGCTCGCGTTGGAGGGCTAGCCGATCATCGACTTCCTTCCTGGCGAGTGAGAACACTTTCTCCCAGGCACTGAATTCCAAAGAATCGTGTTCCGAAGACCCGTCGGAGCGACGCACAGAGGACATCGTCTCGGGTGACATGGTTTTACTTCATTTAGGCGAGGATCTGCGCCAACGCGAGGCCGAGGCTTCACGAAGTCATACTGGTGACGGCGGTCTCCTCGTCGGAGTAGATCCCGGCATATTGGGCAAGGCCCATGATGTGAAACGTCTTTTCGATCGTCGGCGTCAAGCGACAGAAAGCCAGTTTGCCGTCGATCTCCAACATCTTTTCGATGATCTCGATCAGTATAGAGATACCGATCGAGTTGACGATTTTGGTACCTGCAAGATTCAGCAGGAGGCATTTCTGCCCCTTTTCGATCAACTCATAGGCGACTCGCGCGATTTCCTCACCGCCCTGGTTGTTGATGTATCCGTCGGTGTAGATCACCGACAGGCCGTCCCGTTGATCGTCAACGGTCAGCTTTAAGCTCTCAGTCATCAAATGCTCCCGTCACCGCATTTTCCGCATGACGACGGTTGTTCCTTCGGAATCAGACCGAATCTCTACCTCATCCATCAATCCGTCGATGATCCTCAGGCCATGTCCCCTCTTACGCGGAGCATTGAGTATCTCTTCGGTGTCTCGTGGACGAATCTTATCAGGGGAGAAGCCGCCTCCCCCATCTTGGATGATGATTTCCAGACCATTTGGCTCATCTGTAGAACCAAGAACCTGGAACAGGATCCGGACTTCACGGTCGGCCGCGCCGCTGTGCTCGAAGGCGTTGATGCAGGCCTCGACGACCGCCATCTGCACTTCGTCGATCTTATCTGGGCTCAGGCCGATCTGCTCCCCCATCGCACACGCCGTTTTACTGGCAGTGAGCTCCATGTTGGGGATCATGGGCAGCGTGAGCCTCACTTGCTGCATATCACTAGTCCCGGCGGTGGCCGGCGGGTTAATCGGGCAATCCTCAGAAGGTCAGGTAGACCTGGAGTAGGTAGACCACGAACGGGTGAATCTTGTTTTGCAGCAAGAGCCAAGCGAAACTCAACAGGGTGCCGGCCGTACCTAACACCTGAACGGGTACTCCGGAAAGCACCTGGGCTGGGACCCCGGAAATTGCGACATCGCGATTTCGACCTGATTCTAGCATGAGAGCCTCCTCACTGGTTCAAGCTTTTGTTTCGCAAAGCCTTTGCCAGGTTGCGCCCAGATCAGGAGAGAAGTCTCCAATGTCTTGAAAACAAGATGTTTATAAATTTCTAGCCAGGTCTCAGTTCATTTTGCCGAATCGGTGAGGCGCGACAAAATGTCGCGGTTGTTTGCGAGGATCTCCGACAATGGACACCAAGGCCTAGTTATCAAAGGCTCCGAGTCGATCGCGACAGAATGTCGCATGCGTGGCAAAATGTCGCAGCCAAGTTCGATTCGGCAATGTCGACTCGTGGGTCGCCTCAATGCCCCTTGCGCTGCAACGTGCGGCGATCGATCCCGAGAAGTCGGGCCGCAGCACTTTTGTTGCCGCCGGTCAGTCGGATCACCCGATCGATATGTCGACGTTCGATCGTGTTGAGATCGAGGGGATTGTCGGTCCCGTCGTCACCGCCGCCGAGAAGACTTCTCAACAAGTCTGCGTCGATCACTCCTTTGGCCAAAGAGACGGCCCCCTCGATAAGGTTCTGGAGCTCGCGCACATTGCCGGGGTAGTCGTAGGCCAGCAGCAGCGCCAGCGCTTCGGGGTCGAGCTGCGGGGTGGCGATTTGTTCCCGTTGGCAAAATTCCTCCGAGAACAGGCGCACCATGTGGGGGATGTCTTGGCGACGCTGGCGCAGTGGTGGCAGCTCGATGTCGACACCCTTGAGGCGATAGTAGAGGTCTTCTCGGAAGCGGCCTTCTTCCACCAGAGCTTCCAGGTTGCGGTGGGTGGCGGCGATCACCCGCACATCGACCGGGATGGCCTGATGCCCACCGAGATGGGTGACCTCGCGTTCCTGCAGGGCTCGGAGCAGTTTGACCTGGAGGGGAAGCTCGAGGTCGCCAATCTCATCCAGAAACAGACTGCCGCCATCAGCCAGCTCGAATTTACCGCGCCGCGCCTGGACGCCGGTCGCGACACCTCCCTCGATGCCGAAGAGCTCACTTTCGAGCAGAGACTCTGGGAGG
>JAJCXQ010000076.1 GCA_029263355.1 Acidobacteriota bacterium | reverse complement strand
GCCGCGCTCACCGCGCTGGCTTTGTTTGCCGCGTTCCGCACCACCGTCGGGCTGGACGTCATCGATGTGTCGAAGCCGACGGTCATGGGTGGGCTCTTCATCGGTGCCATGTTGCCGTTCTTGTTCTCGTCGATGGCGATGAAAGCGGTTGGGCTCGCCGCCTCCGAAATGATCGAGGAAGTGCGTCGCCAATTCAGGGAGATTCCGGGCCTGATGGAGGGCAAGGCCGAAGCTGATCATGCCACCTGTGTCGATATTGCGACCCGCGGGGCGCTGCGCCAGATGGTTTTGCCTGGCTTGCTGGCGGTCGTCGTACCGGTGGCAGTTGGCTTTTACGATGTCGCGGCTCTCGGTGGCGTACTCGCCGGTGTGACCGCTTCGGGGGTCATGATGGCGATCTTTCAATCCAATGCTGGTGGAGCCTGGGATAACGCCAAGAAGTACATCGAAGTGGGCCATCACGGCGGCAAGGGCTCGGAAGCTCACAAAGCCGCAGTGATTGGTGACACCGTCGGCGATCCCTTCAAAGACACCTCCGGCCCGAGCTTGAACATCCTCATCAAGTTGATGTCGGTGGTTGCTCTGGTCATCGCACCGCTGCTGGTGTGATCGTCAGATCTTGCTGATCAGCGAACGCCGCCTCGAGATCGGGGCGGCGTTCTTGCGTCTGAGATACAGCCCAATTACGGCGAGATTACAGTAAGATGAAGACATGTGGCATCGATCCTCCCTTGCGCTCCTCGGTTGCCTGTTAATTGCCGCTCTCGCTCCACATCTCGTCTTCATGCCGAGTGTCGACGCGCAACCCGCGGAGGAGGCCGAGCCTTCCGAGGCCGAAGATACGGCTGGGGATGCGTCGGAGGCAACTCCTGCGAAGTCGATCGGGGTTGGCGGCAAGGTCATGCTCGGCAAGATCGATGGCGAGATCAATCTCGCGACCAGCGCCTATGTCAAACGCCTGATTGACGCTGCGACGGTCGCCGAGGCAGCGGTGTTGATGATCGAGCTCAACACCTTTGGTGGCCGGGTCGACGCCGCGGTTCTGATCCGCGACGCCTTGATCGATGCACCGATGCACACCGCGGTGTACATCAACAAACGAGCGATCTCCGCCGGCGCCTTGATCTCGTTTGCCTGCCAATCGATCGCCATCAGTCCCGGCGGCACCATCGGATCTGCGACGCCGGTATCGAGCGGCCCCGGACAAGAGATGCCAGCGTCGGTGGAGGAGAAGTACCTTTCTTATTTTCGCGAGGAGATGCGCTCTACGGCTGAGACCCGGGGCCGCGACGGTGATATCGCCGAGGCAATGGTTGATGCGGATGTCGAGATTCCAGATGTCACAGAGAAGGGGAAGCTGCTGACCCTGAATAACCGGAGCGCTCTCGAACACGGGATTGTCGACGTCGAAGCGGCGAGCTTGGAAGAAGCTCTCGAAAAGCTGGGGCTGGAGGGACCGATCGAAGAGGTTGGCCGAACCTGGTCGGAGGATCTTGTCGGCTTTCTCACCAGTTCGTCGATGGCGTCGATCCTTCTCCTCGGGATGATGGTGCTGGGATATCTCGAGCTTCAGACCCCCGGAGTGGGTATTTTTGGTGCTGGTGCTCTGATCTGTGCATTGCTGCTGTACTTCAGCCACTACCTGGTCAATCTTGCCGGCTCGGAGGAGTTGCTCCTATTCGGCTTAGGATTGCTGTTTCTGGTGGTGGAGCTCCTCGGTGCGCCGACGATGGGTATCCTGGGGATCCTCGGTGGCCTTTCGATTTTGACCAGCCTGGTCATGTTGTTGATGGCGGGGGATTGGAGCGATATATCGTTCGACAACCCCTTCACCCAACAAGCGGTCACCCAGGTCCTGCTGACAACCGTCTTGGGAATCATCACGATTGGGCTGATGTTCCGCTACCTGCCCACCCTCGCCGGCAACACTCGGATCGGACGGCAGTTGATCCTGGGTCGAGGACTCGATTCGACTGCTGGTTACCAGAGTCATGAGACGAGTACAACTGAGTTGGTGGGCGAGCAAGGAACAACTTTGACGCCATTGCGTCCTTCCGGCAAGGCGCGGATTGCGGGACGGCGGCTCAATGTCGAGACCGAAGGTGAGTTCATCGACCAGGGCCAAGCGGTGAAAGTGTTGCGCCAGGAACCCGGACGGACGGTCGTTCGCGAGGCCTGAGGAGGTCCTATGCCAGACGGTTTACTCTCTGTCATCAGTCTCTTGGCGGTCGGCTACATCTTGATGCTGATCGAGATCTTTGTGCCGGGTGGCATCCTGGGCATCCTAGGGCTGATCGCTGTCACCTATGGCTGCTATGTGGCCTTCGAGCTAGGGACCAGTTGGGGAATTGCAGCTGTAACCTTGAGCTTGGTGCTGACCACGGTCGCGATCAAGATCCTGGTGCGATCACGGGTGGCGAAGAGGCTGGTCCTCGACAACCAGGGTGCCGAGGACTGGAAGGCTGCCGAAGAGGGATTGGGCGATCTCCTCGGACGAACCGGCATGACTCTGACACCGTTGCGCCCAGCCGGCTTGATCGAGATCGACGAACAGCGGATCGACGTCGTCGCTGACAGCGAGTTCATCGAGAGCGGAGTCGAAGTCCGGATCTGCGAGATCGAGGGCAATCGCGTGGTGGTCGAAGTGCCCGTGGTCGAGGCGCCTGATGCCTCGGCACCGGCTCTGGAAGAGATCATCGAGAGTCGTGAGATCGCGACGTGATAATGTGAGCTGTCAATTCTACGAACAAAAAGAGCCGTCTCGCAGCCTCTGGATGCGAGCTTGCGAAATGCCCTGAGAATCTTGAAGCCAACCATCCGCTAGCATTCCGAGGTGATTCAAAATGACTGAAACCCTGACGTTGATCGTCTCGATTGTCGCGTTTGTTTTCTTGTTTTCCTACCTGATTCCGGTGCGCCTCTGGTTGGCAGCAATGGCCAGCGGAGCGTCAGTGAGTCTCTTCACGCTCATTGGTATGCGTTTTCGCCGGGTTCCTCCCAAACTTGTCGTCGAACCGCGGATCAGTGCGATCAAGGCCGGCCTAGATCTCGACGTTGGACATCTCGAGGCCCATTATCTGGCCGGAGGTGATGTCACCAAAGTGGTGATGGCCCTGATCAGCGCTGACAAGGCGGGCATCACGCTCGACTTCAAACGCGCAGCGGCGATTGACCTGGCGGGACGCGACGTCCTCGAAGCGGTCAGGATGTCCGTCAACCCGAAAGTCATCAATACTCCGATTGTCGCGGCAGTCGCCAAGGACGGTATCCAGGTGAAAGCCCTCAGTCGGGTGACGGTCCGCGCCAACCTCGATCGGCTGGTGGGTGGCGCTGGCGAAGAAACGATCCTAGCCAGGGTTGGCGAAGGTATTGTGACCACCATCGGTTCCGCTGAGACCCACAAGAAAGTGCTCGAGAACCCGGACACGATTTCAAAGACCGTGCTCGGCAAGGGGCTCGACTCCGGCACTGCCTTCGAGATCTTGTCGATCGACATTGCAGATGTAGATGTCGGCGAGAATATCGGCGCCAAACTGCAGACCGATCAGGCTGAAGCCGATAAGCGGGTGGCTCAAGCCAAGGCTGAAGGCCGACGGGCGATGGCCGTGGCTGAAGAGCAGGAAATGAGAGCCAAGGCCCAGGATATGAAGGCGAAACTCATCGAAGCCGAAGCGGCGGTACCGCTCGCGATCTCTGAAGCGTTCCGTTCGGGCAATCTCGGTATCATGGACTATTACAAGATGCGGAACGTCCAAGCAGATTCTGATATGAGGGAGTCGATCGCGGGTCAGGGGCAAGGGAAAGAAACATCCTCTGACAAAGATAGTGACGGCTGATCGGAGACGCGCCGGTGAACAGCGATATTGTTGTCTTTCTGCTGGTGGCCCTGTTTTGGATCGTTTCTCAGGCGATCGCTTGGCTCGGGCGCAGGGCGCGTCCTATGGACGCGGATCTCGAACAGGCCACGCCACCGGGGCAGAACCGCAAGGGGACGCTGCAGGAGGCCTTGCGCGATCTAGCACAACAGATGGGCGTCGATGTCGAGATGAGCCCGGTGGAGCCTCCGGCTGTCGCGCAACCGAATGGGTCTGGTTCCGAACATCGGCGCACGGTCAGCGAGACCCACCCGACAGCGTCCGAAACGAGGATGTCCAAAGCGGAGCATCGCCGCACACCCTCAGAAGCACAGCGCACCTCCTCAGAAGAAGTGTGGAGTGTGCAGGAGCATGAGTGGAGCCAGAGTGAGCACGTGCGAGGTGACCTCGAGGTCTCGGCAATCCCAAAGCTCGATACACACGGCCAAACAGAGTCGTCGAGATTCGTCGAGCGCCTGAGGGCTGAGCTGACGTCGCAAGACCGGAGCGCCCTCGCTCGCGCGATCGTGTTGCGAGAAGTGTTGGGACCGCCGGTTTCCTTGCGGCCGCCCAGCGACCGATTCTGAGATCGCTCTCGGCGGACTTCGCCCACCGCTACAGACAGCCGGTGATGCTCCGGGCCCCTGGTCGCAAGGCCGGCAACCAAGCGTTGATCGACCGGTTGAGGAAGCTCGAGTCGTCCGATCACCGGCGGCTGGCGCGTCGGCCCGAAACATCGAAGCCCGATCATCGGCCGATTCGCCGTCTTGTTTACGACGAGGCGTGCAATCCGCTGATGATCATGGTTCGTTGCTGGGTCGAAGAGTTCGATCAGGCGATGATTGTGCATTTGTCGGTCGACAAGTCGGCGATCGTCGGCTGATCGTGCATTTGTCGGTCGACAAGTCGGCAATCATCGGCTGATCGCGCTCCTTGTCACCGACATTTTTGGCGATCTGCCGATGGTCGTGGCGGTCGTTTTGCGCAAATCAGCGGATCGCCAGCTGAGCGCGTTGGCCTTACCTGGCTGAGACGTCGATCATCCGCCACGCGGAGCATCTTGCCAAAGACGACGTGCCCGCCCGAGGCAGGAACGACTCACGGATCTAGGCGGGCAGCACCCAGCCCGGGCGGGCGGGCCGTGGCCAGCACGAAGTGGCTTCCTGGTCACATGGTCGCTGGTCTTGGACCGATAAGCTGGAAGCCAGCTCTTGACTTTTGAGGGCACCTGTAGAATAATTTTTGAGTACTCAAAAACATTTCCGGCCACGAGGCAGGGACAGAGTTTCATTCAAGCGAACCTTTTCGAACGTTGACCAAAAAACGAGGTTGACATGAATCTTTCAAGATACAAATCCACTGACCGGCGTTGCCGCATTGCGCGCTGGCTAATGGTGACGCTCAGCTTGAGCCTGATGCTACAGGTCTCGAGCGCTCACATCGTTCCACCCGAAAAACTACACCCGGTGGCCGAGAGCCACCGCCGGCTGAGTTTTGTTCTCGGCCTCAATCCGATTCTGTGGGATGTGGTCGAGAACGATGCGGCGACTATCGCTGATGGGCTGTCGCAAGTGGCGGCCGACGAGGCACGGGATTATCGCCACAACGTCTCGCAGTTGATCGCTACTCAGATATCGCAAATGAGCGACGAAGTCGAGACCGACGGCGTGCCTGGGCGCCTGGAGGCTGCGCGCCGAGTTTTTGAGCTATCGACCCGAGCGGTCGCCGCGCAGCTCCTGCTGCATCTCGACCGGGCCCGTGGCGCGATGGAGGATCACCGCACCGCTGCGGGGCATCTCGACGAGGCCCGACAGTTGTGGGCTGCCTTCGAGAACGAGATTCGCGCCGTCGATGGGGAAGCCTTTGCCCGCCTTGGCCGTGCATGGCTGGCCCTCGGTGATGCCCTGGGCAAGCCTGGCTTCCTCGGCGCCGGGCGGATCGACCCGAATCTTGCGTCGTTCGACCGCGAGGCTGCCAAACTCGTGACCTACGTCGAGTCCTTGATCGGCGGAGCTCAGGTTGATCTGGCGTTGGATAGCCTGGCGCCGCTGCCGGTGCGTAGCTCGAGCTTCCAGCCAGCTTCGATGGCGCCAGCCAAGCTGCCGCCCGGCAGCAACATCAACAAACAGCTGCCGCGACCCCGTCAGATTCTGAATATGGCGACCCGCGGGGTCGACGAGAACGAAACAGTCTTGATTGCGTTGGGGGATATGGCTTTCGATAGCGCGGAGATCTTCGGCGAACCGGCGCGGTCCCTCGGGATCAGCTGCAACACTTGCCACAACAAGAGCATTACCAACCCCAACTTTTTCATTCCCGGACTGTCGGCGCGCCCGGGTGGGCTCGACGTCTCGAACAGCTTCTTCGCGCCGCATGCCAACAACGGCCATTTTGATCCCATCGACATCCCCGATCTGCGCGGGATCCGCTTCACGGCTCCCTATGGTCGCAATGGACGTTTCGAGTCGTTACGAGACTTCACCCGCAACGTCATCGTCAACGAGTTCAATGGCCCGGAACCTGATCCGGTGATGCTCGATGGGCTGATCGCCTACATGTTGGAGTTCGACTTCTTGCCCAATCCATACGTCGATCGCGAGGGTCGCTTGAATGACAGAGCGTCGGCGTCGGCCCGCCGTGGCGAGGAGATCTTTCACCGCCCTTTTGCTCAGATGGCGAATCGCTCCTGCGCCAGCTGTCACAATCCGTCGGATCACTTTCTCGATCGCAAGCGCCACGACATCGGCTCAGTGCAGGGGGCCGAAGAATTTTCCCGTGACGGTGCTCTCGACACTCCGACGTTGCTCAGTGCTCGATACACCGCCCCATATTTTCATGATGGACGGTTTGACTCCCTCGAGGAGGTCAACAACTGGTTCAACGAAAGTTACGCGCTTGAGCTCAGCGAGGCGGAAGTGGAAGACCTGACTGTTTATGTAGAGACCATCGGTGACGGTATCGAGGCGTATGAAGACACGATTCATACCTTGGAGGCCGAGCTTGAAGAGTTCAGCTTCTTTCTGTCGGCTTACGAGTTCCTCGAGAGTCGGCGTAAGCTTGGCCTGTTGGATGTAACGTTCGAGACCATTGCCTTCGAGATAAGAGCCCACAAGTGGGACGTACAAGATCGCAGCAAGCTGCCGGTACTAGACCGCTTGGCCGAGCTGATGGATCAGGCGTTGGCCGCCAACCGTGACGACGATTCCGAGACCCGCAGATCTCGGGTCGCCGAATATCGACAAGTTTACGCGGAGCACAAGGAGGTGCTCAGGTGAGGAGTGGAAGGGAAACATACTTTGTTCGACCTGCCCTGGCGTTCGCATTGGCGGGGGCACTGTGTCTGGCAGGGGGACTGTGCCTGGCAGCGGTCACCGAGGCGGCTCCGAAGAAGCTGCGGATCGTTTTCATCGCCTATGAGAACCCCAATCAGTTGATGGAGCACGTCGAACCAGTGACCGAGTATCTGGGACGCAAGCTCGGCGTCGAAATTGAGCACTTTGCCGCGACGGACTACACTGCGGTGGTGGAGGCGCTTCGCCACGGTTCAGCGGATGCCGGCTTCATGGGACCGTTGCAATATGTTCTGGCCCACCATGAGGCAGGGGCCCAGGCGATCCTAGGAGAGATCTATAACGGCTCGTCAACCTATGTGTCGCATATCTTTGTACGCAAAGACAGCGGCCTGGAGAAGCTTGCGGATTTGAAGGGCAAATCGATGGCTTTCGTCGACCCGATCTCGTCGTCCGGCTACATGTATCCCTTGGAAGCCTTCAGAGATCAGGGATTGATCGAAGACCGCGAAGCCGCCGACCAATTCTTCAAACAGGTCTACTTTGCTGGCGGCGACGAACAGGCGATTCGTGCGGTGCTCAATGGCTTCGTCGACGCTGCTGGCATCGGCCAATATGCTTTTGATCTGCTGCGTGGAGAGGAACGAGACCAGATCATTCACATCGGTGTGTCCAAACCCATTCCGTCACACTGCGTGGTGATCCGGGAAGGTCTTGATCGAGATCTCGCCGAAAAGTTGCAGCAGGCTCTTTTGGCTCTGAATGAGGGGCCGGACAAGAAGCTCTTGCAATATCTCTACAGTGTCGACGGTTATGTCGCGGTCTCCCATGAGACTTACGCCGAGGTGGAGCAGGTGGCGCGGGCCTTTGGCTTCCTCAAACGACGGAAGGGCTCATGAGTGTCATTGTTGATGGCCCCGCTCCAAGCCAGGAGTCGATGGTCCATCTCGAATGTATCCACGTGCTTTTTGACCGCACTCTGGCCCTCGATCTCGAGAGCCTCGAGATTGGCGCGGGCGAGCGAGTTTTCATTCTGGGGCACAGCGGTTCAGGGAAAACGACCCTGTCGAGACTTATCAAGGGACGGCTAAGACCGTCGACCGGTGAAGTCCGAGTTCTGGGAGTCGATCCGGCTGCCCGGGAATCGGGGGCCAGGCGGGCGATCCAGCGGCGGATCGCAATGATCGATCAGGAGTTTCACCTGGTGCCACGCCTGTCTGTGGTCAGTAACGTACTGCATGGTTGCCTCGGACGCGTCAGCCCATGGAAGAGCCTCTTTGGCTGGTATCCGGTGGCGGAGTGGGAGAAGGCCGAGGAGGTCTTGGAGGAAGTAGGGCTCGAAGGCCTCGGCCATCGACGTGTCGAGACACTGTCCGGAGGCCAAAGGCAGCGGGTGGTGTTCGCCCGCGCGCTGATGCAAGAGGCTGATGTCATCTTGGCCGACGAGCCCGTCTCGGCTCTCGATCCTGAGTTGGCGGAAGACGCTCTCGAGCTGTTGGTCGAATGCGTCTCACGACGCGGCGTGACGCTGCTGGTGAATCTTCACCAACCCGAGGTGGCGAAACGATTCGCCAGTCGGTTGGTTGGGCTCGCCAATGGCGGGTTGGTTTATGACGGCCATCCCGAAGGTTTCACCGACGAAGATGCCGAGTTGGTCTACCGTGGCTACCGGCGCGATAGTGCACGAAGGAGAAAGCGCGATGACCGAGTTGCGAAGAGCTTGGAAGCGAAAGCTTCTCACCCAGATTTGCGGCTGGTTGTTCCTTAGCGGCCTGGTCGGTTGGGCGCTCTGGTGGTCCGAGGTCGATCTCGGCGCGCTGCTGAGCTCTGGGCCTCGGTTCGCTGAGTTCTTTTCCCGTTTGGTGCCACCGGATTGGAGCGCGACTCGTCTGGTCGTCCACTCGACGATCGAGACGCTGATGATCGCGATCGCCGGCACAGCTTTGGCGGTAGTGGTTGCCCTACCCTTGGGTTTTTTGGCGGCGTCCAACGTTTCGCCACCTTGGGTATCACAGCCGATGCGGTGGCTTCTCGGCATGTTGCGCTCGATCCCACTCATCATCGTTGCCTTGCTGTGTGTCTCTGCGGTTGGCCTCGGACCTTTTCCAGGTATGTTGGCCATCGCCTTTCACTCGGTGGGCATGCTTAGCAAGTTCTTCGCCGAGGAGTTCGAGACCGCGGACGAGGGAATCCTAGCCGCGGTTCGGGGCACCGGGGCGACCTGGGGACAGACCCTGCGTTACGGGCTCTTCCCACAATCGGTGCCACAAGTGGTCGCGTTCTCGGTCTATCGTCTCGAAATGAACTTCCGCGATGCTGCTGTGTTAGGCCTAGTAGGCGCCGGCGGCATCGGCTATTACATTCAACTCTATGTCCGCGGCTTTCAGTACGAGAAAGTCGCGGTGTTGCTGCTGGTCATCATTGTTGTCGTAACGCTGCTCGACCAGTTGAGCTTTTGGGTGCGGCGTTGGGTAAGGTAGACGGGTAGACAGCGCTACCGCTGAGCCACACTCTCGGCAATCAGAATGATCCCCGGCGTCGTTTGCTGTCCAAGTACAGCCCAGGAGAGGTGTACCTATGCGAAAAAATGAATCTCGCCCGCGGTTCTGGGTCCCGGCCCGCAGGGGCGTCTGTCTCTGTTTCTTCGTTTGGCACTGGGTGGTGGTATCGGACTCTGCCAGTGCCCAGGATTCCCCCGAGTTGATCACCGATCGGCCTGACCAGACCGAATCGTCGGTCGTGGTGCCGAAGGGCGCCTATCAGCTGGAGGTCGGCTGGACGTTCTCGCGCGATGACAAAGACGGCGTGCGGAGCGAGGTTCATGAAGCGCCGGGCAGCCTGTTGCGCATTGGACTGTCGAAAAAGGTTGAGCTGCGCGTTGGTTGGAGCGGGTTTGTGACTTCGGAGGTTCGTTCCGGCAGATCCGAGGTGGACGGCAATGGGATCGGTGACGGTAGTCTTGGAACCAAGATCTACTTGGCTGAGGAACGCGGCACTAGACCTGAAGTGGCCGTTCTAGTCGAAGCCTCGGTGCCGATCGGTGACAAGGCGTTGACCAGCGATCGTTTTGATCCCTCGGTGCGCCTCGCTTTTGCCCACAGTCTGTCCGACAAGATCGGATTGGGCTACAACTTGGGAATGAGATTAGAGTCGAGGTCGGAGTCAGGCGGATCTATCCACACGCTGTCCAGTGGCTTCTATACGTTAGCCCTAGGCTTCGACTTGGTGGGGCAATGGGGAGCTTTCGTGGAATTTTACGGCGATATCCCGATGAGCGCCCCGGGGGATCCCGCTCACTCATTGGACGGCGGTTTGACCTACGTATTGCGGAACAACATTCAACTCGATCTGGCGACAGGCCTCGGGCTGTCAGGAACTGCCGACGACTGGTTTTTCGGTCTCGGTCTGTCGATTCGACTCCCTAATTGAAAGTCCGCACCGCCATCGATTTGAGTTAGGCTCGGTGGCGACGGGACTGATCGCGGATTTCCTGGTCAGGGAGACAGCAATGCTGGTGTTGCCGAATGAGCCGGTGCTCATTGTCCTGCTTTGCAGCGCGCTGGCTGCAACTGCTGCGGCTTTGGGAGCTATTCCCTTCGCCTTCGGCACGGGCCCACAGCGTTCATCGATCGGTGCCGCCTATGCCTTGGCCAGTGGCTTCATGCTGGGGGCAGGTTATCTGTTGATGAGCAAGGCGCTCGAGACAGTAACGCTACCCGCA
>JAJCXQ010000075.1 GCA_029263355.1 Acidobacteriota bacterium | reverse complement strand
ACCTGCGTTGCCACGGTTGCTGGGTGGAGAAGGAAGGCACCGCCCACTTCATCGGTGAAGAAGATCTCGACCGGATCATCGAGTCTGGCAAGAAACAGAATGCCTACTATTACACCTTGCTGGGCGGCGAGCCGTTCATGTTCAAGGGCATCTGGAAGGTCTTGGAAAAACATTCGGATTGTTATTTTCAGGTCATCACCAACGGCATGCTGTTCACTCCGGACAACGTCGCGAAACTAAAGAAGGCGGGCAATGTCACGCCTTTGATCAGTCTCGACGGCTGGCAGGAGCAAAACGATGGGCGACGCGGCGACGGCGTCTGGGAAGCCGCGCTCGAGGGTTTGGACCGGCTGAAAGCAGCCAAGCTGCTCTATGGCATTGCCACCACCGCCACCGGCCTCAACATGCATGAAGTGATGTCCGACGAGTACGTGAAGTTCTTCACCGATCGCGGCGCCATGTACATCTGGTATTACGTTTATCGACCGATGGGGGAGGAGCCTCACCCCGAATATTGCGTCTCGAAAGAGCAGCTGATCTGGATGCGCAAGCGCCTCCTCGAGATCCGACGTACCCAGCCGATGTTGATCATCGACACCTATTGGACCGCCGATGGTGAAGCGTTTTGTCCAGCCGCCATGGGGCTTGGATACCACGTTGGCCCACGAGGCTCGATCGAGATTTGTCCGGCACTGTCTTTCGCCACCGAGACGGTGCGTGACGGTGAGGATCTTTACGACACATTCAACGACAGCAAATTCCTGCGCGGCTTCCAATCCTTTGTGACCGAGCGCACCAAGGGATGTGTGATCCTCGAGCATCCCCAGGAGCTCCACGAATACATCCAAGACAGCGGCGCCCGTGACACTAGCGGTCGCGGTACCGCATACGCCGAGCTCAACAGCATCACCCCGCGCCACAGCCACCATTTGCCGGATGAAGAGATCCCCGAGGACTTCTGGCTCTATCGGCTGCTCAAGAAGAACGTCTTCTTCGGCATGGGCGCCATCGGTTGAGCACGGCTCTCGTGGCCGATCCGCCCTCGGTCTACCTCGATCACCACGCCACAACTCCTTGCGATCCAAGGGTGGTGGCGGCGATGTTGCCTTGTTTCGGAGAGGTTTTCGGCAACGCGTCGAGTCGTCAGCACGCCACGGGCCGGCGTGCTGCCGCCTTGGTTGAAACCGCTCGACGACAAGTCGCCGACCTCCTGGACTGCGAGCCCTCTGAGATCGTGTGGACTTCGGGTGCTTCAGAATCCGACAACCTGGCGCTCAAGGGTGTCGCCGAGGCGTATGCCCACCGTGGCAAACACCTGATCACTGCGGTCACCGAACACCGGGCAGTGCTCGACGTCTGTGGCAGGTTGGAACGCGGCGGTTGTGAAGTGTCCTATCTCGACGTTGATGAGGAGGGCCTTGTCGATCCCGAAAGTGTCGCGGCGACGTTGCGCGATGACACGGTCCTGGTCAGCTTGATGCTGGCCAACAACGAGATCGGTGTCCTCCAGCCAGTGCGCGAGATCGCTGAGCTTTGTCGTGCCCGCGGAGTGTTGTTGCACACCGACGCGGCCCAGGCCCTCGCCTGGGTGGACTGCCGAGTCTCCCAATTAGGGGTCGACTTGATGTCGATCTCTGGGCACAAGATCTGCGGGCCCAAGGGGGTCGGTGCGCTTTATGTGCGGCGCCGCAGACCTCGGGTGCGTCTGGTTCCTCGGATCGAAGGAGGGGGTCACGAGCGGGGCCGACGGTCGGGGACGCTGAATGTCCCGGGGATCGTCGGTCTGGGGAAAGCCTGTGAGCTGGTCGCCGCCGAACGTCGAGAGGACGCCGGACGCACTGGTGAACTGCGAGACCTGCTGCTGCGTCTCTTGAGCGAAGCTGTTCCCGATCTGACGGTCAACGGCAGTCTGCGTCATCGTCTTCCCAACAATCTCAACGTTGCCTTTCCAGGGATCGACGCTGAGCGCCTGCTCGCCGAGCTGACCACGGTTGCGGTGTCCTCCGGCGCCGCCTGCAGTGACCCTGGCGCGGGCGGCTCCTACGTTCTGAAGGCGTTGAACGGGGTGGACGATCCGTCTGGAAGATCGTTGCGATTCGGCCTTGGCCGGTCGACGACGCGGGCTGAGATCGAGCGTGCCGCCCGCGAGATTACGACCGCCCTCCAGCGGGCGCCGCAACCGCTGGCCACCGAGGTCGCGGCGAGTTGTGGAGATCCCTGCGCTGATGCGGGCGGTTGGGGCTAAACATGGCAAAGGGGAAGACGTGACCAAGGCAGAGGTCGAGACCGTTAGGTTCAAACGTCATCGGTTTCTGGCGAGGTTTCCCAAGGATTACCTCTACAGCCCGGCGCACTTCTGGCTGTTCGAAGTCGAACCTGGCCTGTGGCGAATCGGCTTGACCAACTTTGCGACTCGCATGTTGGGGGAGATTGTGGAATTCGATTTTGAAGTGGCGCCTGGTGACGCCGTTGAGGTCGGCAAGGTGGTCGGCTGGTTGGAAGGTTTCAAAGCCACCGCGGATCTGTTCTGTGTTGCCGCGGGCCGTTTTGGCGGCGGCAATCCGGCGGCGTTCGACAATCCTGAGTTGGTGTGCTCCGACTCTTATGGCGACGGTTGGTTGTATCAAGTGGAAGGTAAACCGGATCCGGAAGCCGTCTCGATCGAGGGTTATCTCGAGCTGCTCGGCGAGACGATCGACCAAATGGAGGAGAAACCATGGCAGAAGCCGGAGATCGGCCCGTGAGACAAACCGCACGCTACGTCATGATCGGCGGCTTTCTGGGGGCGGGTAAATCCACATCAGTAGCACGACTGGCCCGACGATTCACCGATCAGGGGTTGAGAGTTGGCCTGATCACCAATGATCAAGGCTCAAATTTGGTCGACACCCGGACCCTGCGCAACCAGGGTTTTGCGGTGGAGGAGATTGCCGGCGGATGTTTCTGCTGTCGTTTCGATTCCCTCAGCGCCGCCGCCCGCAAGCTCGACGATGCCAGGCGACCCGATGTCTTCCTGGCCGAGCCGGTGGGAAGCTGTACCGATTTGGTCGCCACCGTCAGTTACCCACTGCGCAGACTTTACGGAGACGACTTCACCATCGCGCCCTTGAGCGTCGTCGTCGACCCGGTGCGGGCGTTGCGTATCCTAGGACTGCGTGACGGGCGCAAGTTCTCCGACAAGGTGACCTACGTTTACCTGAAGCAGCTCGAAGAGGCCGAGATCTTGGTGATCAATAAGATCGACCTCATCGCCGAGACCGATCGTCATCGACTGCATCGAGCTCTCGAAGCGCGTTATCCCAAAGCCGCGATCGTCGAAATTTCGGCGCGGCAAGACCTCGGCTTGGATCCCTGGTTCCAGCGACTGGCAACGGACGAGTCGGTTCAACGTGCGACGATGGACGTCGACTACAGAACCTACGGTGAAGGTGAAGCGTTACTCGGCTGGCTCAATGCGACCCTCAGGTTGTCGTCGCAGCACGAGATGGACGGCAACGAATGGCTAGCGTCCCTAGCATCTAGCCTGCGAGACCGGTTGTTGGCGGCTGAGGCCGAGGTGGCGCACCTCAAGATGACGTTGTCACCCGATGGCGGACTCAACGACCTCGGGCTGGTCAATCTGGTCCATCTCGACTTCGTACCGGAGACCGCCGAGCGTCTACGTGATCCGCTGCGCTCGGGGCAGTTGATCGTCAATCTACGAGCCGAGGCGGCTCCTGCAACGTTGCGGGACTGCTTCGAAGCGGAGTTGGCCAGCCGCGGATCACGCGATGGGGCGGCGCCGTCCACCGCTTTGCAACTCGAACATCTCGAGTGTTTTCGGCCGGGCCAGCCGACTCCAACCCACCGCATGACCGTCGGGAGCTGACGACCATGAGCGAGACCGCATCAGCCGAGAAGAGAATTGTCTACTGCCATTGCGCCTATGCGCGGGTGGTCCCACCAGAGGTCAAAGAGGAAGTGTTGGAAGGCTTGGCCAACAGCGGTGTCGCATTCGACGCCGTGCCCGATCTCTGTGAGCTTGCGGCCCGTCAAGACCCGGCTCTGCAACGGCTGGCGGCGGGCGACGCGCCGGTCGACATCGTCGCCTGTTACCCGCGGGCGGTGAAATGGTTGTTCCATGCCGCTGAGGCCAGCTTGCCGGATGCCGGCGTGACGATCCACAACATGCGCACCGAAACCGGCGAGGCGACCCTGGCGGCGGTTCTCGAACCGGCCAGCAGCATCGAGCTCGAGGAGGCGAAGGCATGAGCGCTGCGGAAGCAACCGTGAGAGTGGTTCTCGACCAACAGGATGGGCCGATCCTAGCGCCCGAGCGGCGCAACGCGGTCCTTCGCTCCTTATTGGAGGGAGGGTATACCGTGACCGTTACCGGTGATGAGCGCAGCGTCTCACCCCTCGACGATGCGGAGCTTTTGGTGCTTCGTGAGCTCGGCGCCGAGGCGGACCATGACTCCGAATCGACCGAAGGTGGTTTGCCGGTGCGGGTTCGCGGCGTCGCCGATCTCGACGACGTCGGGGTGTTGGAGATGGTCCAGCGTCACGGCCACGGTCGGGTGGCGCCGGAGTGGAAGCCGTGGTTTCCGGTCATCGACTACGACCGTTGCACCAACTGCATGCAATGCCTGAGCTTCTGCCTGTTCGGGGTCTACGACGTGGATCACGAGAAACAGATTGACGTCGCCAACCCCGACAAATGCAAAACCAACTGCCCGGCCTGCTCACGGGTCTGTCCCGAGGTCGCCATCCTGTTCCCCAAGTACAAGAACGGGCCGATCAACGGTGACATCGTGCAAGCCGAGGATGTCGACCGCGAAAAGATGAAGACGGATATCTCGTCGCTGCTCGGTGGCAACATCTACTCGCTGTTACGCCAGCGCCACGAGCATGCAGCCTCCCGTTTCTCAAAAGAGCGTGACGAGACCCGGGCTCTCAAGGAGCGCAAGCGCTGCTTGGCGAAGTTACAGAAAGATTTCGACATCCCGGCTGAAGTACTCGACCAACTACCCAGCGCCGAAGCCATTCTCGAGAAAGCGCGGGGCGCGTCCACCAAGAGCGAGGAGTGAGATGGCTGCTCCTGGTTCATCGAACGGTTTCACTGTCTCGACCAAGCCGGCGGGACGCCGGCGCTCCCGGCAGGTGGCTTTCGTTTGTTGCTTGGCAGTGAAACGCCAAGGGGCGTCGGCGCTGGACGAGGTTCAACCAACCGCCGAGCTTTGATTCGCATTGTGAATGTTTCGCATCCTGAACGGATCCCAAAGGAGATTCCCTAGTGAGCTTGCCCCTAGTCAGTCTGCCCCCACAGATCCCCACATTGCCTCTTCGCCCGACACAGAAGGATATTCCGGCGACCCGCAGCGAGCGTGATTCGATTCTGGAAACCTTACGGGTCGACCTCGCGGCGCGCAACCTGGTGCCGCCGCTGTCGATGATCGAGCTGCAGGAAGAAGCGGAAGCGTTCTGTGAACGTCATGGCACCGACACCCGTTACCTCGAATTCATCTCACTGCTGGTCAACAATGAGCTGTGGCGTGAGACGTTGGCGGCGATCCCCTTTGAGCGTCGCCTGCTGTTGCTCCCCAAATGTTTACGGGTCGAGGACAAATGTCCCGCACCCTTCGACGAGCTTGGCCTACTGTGTAAGAAGTGCGGCCTGTGTACGATCCAGGATCTGCAAAGCGAGGCCGAGCGGCTGGGTTACGCCGTGCTGGTGGCCGAAGGTTCACCGATTGTGATGGCCATCATCGAAACCGGGCAGATCGACGCCATCGTTGGCGTCAGTTGTATCAACGTGCTGCGTAAGGTCTACAGCTACATGGAAGCGGCGGCGGTGCCAGGCATCGCCTTGCCGCTGCTGCAGGACGACTGTGTCGACACCTCGGTGGATCTCGACTGGGTGTGGGATTCGATCCACCTGACCAGCGACGACAAAACACGGCGGATGGATTTGACAGCCTTACGCGACGAAGTTGAAACCTGGTTCTCGCCAGAAGCCCTAGTCGAGTTGATGGGGGAGCCGGAGTCGGATGCCGAGCGCCTCGGCCAGGATTGGCTGGCGCGAGCCGGTAAACGGTGGCGTCCATTTCTTACCGTCGCCATCCAGCAGGCGTTGACCGACGAGCCCGGCGGTGAAGTGCCGGCGGACCTGCGGCGGGTTGCCGTGGCGGTGGAGTGTTTCCACAAGGCTTCGCTGATTCACGACGATATCGAAGACGACGACGCAGAGCGTTACGGTGCCGCCACCCTGCATGCGGTGCATGGGGTGCCGGTAGCGATCAATGCCGGGGACTTCCTGATCGGTGAAGGTTATCGCCTCCTCGCCGAATCGACGGTGGCGCCCGAGCGTCGAGTCGAGATGCTGCGATTGGCGGCAGAAGGCCATCGCACGCTGGCGATTGGTCAAGGTGAGGAGCTGCGGTGGTGTCTCGATCCCAAGGCGATGAAGCCGATTGACGTGGTGGAGATTTTCCGCCGTAAAACGGCGCCAGCGTTCGAGATTGCGCTCCGCCTGGGAGCTGCTTATGGCGGCGCCTCCAAGACGCTGCATCAAGCGCTGGCCGACTACAGTCGTTCTCTCGGCATCGCTTACCAAATCCGAGACGATCTCGATGATTTGCGGCAATGTGTCGAGGCCGGCAAGCCGCCGGAGCCGCGGCCGACCATTCTCTGGGCGTTGGCCCACAGCGCCGCGAAGGGGCCGCGCAAGCACGAGATCGCCAGCGCCTGGACGGGGGCGGGGGAGGCGATCGAACCCGCTGCTCTGTATCGCTTGTTTGCCGAGCTCGACGCCGAGGCTGATGGCCGCCAACTCCTCGACGCTTATAAAGACGAGGCGATCCGCGCCCTGCGCATGCTCGACAACGCCAACGTCAAGGGATTGCTGCGACGGACACTCGGTAAGATCTTCAACGATCTAGAAATCAAGGGTTGGTGTCATGAGTTTGAGACTCGAAATGTTGCAGGTGTCGAGACTCGCACCGCAGCTGTTGGGTGAGTCGAGCGCCCTGGTCAGCGAGTTTGTCCTCGGCTGTCTGCATGCCGAGGGGGGATTCGAAGATCGCGATGGCAAGCCGGATTTGTATTACACGGTTTTTGGCCTCGAAGCGCTGTTGGCGCTCGGGGCCGAAGTGCCCACGGGCCGAGTGGCGCCCTTTCTAGCTGGCTTCGCAGGCGGCGCCGAGCTGGATTTGGTGCACCTGTCGTGCCTGGCGCGCTGCTGGTCGGCGCTGCCAGGTTTTGAGCCCTCGGCTGCTGACCGCGCCTCGATGATGCAACGTCTGTCGACGTTTCGTATTGCCGGAGAGGGTTACGGCAACATGCCGGGGGAAGCCCACGGCAACGTGTATTCGTGTTTCATGGCCCTCGGCACTTGCCAGGATCTAGGAGAGGACCTGCCTGATCCAGCGGAAGTAGTCACCTTTGTCGACGGCATGCGCACCGCCGACGGTGGGTTCGCCAACGATCGGTCGATGATGATCGGCACCCTGCCTGTGACCGCCGCTGCCGTCACCCTGTTGCGTAACTTGGGCTGCGACGTATCCGACGAGACAGCACAGTGGTTAGCGTCTCAGCGTCACCCCTCGGGAGGATTTCTCGCCACCCCCGGGGTGCCGATGCCGGATCTGTTGTCGACCGCCACCGCCCA
>JAJCXQ010000074.1 GCA_029263355.1 Acidobacteriota bacterium | reverse complement strand
GTCGCTTTCGGCGTCGCTTTCGGCGTCGCTTTCGGCGTCGGGAGCCTGGTTTCGAGCCTGCGGATTCTGGAATGGGTATTGATGACCCTCTCTTGCCACCCAGCTTCCCGATTCTTTTGGAATCGAATGGTCTGGCTTCCTCTGCCAGGTCTGCAAAAGAGTTTGGAAGAATGGCTCGAGCTAGACTGGCAACGCGGGGTCTTCAACCTCAACCAAATTCTCGCCCATAGCCTTCAATTTACTCCCGCTTTGCGGGCAGCGAATGCTGTTCTTGAGCGATCCACTCGCGATCGCCTTTTATCTTGTGTGGCAACGCTAGCGGCCGAGCCAGCTGACTGGTTGCTGATCAGGTATTGCTCGGCGGACGCTGGAAATGCGCTGCGTCGCAGCTTCGTCGACGCCATGTTCTGGCTCCCGACCCGCATCAGAGAGAGTTGGAAACAACGTTATCCGGTCGATCTGAGACTCGACTCACCTGCGAGGGCCGCTAGTGCTGGGTTTTGGTCCTGGCATGATGGCGATAAACGATCAGCTATCGATGCATTTGAGGCGGTCTCGGCCCTCCCGCACGGCTTCGAGTTGCGCAACATCGCTCAGGCACTCGTCGATCTGGAGACGGTTAATGAGCTGGGGCAAATGGCAGAAGCCGGCGAAAGTCTGAACTGGCTCGACGCGCTTCCTGATCCGCCATTGCGAACCGGTACTCTGGTCGCCTTGGATTGTTTGCGGTTTGTGGCACGGGAGGTGTCCATCGCCCTTCGCTCACGATCGCCTCTCAACCGGTCGGCAGCGTTCGGCCGGGCTGGTGGTGAACTCAGCCGGCTTCTAGAAAACGTTACGGAGGACTGCCCGTACCCTGAGTCTAAGTTTGTCGAAGGTATTGCGGCAACATGGCGCGACACTGTTCTCGAAGCCGGTGGTGTTGCGGGCGAGGCCGTGCTCCGGGAAGCGATCGCCAACCCCTATGAAGGATACTCTGGTCTACCCGTCACCGGTTCGACGTTTGTCGGCCGTGTCGGAGCCATGCGACAGATCGAGACCCGCTGGGCCACCGGGGAGTTGGTGCCGGCAATTATCCTCTATGGCCACCGTCGTATGGGCAAGACGTCAATCTTGCGCAATTCGGAACGATTGGCGGCGTCGAGCACTCTACTCGTGTATCTCGACATGCAGGACGCTGCCTGGGTCGACGAAACCAGCGAGTTGCTGCTCGATCTCGCCGAGGCGCTGCACCGCCGAGTGGCGCAAGCCAATCTGGACGTCGGTCCTGCTCCGGTGCCTGAGGACTACCACAGTCTCGGCGCCGCTCGTCGTGCGGTCAACTTGTTGCTCGACCGGCTCGATCTTCAGATGACCGAAGGGCAACGTCTGATCCTGGCCATTGACGAATTTGAGCTGATCGAAGACGGCATCCATGATGAGCGTATCGACCCCAAGCTGCTGTCCTACCTGCGAGCCCTCAACCAGCGCCACCGTTGGCTGGCGATCATCTTTGGCGGTCTTCACACTCTCGAAGAAATGGGGCGCGACTACCAGTCTGCCTTCTTTGGTCAGGCGGAACATATTCGGGTCAGTTATCTCAGCCGCGACGATGCAGTGCGCCTGATCACCCAGCCGGATCCAGACTTCGCACTCGACTACTCCGATGCCCTGCTCGATGACCTCTATCGCCTGACTTACGGCCAGCCCTATCTGCTGCAACGTTTATGCTGGGAGATGGTCAACCACTGGAACGAGCGTTTTCTGGAGCAAGGTGAGTCGACGCCACGCATGCTAGAAACCAAAGATCTCGATCGAGTGTTGACGGCGGACCTCTTCGCCGCCGCCGACTACTACTTCGATGGCGTATGGTCGAATGTGACCGAAGATGAGCAGGGCCTGATGACCGCCATGGCTCAGCGTGAGGATCCTTGGGCCTTAGCTGAGCTCTCTCAGCTCGCCGATACCGGCGAGACTCTCGAGGAAACGCTTGGTCTGCTCAAACAGCACGACGTCGTCCTCAGCGAGGATGGTCAGGTCCGCTTCGCCAGCGAGCTCATGCGACGGTGGGTCGAGGCCCGCTAGGCAGCCGGCGAGACGCCGGCGCTCCCAGCATGTGGCATCTCGGCGTCCCGTAGAGGGTGGCTCCAGAGCGATCCAGCAGCCGGCGAGACGCCAGCGCTCCCAGCATGTGGCATCTCGGCGTCTCGTACGGGATGTTATCGCTGAGCGATGGATTCCATCAACTAGGTTCGACCGCTGTTTGGAGACAGCTCGTCTTCCAGCAGATCGGTACCGTGTCGATGTCGGTGGCGAAAGAGTCGTCGCCGAATGCCAGGACCTGGTCGCCGTCGCTGGAGGGTTGTGCTCGTTGCTTACGAAGAGCGCAAAGCGACTTGGTCCTCGCCGTTGATGTTCAACACACGAACGGTTGTGCGGCCAATAGCGGTCTTACCGTTGACGTGGACGCCAGCCCATTCGAAATGATCTTCCCACCTTTGGCGTCTTGGGTGAAAGAGCGTGATGACCTCATTCGTCTCAGGATCGATCCCGGTCAGATTGGAGCCCTTGTGCAAATTGCAATCAACACAAGCGAGACCAAGATTGTCAGGATCATCGGATCCTCCATGTTTCTTGGGGACGATGTGCTCGATGTGGAGTTTTGCAAGCGGGGAGTCATCTTGGTGTAGATGACAGTATTCACAGTGGTTGCCTGCGCGTGCTCTGACCAGCGCTCGCGATGCGCTCGTGACGCCGACAGCTAGGCTCCCAGAAGCTGCCGTGCTTGTCGCTGCAAGATGGCGATGAATTTGTTCGCGCGGACATAACCTTCGTACTCGGCCCGTTCGTCGTCGCTGAGCTCACCTTCGGTGGACCTGCAGGCGAGCGTCTCGATTCGTCCTCGGAGTGCAGGATCGGGACGAAAGTTCAAAACAGTATCTACTTTGTCTAATAGAACCGTTTCGAGAAGAGGTCGAACTCCCCGGTCAAAAGCCGTCGATGCGGGTGTCTCTGCCATACTGAAATGTTAGCACAGCGATCCAGCAGCCGGCGAGACGCCAGCGCTCCCAGCATGTGGCTTCTCGGCGTCTCGTAAAGATGGCTCAGCAGCGAGCCAGGGCGCCTGAAACTTACCGCGACGACGCGGACATCATCGCCCCGAGATCCATCACTTGCAGACCCTCGGCCGGGGTGTACTCGAAGATACCGGCTGGCAGCTTGTTCTGGTCGATGAATTCTAGGTTGTTGAACGTCATGGTGATGAAGGGCTTTTCGCCTTCGGCTCGGACTTCTTTGGGGAAGCCGGTGCGTTCGTCGAGTCGAAAGAGGAAGGTGTCGACGTCGGAGGTGGTGAGGGTGCTGAGCTTGGCGCGGGTTGCCTCGGTGATTTTGCCCCGCAGGGTGACCTCGCCATCACCTTTGCTGACGACCGCGAAGTCCATGGTCTCGGTGAGGGCGCGCAGCTGGGCGACCGGGTCGAGACTCGCCGGGTTCATGCCACCGGTCGATTTGCTGAGTGCTTCGGCCTGATCCAGGGCAACTTTGGTCACCTGGACGCCGCCGAGGGCGGGATTCTCCATCTCACTCCAGATGGTGGCGCCGTCGATGACGTTGAGGATCCGCATGGTGATCGGCTCGTTCGACAATCCCGGGATACCGTTCATTTGCAGCTCGAGGGACATGCGAGAATGGGTGCGGTCACCCTGGGTGATGTCGCCCTTCATGTTGCCGGAGAGCGGTTGCCCCATGGCGTTAAGATCCAGGGTTGCGGTGTAGCCAACCTTGAACGGCCCGCGATCATAGAGCGAGAGCAGTTTCTCCAGCCATTCCGTCGCTTCCGGCGTCGAGTCAGCGTAAACGGGTGTGCTCACCGGTATGATCAGAGCAATAGCGAGAAGGAACGGAATTAAGGTCTGTCGCTTTACGGTTCGCTTTGTGGACTGTCGTTGCATGCGGGGCTCCTGGAGTTGAGTCTTCGGCGGCATTCTATAAGTACGGGCGATGGTCGCTTTGGGTTCGCCGACTAGCTTTGTTGATTGTTTCAGATTCACCGATGGGTCACTCCAAAATAACGTCGTCAGCTTCCGCGGACCGTCAGCTCAGGCTCGACGGCTGGGGTTTTGTCGGTGAAGGTTTTGCGGCTTCCTCGGAGCTGCTCGCCTGGCTGACCGAGCGACTGGGACGCCCGCAGCCGTTTGGGTCGTTCGACCCGGCGGGGGCCGAAGCTCCAGCGCCCGCCACGTTACCTGATCTGGGCTGCGCCACCAGCATTGAATCCCTCGATCGCCTGGCACATGCCCGCGGTCGTGGCTTCCCAGATCTGGTGCGACTGCGCTCGGGCACCGTGCCGCGTCTGCCCGACGCGGTGGCCCGGCCGGTGGACGACAGGGAGCTCGAAGCGGTGTTGACGGCGGGCAACCGGGAAGGTTTACGCATCATCCCGTGGGGCGGTGGGACGTCGGTCACGGGGGGTGTCAATCCGCCGACGGATGCCGCACCGGTGGTGACGGTCGACTTGGCGGGCTTCTCGGGGCTCGAGCATTTGGACGAGGTCTCCGGTCTAGCGACCCTCGGCGCCGGCACTACGGGACCGGCGTTGGAGGCTGCCCTGCAAGCTAAAGGGTGGACCCTGGGGCACTTCCCGCAATCCTGGGAGTTGTCGACCCTCGGCGGCTGGATCGCTACCCGCTCGGCGGGCCAGGAGTCGCTGGGGATGGGTCGTATCGAAGATTTGGTCGCCGGGCTCGACCTCACCGCTCCCGCCGGTCGCCTGTCGCTGCCCGCCCTGCCAGCTTCGGCTGCTGGGCCCGACCTACGACAGTTGGTGTTGGGTAGCGAAGGACGCTTCGGCGTCATCACCCGCGCCGCCCTCAGGGTGCGCCCTCTGGCGGACTGTCAGCGGGTCGAAGCGGTGCTGGTGCCGGATTGGGCGAGTGGCGTCGCGGCGTCGCGGGCGTTGGTTCAAGGCGACGTGCCGCTGCAACTGTTGCGACTGTCCGACGCGTCGGAGACCCAGGTTGCGATGACGGTGGGGCTCGGGCGCAGCCGATTTGCGCCGCTGGTTCGCGGCTGGTTGAAGCTGCGGGGGATCGGCGATCAGGCTTGCCTCATGTTGCTCGGCGCCAGCGGCAGCCACCGCCACGCCGAGACGACCCTGGAAGCCGCTCGTACGGTCACCCGGCCCCATGGCACGGTGTGGTTGGGAGCGGGGCCCGGTCGCCACTGGCTGGCGGACCGCTTCCGCCACCCTTACCTGCGCGATGGCCTGTTCGACGTCGGGTTCGGCACCGAAACCCTGGAGACGGCGGTGCCGTGGTCCGGCGTCGACCGTCTCTACCGGACGGTGGGCGAGGCGCTGAGCCAACCTTCCGGCGACGGCGAGGCCCCCACCCCGGTACTTTGCCACCTTTCGCATCCCTACCGCGACGGCGTGTCGCTCTACTTCACCTTCTTCTTTCGCTGCCCCCAAGATCCCGACCTCGCGGTTGCCCGCTGGGCCGAGATGAAGCGTCGCGCTAACGACGCCATTCAGGCTGCTGGCGGGACCCTCAGCCATCATCATGGCATCGGCGCTTGGCATGCGCCGTGGCTGCCGCAAGAGACCGGTGACGACGGCTGGCGTGTGCTGCGTCAAGTCGCCAAAGAGCTCGACCCCCACGGCATCCTCAATCCCCATGTCCTCCTCGATCGCACCGACCGCCTCGAGGAGTAGCGATGTTCCATCCCGCCTGGCGACAGCAGGCCTTGGCTGATCTGGAGAAGCCCTTCGACCTAGTGGTGTTGGGGGGCGGCATCACCGGTTGTGGCATTTTGCTGGACGCCGCCCAACGCGGCTTGCGAGTGCTGTTGATCGAGCGTGGCGACATCGCCTGCGGCACCTCGTCGCGGTCGTCGAAGTTGATCCATGGCGGCTTGCGTTACCTCAAGCAGATGCAGTTTAGGGTCACCCGCACCGCCTGCCGAGAGCGGGATCGGCAAATTGTCCTCAATCCACATCTGGTGACGCCACAGCGTTGGATCTATCCGGCTTACCAAGGTGACAAGACGCCAGCGTGGACGGTGGCTTTGGGACTCGAGATCTACGATCGCCTGACCCAATTACCCGACAAACACGCCCGCCTCGACCCGGCCCAGCTCGACGAGTTGGCCCCCGGCCTCGACCGCCGTCACCTCGACCGTGCCCTGTCTTACGTCGACGCCCGGGTTGACGACGCCCGCCTCACCCTAGCGGTCGCGGCGACCGGCGCCGCCTATGGTGGCGCGGTGCTCACCCGTGCCGCCCCCGAAGAGGCGATTCGCGGCGCCGACGGTCGGCTGTGTGGCGTCGTGGTGCGTGACCTCGAAAGCGGTGGGACTACCCGCGTCGAGGCGGCGTTGGTGATCAATGCCGCGGGCGTGTGGGTTGACCGGGTGCGTCATCTGTTGGGAGCAGGCGGTACTCATGTTCAGCCGTCCCGCGGCTCGCACCTGGTGCTGCCCGCAGCCAAGCTGCCGCTCGAGGCCGCGGTGACGTTCCGCTCGCCAGACGACCAACGACCGGTGTTCTTCATCCCACATCCCGAGGGCGTGTTGGTCGGCACCACCGACCTCTTCCACCGTGGCGAGCTCGACGATCCCCGCCCCACCGTCACTGAAATCGACTACCTGCTGCGCGCCGCCGTCACCGCGTTCCCGGATCATGCTCTCGGTCGTGACGACATCCTCGGCACCTTCGCCGGGCTGCGACCGGTACTCAGTCACGGCCACGACGATCCCTCCAAAGCCAGCCGGGAAGAGGCGATCTGGCACGAGCAGGGCCTGTTGTCGGTGGCCGGCGGCAAGCTCACCACTTGGCGGGCGATCGCCGAGCAAGTGGTCGACCGGGCCCTGAAACTGCTACCGCCGGAACGATCGCGACGGGCGGCATCTTGCGCCACCGCTGGCACGCCGTTGGCCGGTTTGGCGCCGGCGGATCTGGCGGCACGCCTGTGTCGTGCCGAAGCTCAGCACGGCGCGGAAGATCTCGATCCGACGGTAGCCGCGGCCATGGCTCGTCGCCTCGGCGCGTTGGCGTGGACCGCGTGCGCCATGGCTTCTCAGACCGGGGCCGAAGACCATCAATTGCGGCCGATCACCGACGGCTCGGACCTCTGCCTTGCCGAAGTTCGTGCTCATTTGCGTTTCGGCGCCGTGGTGCATCTCTCGGATCTTTTCTTGCGACGGGTGCGCCTCGGGGTGTGGTGCCCCAACCAGGTTGACGAGCTGCTGCCGCACCTCGAAGCGTTCGTCTGTCGCGAAATGGACTGGACCCCGCAGCGTTGGGACGAGGAGTGTGAACGTTACCAACAGGACGCCGAAGGCTGGAGACCCCGGGGGATGTTGAGCGACGCGGAGGCCGGGGATTGAGCCAGACCGGGTCGCGCCAGACCGGGTCGCGCCAGACCGGGTCTCGCCAGACTCTTGTGGTCGTCAACCCGTCAGCCGGAGGCGGTCGTGCCGGTCGCATCTGGCAAGCTCTGCGCAAAACTACACCGGAGCTCGCCGCCGCTGAGACCTTACAAGCCACCGACGCCGCCACCAGTCGACACCAGCTGGCGGCAGCTCTGCAACGCGGCGCGGGTCGCGTGTTGGCAGTGGGAGGCGACGGCACGGCACATCTGGTGATCAACACCCTGCTCGAAGAAGCTGTTGGCGACACCGTCGCCTTCGGGCTGGTGCCCGCCGGCACCGGCTCTGATCTCGCCCGCAGTCTCGGCTTGGCGTCGCGACCGGCGGCGGCGCTGCGTCAAGTGTTGACCGCCGAGCCGAGAACGATCGACGCCCTGCAAGTCACCGTAGCCGGCAGCGACGGTGACGCGGGACCCAGCTGTTACGTCGTCAACATTGCGTCCGCCGGTCTCTCCGGCGCCGTCGTGCCAGCCGTCAACGCCAATCCCAACCGTGGCCGGCTCGCCTACTTGACCTCCACCCTGGCCGCGCTGTGGCGCTACCGCCCAGTGCCATGCCGCATCGAAGTCGATGGCGAGACCTTCAGCGATGGCGGCTTCTTCCTCGCCGCCTTCGCCAACGGTCAATACTTCGGCAAAGGTATGCGCGTCGCCCCGGACGCCCGCCTCGACGACGGCTGGATCAACGTTGTGGTGATCCCGCCGGTACCGCTCTGGCATCTGCCCTATCGCATGCCGCAATTCCTCACCGGCCGTCACGTGACGCTGCCATTCGTAAAAACGACCCAAGCGCGGCACGTGCGACTGAGTCCGGCCGTCGGCTTCCCGCCGCTCGACGTCGACGGCGAGAGTCTCCCCGCCGGCCCGGCAGAAGTGCGAGTGTTGCCCGGGGCGTTACGCGTGTTGGCGCCCCCTAGGGCAAAACATCGTGGTCAGAAGAATCAGGGAAGAACTTAGGGATGCGCGCCGGCCCCGATTTGGCGGCGAAACGATCGTAGATCCGGGCGAAAGCGCTCAGTTCTTTGAGCGCCTCGAGCCATTCTGCGGGGTTGCCTTCCATATTGGCGTAGGCCCTGACAACTGAGATCAAAGCGATCGTCATTCCAAGCTCAGGACTACTCTCGAGGAAGCACACATCGCAAATCGGGTCATCGTCGAGAAAGCCGACAGGGCCACTGCCGGTCTCTTGCTTACCGCAGGCAGTGCAAAGAGCGCCGGGACCCTCGGCGTTTCGGATGGTGTAGACGCTGGATTTAGCCTGGTCGTTCATGGGTTGTCCTCCTTTGCCTCAGCCCGCCGCGCAGCGCCGGCTCGCCTCGGTCATCGCGTTCTCGATACTGGCTGGCGAGATCGATAGCTCTCTCATCGAGCCGACGAAACATTCGATCGGCGAGGCCAAAGCCTTGCGCTCGGCGTCTTCCAGCAGCCGCTTGAGTCGCTTCAACGGAGCCGGCGGCTTTCGCGACCGCTTGATCCGGGCGTTGGCGATGGCCAGCAAGCCGCGAAATGGTACCCGTGGCCCGAGGACTTCATGAGGATCGGTCCACGACGGATGCCCGAGGAGCACCTCGAACCAGTGGTTCAGCTCGATCGCCTGGCGAGTGTCCTCGGTTTCGGCATCGGCGATGAGGCGATCGAGCCGTGCAAAGTCGTCACCAAGGTCAGGGTGCGAGCGCAAGATATTGAGCAGGCTTTGACGTTGATCAGGATCGATCGGATTGTCGGGATGGAGCAGCTTACCGAGCTCAGCCGATTGTAGGCCGAGCGTTTGAACTTCGGTGGCTGGTGGTAGGGCTCCCAATTGAGCGCGGTAACGGAGCGCCAGCTCTAACGTGGCCAGCAGTTTGTAGCAGCCACGGGTTTGTAGCAGGGAGTTGGCGTTGGCCTTGTTGTGCTTCAGGCAGTGCTCGCGGAAGCTCAAGTGAGTGGCTGGCGAGAATCGTTGTTGCAACTGGCGCGGGGTGCCAAAATAGTCGAGGAGGAGCATCGCATTCTTGATATCCGGGACGTGGGTGCCGATCGTCAACGCGATCAACTCGGCTTCCGAAGCGTCTTCAGGGTTGGCCACGATGTTCTTTTTCAACGTCTCGCGATTGGATTCGTGGATCCACGAGTCGCCTTCGCCGGCGAGGCCGAGGCCCAATCGGCAGGCTAGCTCCAGGCCGCCGACGATGCGGTGATTCAGCGCCCCGTCCAAACCGTAGAGCTCGAAGTCGAAGGTGCCTTCTCGAACCTCGCGGATCAACTGAGTCAATCGTCCGTCCGCCGCTGCGAGGAGGTCTTCCGCCAACGTGACCGCTGCCCAATTCTTGCGCTTCACCCCGGGTCGAATCGCCTTGCGGTTGGTGCCGCAACCCAAAATCAAACTGAGCAAATGCGCGTCCGGGACCAGTTTCGGATCAGCTCTCAGCAGCCCTTGGATGTCGGCCGGTGTGGTGCGTGGCGCCGCAGTGTCGACGGTGGGCGTTTCGGGTTGCGTTGGCATGTTCATCTCCTCCTGGGTTCGTGAGACTCAACCCGCGACAAGGTGAGTCTGCCGAATCGGCACGATTCATCTCATCAACTGGGCGGCAAGTGTTGTTGGCCAGCACTATGTGCCACCTATTGAGTGCTCGGAAGATCTGAAAACAAAGAGTCAAGATTTAGGACTATAGGTCCAAGATTAGAGATTGACACGCAGATAATGAGGTCTGATCTCAATATCACTGAATCGCAGTGGGGAGAATTCTTTGTTCAGTCTCTAAAGCGTCGACGGACATTGGCATCAGATGAGAGCGGCGACGAGGTTTCGGCGCAGCTCGTTGGAATGCTTAGGCTCAACCCAGCGCAATACGCAAATAGTTATGCTAAAGTGCGGGTTCCATGGCATGGACGGAGATTCAGAGGCAGCTGATCGAGCGTCTGCAGCGAGAGTTGCGGAGTCGTTGGGGGCGTATCGCCGAGACCGAGGCGGCACTCGGCCTCAGCGAGGGTTATCTCAACAAGATGCTCTCGGGTCAGCGCGGCTTTCGCCTCGACACCTTCCTGCAAGCCGTTGAGTTGTTAGGGCTGGATTCCCGCGCCTTTTTTGCCCAGGCGTTGGATATCTGCCCACAAAGTGATGACTTCTTGGCCCAACTCGTGTCGCCGGGTGACCGTGACTCGGCATGGCTCAAGATCGAGCGTGCCTGTGCGGATCTAGTGGCTGCGGACTTCCCAGCCGCCGAGCTCGAACCTGTAGGCCTCGCGGCGCTGGCGTCGTTCACCAGCGATCTCGGAGCCGAGTCCGCCCCCAGTCGCGCTCGGGCGGGCGCCGCCGAGGTGGCGGAGTTTTCCGCCCTCCCGGTTCGTGAGCAAGATCGGCGACTGCGTCATACCAGGCGCTACCGCAGCGTAGCTTTCACCCGTGGCTACTTGGAGCATCTCGATTCTCTGCGTTACGACCACGCCCCGGCCGCCGCCAAGCGCGTCACCGTAGTCCTCACCGATCTCATTCCGGCCCTCCCCGGCAACGCCAGAGAGCGGCTAACCCTACATTGCCTGGCGCTCGGGATTTTTGGATCGGCTCGGCGTCACAAGGGTGAGTTCACTAGCGCTGCACAGGCTTTCCGGAAAGCGTTGGTGCTGACGCGGCGCGCCAAGATGCGGGAAGAGACGGCGAATCTGTTGATTCGATCGTCGTATCTGCTCAAGGATTTTGGGCAGTTCGAGCGCGCGTTGATGCTGCTCAGCGAAGCGTTGGTCACATTCACGCGACTTGGCTCCCGATCAGATATGGGCCGAGCGCTGGTGGACCACGGCATGATGCATTGTTACGCGGGTGACTACGAGGGCGCCATTCTGGATCTCGAGCAAGCCCTGGAGCACCTTGCGGGTACCGGCGAAGTGGTCCGACGGAACCACCTAGCGGCGTATCAACATCTGGCCTATGCCCACGAACAACTAGGTGATCTGGAAGCCGCCGAGCTTTGTCTGGCTAAAGGCGCCGAACTTTTTGGCTCGGAGCATGCGGTAGACCAAGCTAGGCTGCAGTGGTCTCAGGGTATGGTGGCTTACCAGCGGTCCAGCTACTCTCGGGCTGAAAGACTCTTGCGTGCCGCGCAAGCTGTGTTCGCGGATCGCGAGAGCACGTTGCAGATTGCGGTCATCACCCTTGATCTGCTGGCTGCCCTTTTGGCGCAAGGCAAGAACGCCGAAGCCGTGGAGATGGGCTCGGGTATGGCTCCTCTGATCGCCAAGTTCGGCAACAATCGGTGGGCCGAGGCTGCCATCGTCGAATTGATCCGCGCCGCCGTAGCCGGCAATCTGAGCCGGCAGATCGTGCGCAAGGTCAAGGCGCAATTGGAAAACGGCGCGCCCAGCAAGCAGGCGCACCAAAGCAGAAGCTAGCGAACCCCTTCGGGGTTTGTAATGATGGTTAGCCGTGAGGTTCGATGATCGGCCCAATACCCAACCCGCCGTGAGGATCAATCAACGGCCCGATTCGCGGCGAGCCGCCCGGATCAATCAACGGCCCAATACCCAACCCGCCGCTAGGCTCGATCAACGGCCCAATACCCAACCCACCGTTAGGCTCGATCAACGGCCCAATACCCAACCCACCACCCTGCTCAATCGTCACCCCAAACCTCGACGCACCCACCTCGCCTGAACATTCTTCTGTCGCTCTCTGAAAGTCGTAACCCGTCATCCCAACCTCCTGCGAGGGGGTCGCCTGCGGACCGTATCGTCAGCTGCCGCCCACTCGAGCCTGACGGTACTCTCCGTCAGCCGGCGATGGAAATGCCCTAGTGATCTCTTTTAACGAGAGATCGTGAGTGTTTAAGGGAATATATCAGAGATTAGCTGAGGTGAGTCGCAACAGATCTTGATTAGAAGAGATCATGATGCGATTGGAAGACTTCGGTCGAGTCGCGCTATGGGACCCCAGCATCCGAATCTCGACTTGTTGCAAATCGGCCAGGAATCCGGACTCATAGTCCGGGTATGAAGAGCGTTCCGCCACTTTGGGCTCGAGTTCCTCACTAGGTGACGCCTGCCGTCCCTCTGGGACTCGGAGATGACACCTGCTGGGAGCGCGCCGGCGTCCCGCCGGCAGGGAAGCTTCCCTCGGCAGCACATCGTCGATCGAGATCGATTCAGCTTCGAGACCCTATTCAGCGGCTTGCGAAGCAGGCAAGTTTCTCACCACATTCCCATCTTGAACAGGCGACCGCGTTCATTTTCATCGTGCAGGCGAAGGACCACTTCGCTCTCGTCGAACACCGGGTTGTCCTTCTCCGTGCGCGTCGGCAGGTCCGAGTCAATCAGCGTGATGATAGGCTGAAGCCCGAGTTCTACGTATCGATGAAAGACGCCAAGAAGGTTCTCTTTCTTGCGGTCATCCAATGACTCGAATACGCCGTCGTGATAAAGGAAACGAGGGAACCTGTCGTCGAGACGTGTGCGTAGTACCGCCATGCTAAAGGCTATGCACAGCAGCTTACGATAAGTGTGACCAAGGTCGGCACTGGTCGCATTGCCAGACTCGTCAAGAATCTCGGCCCTGAATTCTAGATGCCCCTCTTTGTTTGGCGACACGCTGAGCAGCGCCTTGCGGTCGATCACCTCTTCAACGATTTCGCTGAAGTAGAGTCGGATTTCCGAAAACAGGCTGTCTTGGTCCGAGTTCTGCTTCTCAACATCCGCCTCAATCTGTGTTTGCAGACGGCCTCGCTCCTCTGTCAGCGCTCGAATTTCTGTGCGCAGTTCCTGTAACCGGTGCAAGAAACTGCGCTGGCGCTCGAGCGACGTGATGTCGGCCCGCAGAGTCACCATGTCATCAGACACCTGTTTGTACTTGCTGAAGACATCGGTGTCGCTCAGAAATGACAGCACATCCGAACGCTTCTTTCCCAGCGCGCCGAGTTCGGCATTGATGCGCTTCAAGTTGGCCTCGACCTCCGCGCGCTCCTCGAGCAGGTAGCCGCGGCGTTCGTCCGTGATCGCTTTGTTGAAGGCGATCAACTGCTGAAAGTCCTTCTTGACTTGGTCCTTGAACAGCACTCCGGCCTCGCCGAACAGACGTTGCGCCTCATCCGGGTTGAACAGGATCTGATCCTCCTCCAGCGACGCTCGAATTTTCTTCCTGTTCTGGTTCAGCGAGTAGCGCTCGGCATTGAGCGCCGCGATGCGCTCGTCAACTTCATCAACCAGTTGTTTGGTGTGATCCTTGTCCTGAGCCCGAAAGTCGAAGGCATCGAGCAGCTTTTGCTTTTTTTCGGCCTCCTTCAGCTTAAGTAGGAGGATGCCTTCGATCTTGCTGATGTCCTCGATGGAACCACCCAGTTCCCTATTGATGGTCTGCGCGTTGTCCTGCTTCCGTTTAAGCTCCTCTTCTTTCTCATAGTGAAGGCTGACCAGTGGCGCATCGAAACCCAGGATGTGCGCGAGGTACGGCTTCCAGGTGGCATGCCTACCGGAGAATCTGCTCAGCTGGAATACGTCCCCGAAGTCTCCCTGCAACCGCAACAAGTAACCTAGACCTTTACGGAAGCCCCAAGGCTTGAGCGCACGCCAGTCCAGCAAGCCATCGAGCAACCCGCGTGCACGATCGAATGCTACATCCTGGTGATCCCACTCCAGCATCGGCAGCAGCGAGAAGTCTTGATGCCCGGTCTGGTGCTTCTTGAAGCTGATTTTGGTCGGTTTCTCAACACTGCGACGAATGCTCACAAACGTCTCGTCTTGTAGCTTGATCTCCAGATAAAAGACAAAGTCATTGAAGCGGTCGAGATGCTTGAAGAGAAAGAACTGTGGATTTCGACGCGCAAGAAAGCCGAAGTCTAGCAACCGCCCCAGCGTGGTCTTGCCGAGACTGTGAGTGTCCTTGTCGCGATTCTCGGGCAAACGGATTTCAGCAATGACCACGTTCAAGCCTGGAGCGAACTCCACGGGTTCGAATAGTTCCGGCTTGTTCGAATAGAGTCTAGACAGCTTCATTGGGACCCACATACTCGACTGCGTCGGTCTTGCGGCGATACTCGATGAGCCCCATCAGATAAAGAAAGCTTAGCGCCGGCAAGAAAAGCACGTCACCGCCGACAACGGTCTTCTTTGCGTACTTGCGCAAGTTGTCGTATTCATCGAGCCGACGTGACTTGAGGCGCGCCAACAGCATCAGCGACACGCCGATGACCGTTCGATCCGGGTGAGAGTGCTTAGTTGGCCGTAACATCGCCGACCTCTCCGATGTCGCAGTTCCAGTACATGTAGAACAGGACAGCGCGTGTCAGTCGCTTATGTGAGCGCTGGCGCAGGATGGGATCACGGCCGAACAGCAAGTCCACCAGGTACTCCATCACGTTATCGAAGGTCTGGTAATCCTTGCGCTTGGCGATGATCTTGAGCTGAAACTCATCGACTATCGATTCATACAGGCGCAGCAGTTCGAAGTTCTCCGGCGCTGCCAGAAACGCCTGGATCTGCGCGGTTTCCTTCAAGTAGCGTCTGCGCTGGGCTTTGGCGTACTCGGCGGTCATAATGTTGAGTGCGTTTTTCTGCTCATAAGACACGCGCGGGGTCGGCGGATCGTCGAGCACTGCCGACACATTGCTCCTCTGGCGCGCTAGCGCTTGCACGACTTCGGCTAGGTCGTCGGACGTGACGATCAACGGCGAGTCGACTGGGTCGAGGTTGGCCTTCCCTACAACATCAGGGAAAGTCCTCAACCAGACCTCCAACTGCTCCAAGCCGCACAAGTATATAGACGACTCCGGAATGTCGCACTGCATCGCGAGGTGAGCGCGTATCTCGCTTTCGGCGCCACCAGCCAGGCGCCGGTTGGCAAACAGCATGTAGTGATCGAGTTGCTTGCTCTTTCGCAGCTTCTTGATACGTGGAATCTCTTTGCCCAGCACCGTGTTTTTGGCCGTGGTGCTGAAGAAATCGGATTCCGAAAAATTGCGGTTGTAGCCGTTGGTGTGCTTGGCCTGGACGATGGTCGTGCCAACCCAAGGTGCTGCTTTGCTCGGATGGAGCTCGGCCGTGCCGACAAACTTCGCATCGCGGCCACCGTCAGGCCCTTTGGCGAAGCCCTGCACGGAAACACCGAGAAGGCGCTGGCACAAGAATACTATTAGGTCTTCGAACTGCCCATCGGACAGGTCTTGGTAGTCAAATCTCACGAGCACCTCATCGTCGTGTCGCGAATCGGATCGAGCTCATGGGCCGGTTAGGCCACGCCACCTCCGCCGGTCTGGCTTCCGCCAAGCGCACACATTTCATCCGAGTTTAGAGCTTCACGCCTTCCTCGTTCAAGGCACCCCTCTTCTTTCAGGCGCCTCGAGCCCGACGCGTCGTTGCTCCTCTCGACAGATGGTGCTTGCACCGATCGCACGATTCAACTTACGCTCTACTACCGCAGGTGTCAAGTCCGCTCGGGGGGCTTGAAGCTCGAACACGTACACACGACGCTCGACGACAAAGTGGCAAAGTAGAGACAGGAGTTGCGACCCCTCATCTCGGAGATGCCACCTGCTGGGAGCGCCGGCGTCCCGCCGGCAGGGGAGCGTCAACCCTCGACGCCTGGTCGTCCCGTCGTGATCATTCGACCCTCGTCACCCTGTTTCCTGAGCTTTTTTTGACGAGACAGAGAACCCGGATTTCAACGGATTCTTTGTATCTAGATCATTGAGCCAAGTTCAACACAAGAACAATGTTGTGTCGCAGGCGAGTGGTTTGGCTCTGTAGTTGTTTCCCTATCCATCAGAAAACATGCGTATTACGCATGGCGGTTTGGCGAATCAAGGTGTCTTCGTAGCTCAAACCGTGAAGCTAGTGACGGGTTTTGCTGATCAGAAATCCGCCAATAAATAGGTTTGACGACAGAAAAAGCTGCTCGTTATCCTCCTTTTTATGAAGGAAAAGACGACGAGCGCCCAGTCCAAGGTCAGCAAGCAGAAAGCTGCTGTGCCCACCAAAGAGCCCATGCTGTACGACGGTCTGGGGCCGGCCATCGCCAACATCCGCAAGCGTAAGAATCGTTTGCAGTTGGATTGCATCGCCCATGTCAAAGGTGACCAGGACGCGAAGCTGGCCGCCGTCAAGAAGTGGAGTCGGATGGAGTCCGGCATCCACAAGATCTTCGGGCCGGAGGAAGAGAAGCTCCTGCTCAAGGGGTTGGGGTGCACCAAGATCGAGCTGTGGGAAGAGAAGATGCGGGTGGAGCGGGACTATTACCGCAAGCATGCCGCGGAGGTCGGCGAGCCCAAGCCGGGTTATGACACGTCGGCCCTGGCGCGGCATGTCGAACAGCTCTTTCGCCTCGACGCTGACGAGCTGCCGCCCAATGCCCAACAAGAGTTTCACGAGCTACGCAATATCGTGGTGACACTCGTCACCCAGATCTCTCATTTGATCGAACGGGTCGGAGGTTCCTACCGCGCTTACCGCGACGTCGCTTCCTCCAGTTGACGCGAGCCCAGACGCGCCCTTTTCAGCCGCCGTTTTCGGCCGGTTGTAAAGGTTTTTTGCGTTTGCAGAATCGATCAAAAAGAAGAATTGCGACGCGTGACGAGTAGGATCTAAAAAAATCTCTGAATTTCTTTAGAATGAGACTTGACAGTCATTACTGTTAGGCGTAGATTTCTCCCCTAAGAGGACGCGGCGACCCGAAAGGTCGTGAGTCACAAACACTGACTCTAAGTGCTCTGTTTCTAAAGACGCTGTCCTAACCGGCTACGGGCCCATGCCGTGGATCCCGGTGACGCCCGTAGCGGACGGTTCGAAACCTTTCGAAGACCGCGCTCTCAACGGCTCCGATGGGCTGTGCCCGGCGGAGATACCCGGTGGACTGTGGGGTCTGTTTGGCGCAATACGTGAAGGCGCAACACGTCCACTCGACAAACAACTACGTCCGCCTGCGCGGGCGATGGAGATATACGTTATGAATGTTCTCGAATCACTGGTTGATGTGTTCTCGAAGCTGGTCGACATGCTGTATTCCAGCTTGGGTCGGTCGAAGGCTTCGTCCAGTTCCGTGTCGTCCAGCACGATGCCGGACTTCCCCGAAATGAAGCCCGAGCGTACTCAGATCTGGCCCGAGCAGCCCGAGGACGCCGGTGGTGAAGAGTTGGGTGAGACGCCGAGCAATGGCTCTGTGGGCGGCTTCACCATCACGCTCTCGGTCGACATCCGGCCGTAGCTGGTCGTAGCAAGCCGTCGCGGCGGCCAGCGATGGCGCCGGCCGCCGCATGTTCCCTAGTCAACACACACATCAGAAATACCGATAGGAAGGAATTCGATATGCCTACTCAGAAACAACCTGCCACGCTCGTCTCCCGCGAGGTCATCCGTCGTCAACGGCCGTCGATCGATGTTGCTGCTTCGGCGGTGCAACATGCGGGTGATGTCGCTTTATCCCTCGAGCCACTGCTCTCTCAGGGGCTGCCCGAGGGCGCCACGTTGCCGGATATGAAAGTGCTTCAGCTCTCCCTCGGCAACATCGTGAGGCTCTACGACGACGCCATGGAGTCAGCCGACGATGGCCACTTCACCAGCAACAGCGAGCTCAATCGCCTGCGGCTGGTGCGGGACGCCACCAACGATCGCCTGTACCCCAAACTGGCGGAAATCCGGGACACCTTCGACGCCGCCTATGGTGTTGCATATTCCGAGGGAATCCGACCACCTGTTCCGACGGAAGGCGACCACTCGTTCCGACGCAAAGCGACCACCGATTCCGATCTGAAGGCGACCACTTTGTGGTCGCCTGTCGGAAGGGTGGTCGGCTTGGATCGGAAGG
>JAJCXQ010000073.1 GCA_029263355.1 Acidobacteriota bacterium | reverse complement strand
GAGGATAAAGGCCTCGTTGCACATCGTGATAAGACCCTCGAGATCTGTCTGCGAAACGATGAGCTCACCGGTCGGGAACGGTGTTTCTATATCGGTCACGATGACCGTTCTCGCAGATCCATCGTAATAAGTGATTTCTGCTTGCCGCCCTTGTCCGACGACATCCTGTGGATTCATATCTTCCATCGAAAGTACTCCTTCCGCTCGGGTTCGTACGCGATCCCATTCGTCCGATCAGTGGGGCTCCTAGTCCGCTTCCGGCAAGGCGAGAAGATCGCGCGCCGTCGCTAGCAACTGTCGTTCGAGGTCGATTGGACTCGCATCAGCTTCGGCCACGGCCATCAGGTAATTGTCTTCGTGAACCGGAACCAGGAACAGTTGGCGATCCTGTGCCCCGAGGTGCAAGACGTGCACATGTCCGGTCTTGAGGTCATCTCGAGCCCGATTCAAATACCCGACCCCGAGGCTGGCGAGAGCGGCCAGGCTTTCCTCGAGTGATCGTGAGTGTATTGTCGAGGCGAGAGGCAATCCCGTCGCATCGACCAGAAGGAGCCCTCGAAGGTGGTGCCAACGCAAGACGACCGACTGCAGGTGTTCCTGCAGCATACGTCCGCGTTGAGCGAAACGACTCATAGGAGGTTCGCGAGCTCTTTGGAGGCGCGGTTCATGTCCAAGAGGACCATTCCCAGCTTGCCGGCCGAGCCGACGATCGCTTCGAGAACCGCATCCGGACCCGATTGCATCATGATCACGTACCCGTCGCTGCCCTTGACGTAGACTTGCTCGAGGGTGCCGCGCTGCAATTCGAGAGCTGTTCTCTCACCAAGTGCGAGGACGGCGGCGGCCATCGCGGCGACCCGGTCTTCGTCGACCCCGGTCGGAAGCGATGAAGCGAGAGTGAGTCCGTCGGTCGACACCATGGCCGCACCTTCGACGTCCGGAGTGTTGGTGACCAGTCTCTTCAGGATCTGCTGGATCTGCTCGGCTCGATTTGCCATGTCTTCTTCTCTCCTTCGCGCCTCGAATACGAGGCGAAGTTACTCGTGAATCAAACCCCAAATTGCATCTTCGACTGTCGCGGTGAAATCGGCTTGCTCGACGAGATTGCCGCTGATGATCTTGCGCGGAGGTGCGAGAATCGGCGGGGCGTCGAAGGTAATGCCCGAACTGCTTTCGTTGCGTTGGTTGACGACCACCAGGTATGGGAGCAGTTCTTCCGAAGTCCTCAACAGCTCGATTGTGAATGGATCGGGTGCCGATGTCGCGGGGTGCACCCAGACCGCGCACGAGGCACCTTGTGATAGCGCTTGGCGGACCGGCTCGAATCTGGGTTCACCCGGAACACCGACGAGCGAGATGACGGCGTCGCCACGCTTCAGCACGGCGTGATCCATCGCGACAGTTCGGCCTCGATAGTCGATATTGAGAGCGCGATCGCTCAGCGATCGAATGAGCGTGCTTTTCCCCGCTTCCGAGGGACCAATGACCATGACCTTGGACTTTGTCACTGTTCCAGGCCTTCGCGGCTGCGGAGTGCTTTCAAGACGCCGTCGAGCGCTGAGCTCGTTGTTTCGGCGGAAAAGGAGTCCGTGGCCGGCGCCACCAGGCCTTGCCACTCGTCGAGCTCGGCGCTCAGGCGCCCGTCGCTGATGAAAACTGCCAGCTGGAGCGAGGGGAGAAGGGACTCGAAGACGAATCGATTGCGGAAGGTCACCGGTAGAGCGGTAATGGAAACGAGGGTGTCTTTCTCGGGTCGAAGACGCAAGAAAGAAAGTCCGAAAGGATCGAAGAAGCTGGAAGATTGATGACAGTTCATCTTCCTGCGGAGCTCCGATATCAGCTCCGATGCCAACTCGGAGGAAGCGGGCTCGAAAGCCAGCGATAGGCGGAAGATCGATGTGCGGGTCGCTGTTTGCGGGATCTGTTCGACGACCTGGCTATCCGAGCCGGAAGCCTGTTGAGGCTCTGCCAACGAGCCCTGTACTCGTCCTTCCTCGCACAGTCTGGCGACGGCGAATCCGAGAGTGACGGGAGCGAAAGGAAGGTGCTGCTCGAGATCGCGCCGTGTCGCACCGGGGTTCGCGGACAGGAACTTCACGATCTGTGTTACGGCCGCTATGTGATCCAAATCGACGAGGGCTTGTTGCGCACCGATCTTCAAAGGAGCCGTCCGTTCGGGAATGGTCCCGTCTCGCACTTCCAGCTCATCAGCGAGTCGCACCGCGTCGAGGAGCATCTCTTGCAACGGAATCGCGTCTGGAACCGAGTAGTAGGGCAGTGACTCGAAAACGAACTGCCCTTCTTTCCACCACGCGAAAGTGAGCACGGCTTCTCGCGCCTGCAAACTCCCGCAGGAGGCATCCACCAAGCCCTCGGCTGTCATCACACACGCGGCGTCGCGATGTCTTCCGCTCGGGTCTCGAGTTTCGAGCCTTAGAGTTCCGCATTTTCGGAGGTAGTGCATGCTCTGAAGCAACTCGAAAGCAGAAAGGCAGGCCAAATCACCTCGAACAGAGGGCGAGTCCTCGCTGCGGCTGTTCGCACCGACAGCGCCGGTCGCGAGTTGTTGTACCTGATTGGCGATCACCAGCTCACGATCCAGGTTAGTGCTGAAAGGCGGGCGCGAGAGACGGAAGCTCGGAAGTCAGAACAGTAGCATTTGAGTATTACGATTCCCATTGCGGTGACGAGTTTGTCCCGCTCCGAGCTCGAATTGCTCGACTCGTCCGGAACAGTCGGGTGAGGGTAGTCCGGAGAGGCTCGCTGAACCTGCTCGCTTCTCAGCTCTCGCGAGCGTTTCGCGCCAGCCAGGTGATCACACCGCCCAGGGCCAAGATCAGCTCCCCGGCCCGTGCCGACAGAGACTGCAGGCCGTCAATCGGGCAGAGATCAGAATCACGATGACTGCGACATGCCTGAGGATAACACTGTCTCCGAAGCGCGTCGGCGGGCGCCAGGCTACCGGATCAGCAGTGGTAGACTAATCGGCCGCCGCGGAAGACCGTTCGATGCAGAACACGGCCAACACGACCAGGACACCCGCGCTAGCGATAAGGTAAAAGGTCTTGCCTTCCGCCACGATCTCGGGCAGGACGTTGGTCAGTGCAACGAAGCCGAGAAGCGTCAAAAGTCGGGTCTTCGATCTCACTGCAAGCGGAGCGAGGATCGCCATCCAAACGTAGTCGTAGCTCGATAGCGGGATGCTGGCGAAAAGCAGCGGGGCCGACATCACCAGCGCTTCCCAAGGCTCGCGCGGTCGGCGCAGGGCCCAAGCCAGCCACACGAATGATCCGCCGAGGACCAGCAGCCAGGCGATCCCACGCCAGGGAGCTGCGCCGTCGGCGAGGGCGCTACCCTCAAAACCGGTAGATGCCAGCGCGCCGAACCCCATATGGTTGGACGGCGGGACGGTCGCGTGGATGCGGCTATTGTCAAGAAACGAGCTGTAGACATCGGGGCCGTAAGTGATGGCGGGCAGCAGCAATCCAACAAGTAACGTCACAGTGATGCTGGCGACGAGGGTGATCGCGATCCTTCGTTCTCCGGGATCGGTGTTCTTGTCGTGCTGCTGTTGGTCTTTTTGACGGCGCCAGGCATGGACCGCCCATAACACGGGGCCCGCGAGCAGGGCTAGCGGGAAGAGGCGCAGCAACCCACTGACGGTGACCAAGGCTGAACCGGAGATCCACCGGCGTTTGGCGAGCAACGCGACGCCAGCACACAACACCAACAACCAAAAGAAACGTCCGACACTGCCACCCGTCCAGGAGAAGCCCCAGGGATCGCCAAACCCGATCAGCAACGCAGCGGTTGCGCCGACGACGGGGCCGAAGGCCCACCACAGACAGCCGATGGCGCCCCCGATGGCCGCCACATCGAGCAGCGACAGTGCCAACAAGGTTCTCGGCTTGGCCTCGAGCGATCCGACGAGGGTCTCCAAGACCAGGGTCTGTGGCGGTGTGGCGTTGTAGCCATGGTCGCGCAACGCTTGGTGCAGGCGGCGGAAGTTGAACAGGCGGCGGATACCGTCGAGATCAGCGCCGAAGGTTTGCCAGCGCTCCTCGCTGAACTCGGCACGGCATGCTCCAGCCGGTGTGTTTGCCCAACTGCCAGGGTAGAGCTGGTTGTCATCGAGATCCCTGATCTTGGCGCGGTCGACCAAGACCCCGCGCCCGCGTTGTTGCTCCCACTCGGCGGCGCAGCGATAGAGGTCGCGATAGCCAAGCTCTTGAAAGTACTTGGCGCCAATTTGGTAGTGCATCAGATCCCACGCATGGATCCAGGTGCCGTCGACCCGCAGGGTACCCAAGCGCAGCCAGCCCGCTGCTGCAACGATGACAAGAACCAAACATAGGACCGTTTGTCTTCGTCCCGTGCTGGCCTGTGCCCACAGCAGCAGAGCGATCGCGACTAGGGCGAGTCCGAACATGATTCGACTGACCAGGCGCTCAGACTCGATAATTTGTTGTGCAGCTTCCTTATAGGTTGGAGGTGTCCGGACCTCGACCTCGACGGGTAGGCTGTCGGGCGCCACTTCGAAAGCCAGGATTTCGCCGACCGCACCCCGGCTACGCCACTCGGAAACCTCAACCTGTAGATATCTCAGGCGCAGGTTGAGGCTCTCCGCGAGATAAACCGTCATCGGCTCGGCTTGGGCTACCGCAGTGAGCTCCACGCGCTCGAAGGCTTCTCCGTCCTCGGACACCTCGACCACAATCGAATCATCGATCGACAGCAGTTGGATCACTTCGATGCGATGGACCTTGCCGAGATCGAAGCGCACCCGCGAGGTTGAATCGACGAACAGTGCCGCTACGAAGTCGTCGATCGGCGACTCCGGCGCTGGCGCCAGACCGTCGACCAACCGCTGCTCGCGGATGACTCCATAACTCTCGGTCATGGTCGAGAGGCTCAACACGTTGGGAGCCGCCTGGGCGTTGGCGGTGGCAGGCCCCAAGACGCAAAGCGCGGCGATCAGCGAGGAGAGAAGGCGGCAGAGGTGTCTTCGAGAGAGCACGGAAAAGCCGGTTTTGGTGTGCACTCGGATCTGTGCTCCCTGGTTCGTGAGCGGAAGAATCGAAGGCTCGGTCTGGCGCGCGGAGAACGCCAACTTTACCCGCGGACCGGATCTGATTCCAGCAGTCTCAGAGGACGGGAGGGCTTGGGCCCGATCGCTATCGCAGGAACTGGGTTTGGTGATCTTCCGGCATTTCTTGGAAGATCTCGAAGTCGACGCTGAACGTTGCAGCCGCCCGTTCCTCCTGCTCGAATTCGAAAATCGGCGAAGTGTAGTTGGGTGCGTTGAGATAAAAACGCAAGTTGAGACTGCTCGGCGCCGTCGGTTCGTAGCCGATGTCGATTCTGTTGCTGCCTTCCTGCAAGCAGAAGAGGTTCAAATACTGGCGATTTTCTGCCGGTTGATCCTCACCCTCCAGGTCGGCCTCCATCTTGGCGCGGTTGGGGTGATCCTTGTGGAACAATTGTACCGCTTGCGATTGCCCACCGGTGATACCGGGCAGGGCTCTGCCGTTGCACGAGGCTCGCACCGAGTAACCATTGGCGACAGTGCCAAACGTCGCGCTCAAGTTCTCCGCGCCAGGGTTTTGCTCGGTCGGCGTGGCAGTGGCTGCGATCGTCGATTCCGACGCGGCGCCAATATCGTCATTGGTGAAGGAGCGCGTCGCCTTCTTGACGGGCTCCTGGCCGGTAGGTGAGGCCTGCGGCTCAAGGGCTTGCTTGGTGGCTTGTTCACTGGCCTCGAGATCCGTGTCCGCTAGGCGCATCGCAGACAGCACGCCACGTGCGTCGGTGTAGATCACCTGCCGTCCTTTGACCTTCCAGGCGCCTTGAGTCTCGATCCGTTCACCGTCCTGAGTTACCAGAACATCGGCAGAGGCGACAGATGTGAGCCAGGCCAAGCTGGCGATGATCATGAAGCATTTGCCGGTTCTGAAGCTCTGTTCGCAACACATTCCCATATCCTTTCGGGCTGATTCGCTGGCGAGTGGCGATGGTGTGTCGACGGATCATATCTTACCGACGATCCCGCCCCTGAACTGGAGTATCCTTTTGACGCTAGCCGGCAAAAAGGACGCCCGAGAGGAGACGCCATGAGCACATTTGAGTATCAGCCAATGTTCGAGCACGGCTCGGACGAGACCGAATACCGCCATCTCACGCGCGATCACGTCGAGACCCTGGAGGTCGGCGGACGCGAGATCTTGCACGTTGCGCCCGAAGGTTTGGCGTTGATGGCCCGCGAGGCAATGGACGATATCGCCCATCTGTTGCGTTCGTCGCATTTGGCGCAATTGCGCAAGATCCTCGATGATCCAGAGGCCTCGGAGAACGATCGTTTTGTCGCCCTCGAACTGCTCAAGAACGCATCGATCGCTTCAGCGCGGGTGCTTCCAGGCTGTCAGGACACCGGAACCGCGATTGTCATGGGTTACAAGGGGCAAAATGTCATGACCACCGGTGACGACGCGGAGGCATTGTCTCGCGGGATCTATCAAGCTTACGCCGAGCGTAATCTGCGTTATTCGCAGCTGGCGCCCCTCGACATGTACACCGAGAAGAACACCGGCACCAATCTGCCGGCGCAGATCGAGATCTATGCCGACCAAGGGGAAGCTTACAAATTCCTGTTCGTAGCCAAGGGTGGTGGATCGGCCAACAAAACTTTCCTCTACCAAGAGACCAAGGCGTTGCTCAACCCGGACTCGATGATGAAGTTCATCGACGCCAAACTGCGGTCGATCGGTACCTCGGCCTGCCCGCCGTACCATCTGGCGTTGGTGATCGGCGGCACCTCGGCAGAGGCCACCCTCAAGACCGTAAAGTTGGCCAGCGCCCACTATTTGGACGATTTGCCGACCACCGGCAACGAGCTCGGCCGTGCCTTTCGGGATCTCGAGATGGAGCAGCAGGTTTTCGAGATCGCGGCGGCCACCGGTATCGGCGCGCAATTCGGTGGCAAATATTTTGCTCACGACGTGCGGGTGATCCGCTTGCCCCGTCATGGCGCCTCCTGCCCGATCGGGCTTGGGGTCTCATGCTCCGCCGATCGTCAGATCCTCGGCAAGATCACTGGTGATGGCCTGTTCTTGGAGCAGCTCGAAACCAATCCGGCCCGCTTCCTACCCGACGTTACCCACGACGAGCTCGGTGGCGACGTGGTGGCGATTGATCTCACCCGTCCGATGCCAGAGATCCTCGACCAGCTGAAACGGCATCCAGTGGCCACCCGGCTGTCGTTGACCGGCCCGTTGATCGTCGCCCGCGACATCGCCCACGCCAAGCTCAAGGAGCGACTCGACGCCGGTGACGGCCTGCCGCAGTACTTCAAGGACCACCCGGTTTATTATGCCGGCCCGGCCAAGAAGCCCGAAGGTTACGCCTCGGGCTCCTTCGGCCCCACTACCGCCGGCCGTATGGATCCCTACGTCGAGCTGTTTCAGAGCCACGGCGCCAGCATGGTGATGTTGGCGAAAGGCAATCGTTCGCGCCCGGTCTCAGAATCCTGTGGTCGCCACGGTGGCTTCTATCTCGGCTCGATCGGTGGGCCGGCGGCACAGTTGGCCCAACACAGCATCAAGAAGGTTGAGCTGCTCGAGTACCCGGAGCTTGGTATGGAAGCGATCTGGCGCATCGAGGTCGAAGATTTTCCCGCCTTTACCGTCGTCGACCACGAAGGTAACGACTTCTACGCCAAATTCGCTGGCGACCGCCCGGTACGGATCGGCCGCAAGCGTTAGCGCTAGCAACTTCGAACGGGGGCGCCGTCGGCGGTAGCGGCGCTACGAACCTGAGTCGCCGCGAACCGGTAACAACAGATTGAGCGCCAGGGCGACTAGCCCACCGGTGACCAGGCCGGAACCGAACAAGGTCTGAACAATGTCGGGGAGGTTCTGAAGTGCGTCCTTGCGCAGCTCACAACCGAGGCCGAGACCGATCGCAACCGCGAGGATGATCATGTTGCGACGGTCGAGGGCGACTTCGCGATGGATGATCGAGAAGCCACTCGAGAAGATCATCGCGAACATGATCAAGCCGCCGCCACCAATCACCGCTGGCGGAATGGTGGCAAACAGCGCGCCGACTTTGGGAATCAGTCCGAGCAGCAACAACAAGATGCCAACGACGCCGGTGACATGCCGGCTGACCACACCGGTGAAATGAACCAGGCCGACGTTCTGCGAATACGAGGTGTTGGGGAAGGCGCTGAAGAAGGCCGCCAGGCCGCTCATCACACCGTCGGCAAGCAGGCCGCCGCGCAGCTCACGGTTGCTCGGGGAACGGCCGACAGCGGCCACCGTGCCAGAGATGTCGCCGAGGGTCTCCATCGTGGTGATGACATAGACCATACCCATCAGCAGAATCGGCACCGGATGGAATTCTAGCCGGTAGCTCAACAGTCGGGGGAGCTCGAACCAACCGGCTTCGGCGACCGTCGTGAAGTCGACCTTGCCGGCGACAATCGCCAATAGGTAACCCGCAGTCACGCCGACCAGCATGCTGCTATAGGCGAGGAAGCCACGGGCAAATTGGTTGAGCACTAGAGTGACAGTGAACACCAGTCCGGCAATACCGAGGTTGGTCAGCGAGCCGTAATCGGCGGCGCCGGGTCCGCCGGCAGCGTAGTCCATGCCGACCGGAATCAACGTCAAGCCGATCAACATCACCACCACACCGTTGACCAATGGCGGGAACAACCAGCGCAGCCGGCCGATCGACAGGCCGATCACAACTTCGACCACCGATGCCACCAGGCACGCTCCGAAGACCGCACCGAGTCCAAATTCTTTACCGGTCGCAATCGCCGCGCCGACGAACGCGATCGTCGTTCCCATCACGATCGGCAGCCGCCCACCTATCGGGCCGACGCCATAAGACTGCACCAGCGTCGCGAGGCCCGCCATCACCAACGCCATCTGCAGCAAAAAAGCCGTCTCGCCGGTGACCAGAGACAGGCCACCAGCAATCAACAGAGGTGGCGTGATGTTGCCGAGCAGCATCGCCACCAGATGCTGGATGCCGAGTGGAATGCGTTCTGCCAGCGGCGGCGCGTCCTCGATTCCATAAACCACACGGGGTGCTTGCGGTGCGTTTGACGATGAGCTCATCAGTTGGACCATACTATCGGTGAACAAGGGATTCTCAATCCCTTGGGAAAGCTGAACTAGGGACCTGAAACCTTGGCTTGGCCGAACCGTAGCTGGGAACCATGAAGACTCCACTCGGCTCGCTCTTACCCAAGACCCCGTTCAACCGCCTCCTGGTCATTGCTGCGACGTTTGTTGCGATCTCGGTCGCGGCTGGATGTAGCGAGACCGGCGCCGCAACTGCTGAGACTGCCGAGACTGACGAGATGACGGCGATCGTTGACTCAGCGGGTATCGCAGAAACCGCCACCGAAGGCGAGCGCATCGTTGCCGTCTTAGGGGTCCAGCCAGGGATGAGGGTGGCTGATGTCGGTGCCGGGGATGGCGAGTGGGCCGAAGTCCTGTCGACGGCGGTTGGTCCGCTGGGAGAGGTGCTCGCCACCGAGGTGGATGAAGACGATGTCGAGGATCTACGTGAGCTTGCGGAAAATAGTTTCTTGGACAACATCCGGGTGATCGAAGGCAGCGCTACCGATACCGGGCTGCCCGAAGACTGTTGTGACGGTATCCTCTTGCGACTGGTCTACCATCACTTCACCGATCCCCAGCCGATGCGAGCCAGCCTGCGTCGCGCCCTGCGCCCGGGGGCGCGTCTGGCGGTGATCGACATCGAGCCACAGGAGGACTGGCGGCGCCTGGAAGGGGTTCCCGAGCGGGGTGGTCATGGCATCCCGCTCGACGAGCTGGTGGCGGAAATGACCGGCGATGGTTTCGAGGTCGTGGAGCGCTTCGACGATTGGCCCGACGAAGACGACCATTTTTGTGTCGTTTTCAAGCGCATCGGTGATTGAGGCCGCCGCTACATATCCATAATCGCTTCGATGTCGGGATCGAGTGGCCGTGGAGGAGTCGCCAAAGAGACGCCGAAGAACAGCGTCAGCGAGATCAGAAGCGACAACGCGCCGCCGCTGATGCCGTAGGGGATCGAGACATTGAAGACCTCGATGCCGAGATTGAAGATCAGACTGGTGGTGATCGCGGTGATCGCTGCCGGCGCCGTGGCGCGTTTCCAATTGAACCCGATCGCCACCGTTGGCGCCAGCGCCGCGCCGAAGGTACCCCAGCCGAAGGCCCCCAAAACGGCGACGAGGCGGGCGTTCTGGTAATGGGAGAAGAGGGCGAAGCCGGCCGCCGCCAGCGCCAGGACAACCGTCGCGGTCCGCGCCCAGAATAGCTCGTTACTGGGTGTACGACCGCGCAGCGCCAACGGAATGTCATGCACCAAGGCCGCGGCGCCGATGTTGAGGAAGGCATCACCGGTCGACATGATGGCGGCGAACAGACCCGCGAACACGATTCCAGCCAGCAGCGGATGGGTAAACGCCTGCAGGAACACCGCCGCGGCGGTATCGGCGCGGTCGAGCTCCGGATAGGCGCCGGATAGCACCAGAGCGCGCATCGCCAACCCGATACTGATCCACAACAAGGCCGAGAAGAAATAGCCGATGATCGATGTTGGCAAGATACTTCGCAGATCCGCCACCCGTCGCACCATCATGTTTTTGGTGATGATGTGCGGCTGACCGGGGCCACCGACGATGAACATGAAGTACCACGACAGGCATCCCAGCATGCCGAGGGTGCCCCACGGTGAGATTGCTTCCGGATCGTCTTGCATGATCACCGTGACCATCTCCGCCGGCCCGCCATCCATCGCGGTCATGGCGGCGAAAAATATCAACACGCCGCCGACCATCATGACCAAACCTTGCACCACGTCGGTATAAACCGACGCCAGGATGCCGCCGGTCACACAATAGAAGACCAACACCGCCAGCGAGATCACAACGCAATTGACCAGGCTGATCTGATCGACGACGGTTCCTTCGAGCAGACTCTTGAGCACCGTTGCCATGGCCAGCAGCTGGGTCGCCAAATAACCCATCACGCCGAGCAGGATCGCGATTGCGGTCATCAGCCGGGCGCCCTCCGAGCCATAACGGGCTGCCACCGCGTCCGGCAGCGACGCTGTGTCACACAGCTCGGCGAAGAGCCGTAGACGTTTGGCGACCAGGAATGACGATAACGCGAAGCCCATACTCGAGGTGATCACGATCCACAGCGAGCTGACACCCATGGTGTAGACCAGCCCCGGGCCGCCGACGAAAGCGAAGCCACTGAGGGTGGTAGAGAAGATCGCCATGCCGGTGACCAACACGCCGAGACTGCGGCCCGCCATGAAGAAATCGTGCGCCGAATGGGTCCGTCGCATCGCCCACAAGCCGACCACGATACACAGCAGAAGATAGAGAGCCACACACGACAGGATCACCAGATCACGATGCGCCTCCACTATTCAGCCTCACGATCGGCGCGTTGGTGACGGGCTCGTCGCCGTTCCACCAGCAGCCGAAACGACTCCTCGTCACGCTCCGAAAACACCCAGCGACGGAACCCGACGACATAGAAGCCAGCGAGCACTAACGGCACTGGCCACAGCAGGTAGAGCATGACGGCGGTGGGAGCCGGTAGTGCCAGAATCAGATCCGGAGACGGGTCGTGCAAGTAACGAGCGTAGGTGACCATCAACAGCGTCCACACCCCGAGGACGGCGATCAGGCAGGCGACCAGCGGCCCGCCTAATCCATTCAGGCTACCGGCGGACCTGTCAGAATCGGCCCCGCGACGGGCTCCCAACGCAACCAGCGCAAAACACAGCAGAATCTCCGCGGCGCCGATCGCCCAGCCGAGCCACAGGATCGAACCGTGGCGTTCGATCCCGGAGGCGCCTTGCAGCATGCTGGAATATTCCGCATGGGGCATCCCGCGGCTGTTGACCGCTGGCGGCACGAAAAGAGCGTAAATGAAGAGCGCAGCCAATAGCAGCGTGCAGATCAACACGGCAGTGGCCCACGGAGTGTCGGATGTTCGATCGAACATGACAGGCATTCTAGCGATGCCTTGCCCCCGATCGCGAGCCGCGCTCAGGGATCCGCGTGGTGGCGCTGGTACTCCAGAAGTTGCGACAGAAGCGTGGCGTTATCGAGAGCTGCTCTGCA
>JAJCXQ010000072.1 GCA_029263355.1 Acidobacteriota bacterium | reverse complement strand
GATTTGTCATGCGGCGTATCGGTTTTTGATCACCAGGATCGCGGGCAAGTGTGGCTGACGCTGGATAAGAGGAGCGAAGAGCGTGTGGAATCGGTTCGAGAGATGGTGTCGGCTACGACTCAGCAAACATCCCCGCTTGCGGGCGGTGGCGAGCGTGGTTCGACGCCAGCTACTGCCGTCGCGATGGGGGGCTCTCGCCAGTCGGCATTGGGACGACCGGGTCGGTGACGTCGAGGCCGGACGACAACGAGGCTGGCTGGATTGGCCACTGGTGGAAGAAGAGCACGTTCGGCCTCAAATTTCCGGTGATCCGAAGGTCTACTACCTTGAGTACTTCTTCGAGCGCCATGTCAAAAATCGGCCAGTCGACCACATCTTGAGCTTGGGATGCGGCGGCGGCAACCTCGAGCGGGCTCTGGTCGAGATCGGTGCGACGCGGCAGGTGGATGGCTTCGACGTCAGCCCCGAGTCGATCCGGCTCGCCAATCAACTCGCAGCCGAGAGCGGCCTCGGCGATCAGTTGAACTATGAAGTTGCCGACATCGATCAGATCGAGCTGCCGGTGAACCGTTATGACGTGGTGATCGCCAAGATGGCACTGCATCATCTCGAAAACCTGGAGCATATTTACCACCAGGTCAAACGGTCGCTCAAACCTGGCGGCGTGCTCATGATCAACGAATTCGTCGGTCCGTCCAGATTCCAATGGACCGACCTGCAACTGCGTTTGATGAACGAGCTGCTCGAGGCTCTGCCCGAAAAGCCTCGTAAGGCAGCACCCTTCTTGCGGGTGCTGCGGCCAGAGCTCGAAGACATGAAAACCCTGGATCCATCGGAGTCAGTGCGTTCGGCAGACGTCATCCCGGTCCTCGAGCAGAGCTTCGAGATCATCGACTTCAAACCCTACGGTGGCACGCTACTCCACATTCTGCTGTCGCATGTCATGCCGGGTTTTGATCTCGAGGACGAAAAGGACCTCAGTATCTTGCGACTGATGTTCCTGTTCGAGCAGACTCTGGTCGAACAGAAGGTGCTACCGAGTGACTTCGCCTTTGTGGTGGCGAGACCGCTAACGTCGTGACGGGATCGCTGCTGAGGCATCAACGGCGGTCTCGTGTCTCGGGTGACTCGGCATACAATGGAGATATGAAACGGATGGCCCCACAACCCCGCCTGAGACTCCTCTCGACCCTCAGCGCGTTCCTCGTGCTAGGCGCGGGGCCCGCGATCGGTGCGGATTCGCCACTGTTCAGGGATGTCGCTGCCGAAACCGGACTCGACGTTGTCTACTTCAATGGTATGTCCGGAGAATTCTACTTCCCGGAGATGACCGGCCAGGGCGGGGCACTTCTGGACTACGACAATGATGGCGACCTCGATCTATATGTGGTTCAAGGTACGGTCCTAGGGCCGGGAAAGACCATGAAAGATGTGTTCTTTCCGCCAGCGGGGCAACATCCGCCATCGGATCGGTTGTTCCGTAATGAGCTGATCAGCGCCGGAGCCGCCAAGGGACTGAGCTTCACCGACGTCACCGTCGAGAGTGATCTGGCCAAGATCGCAACCGGCTACGGTATGGGAGTGGCCACCGGAGACTTCGACAATGACGGCTTTGTCGATCTTTATGTCACCAACTATGGCTCCAATCAGTTGCTGCGAAACCGCGGCGATGGGACCTTCATCGACGTCACGGCCAAGGCTGGGGTCAACGATCCTGCCTGGTCGACGAGTGCGTCGTTCTTCGACTTCGATCGCGATGGTTGGCTCGACCTGTTTGTCGCGAACTATGTGGTATTCGATCTGGAGCGTAATCCCAAGTGTTTCGCCACCAGCAGCCGGCGTGACTACTGTGGCCCGGCGTCGTTCGACGGTATCGCCGATCGCTTGTGGCGCAACCGCGGCGACGGTACTTTCGAAGACGTTTCGACCCGGGCTCGCATCGATGCGCTGAAAGCGGCGGGGTTAGGCGTGGTGGCCGCAGACTTCGACGAGGACGGTTGGACCGATCTCTATGTCGCCAACGATGGCGAAGCCAATCATCTGTGGCTCAACCAGCGCGACGGCACCTTTCGTGACGAAGCGCTGCTCGGCGGCGTAGCGGTCAACCGGGAAGGGGCGCCGGAGGCTTCGATGGGGGTTTTGGCGACGGATTTTGATGCCGATGGTGACGCCGATCTTTTCATGACCCACCTGATGGGGGAGACCAATACCCTCTACGTCAACGATGGCGGCGGGTTGTTCGAGGATCGAACCCTGGAAACGGGGCTGTCAGCCGCCAGCCTTCCCTTCACCTCGTTTGGAGTGGCCTGGCTCGACGTCGAGAACGACGGGCGCCTGGATCTGATGATTGCCAATGGCGCGGTGAGGATCCTCGAAGCTTTGGCTCGCGACGGTGACCGTTTTCCGCTGGCCCAGACCAATCAATTGTTCTTGAATCGTGGTGGACAGTTCGAAGATGCGACCGCTCGCGCCGGTGAGTCTTTTGGCGTCGCCGAAGTCAGCCGCGGCGCCGCCGTCGGAGACGTCGACAACGATGGCGACGCTGACCTCGTGGTGTTCAACAACAACGGCCCCACACGCCTGTTACGTAACGAGGTGGGGCACTCAGCGTCTTGGCTCGGATTACGTTTGACCGGCACCAGCGGTGGGCGTGACATGCTGGGAGCCCGGGTCGAATTGGTGCGCACCGGCGCTCCATCTCACTGGGGGCGAGTCGCGGCCGACGGTTCGTATTGTTCGGCGAACGATCCGCGGGTGTTGATGGGTCTCGGCAAGGGAGCGACGGTATCAGCGGTTCGCGTTTACTGGCCGGATGGTAGCAAGGAATCTTGGAGCGCCCCCGGCCTTGACCGGTACGTGACGTTGCAGCAGGGCACGGCTCCCAAGACTGTGCTTCCCAAGACTGTGCTTCCCAAGACTGTGGAAGAGACAACCGAGTGAGGTCTGGGCGACGATCGCTGGCAGCGTTGATGACTGCCATGGTGTTGGCGGGTCTGGTCGCATCCACTTCAGAGGTATCGGCGGTCGACGTCGAGCTGTTGCCGCTGGTGTCGCCGGATCTGGAACATCTCGAAGGTGCCGTAGCGGATCAGCTCCGCGAGACCCAAGAGCTCCTGCAGTCGATTCTCGACAGGCCGGGGACCGGGCGCCAGGAATTGGCCGAGTCCTTCGGAGCCGCGGGTAGGCTCTACCATGCCTACGACCTCAGTGATCCGGCAGCAACCTGTTACGCCAACGCCGGACGGCTAGCCCCAGGCGACTTCCAGTGGGCCTATCTCAAGGCGATCCTCGACCAAAAAGCGGGACGTTTGGAAGACGCGGTGACCGGCTTCCTGCGAACAGTCGAGCTTGAACCCGGCGCCCTGCCGGCGATGGTTCATCTGGGTGATACTTACTTGTCGTTACGCGATTTAGAGCAGGCCCGACATTGGCTGGAGCGCGCCCTCGAGCTTGATCCCTCGACCGCTGCGGCCAAGGCGAGCCTAGGTCAAATTGCGTTGTCGGAGAAGCAATATCGTCGAGCGGTGGACCATCTGGAAGCCGCGCTCAACCTCGTGCCGGCTGCCACTCGGCTGCATCATCCTTTAGGGCTCGCCTACCGTGGCCTGGGCGACATGGACAAGGCACGGCACCACCTCGGTTTACGCGGCGCGGTGGGGGTTCGTGTGCCTGATCCCTTGATCGAAGGGCTTGCCGAGCTCAAGGTCGGCGAGCGGGTTTTCTTGCTCCGAGGCCGCGTCGCGTTTCGCGCCGGGCATTATGAAGCAGCGGTCGAGGCGTTTCGCTCCGCCCTCGACGCCGCGCCTGAGAGCATCCGTGCGCGGGTCAATCTGGCTTCTGCTCTGGCTCAAGCCGGGCGGAGGGACGAGGCGATTCTGATCTTCGAACAGGTGTTGGAGCTCGATCCGGAAAATGCCGCGGCTCGATTCAACCTCGGCGTTCTCAGGGTCCAGATCGGCGACTACCCACGGGCCGCAGAGGCCCTTCGCGTCGCTGTTGAGCTCCGGCCCGACGATGCTGTCGCTTATCTTGAATTGGCGCGCGTTCAGGCTCGGCTTGGGCGTTGGAACGAGGCCCTGGGGGCGGCGGTGCGGGCCAGCGAGCTCGATCCAGCGAGCGAGGGCTCGCGGTTGGTCGCGGTACAAGCCTTGATGAGCTTGAATCGTCACGTCGAAGCCCATCAACGGCTCGAGGAAGCCTACACGTTGATGCCGGAGGCCGGAAATATCGTGGCGGCGTTGTCTCGCCTGCTGGCGTCCAGTCCCGAGCTAAGTCACCGTGATGGGGCTCGAGCGTTGGACCTGGCGCTGCGCGTCTTCGGGGTCACCAAGAGTCCGCGTCACGCCGAGGCCGTGGCGATGGCGTATGCCGAGACTGGGCGTTGCGACGATGCCGTCCGATGGCAGCGGCAAGCCTTCGAAGCCGCCCAAAAAGGGCAGGTCGACGAGTTGGCGCAGTCTCTCCGAGAGACCTTGACTCTGCTCGAGAAGCGGCCGTGCCGACTGCCTGGGCGGGGTGGTCCGTAAGTTGTCGGCCTCGCAGAGCCTTGATACCCTTGAAGATCGCCAGAATGTACAATGTCTTGTGTTCGATGACCCAGCGACCTCGGTCGCGGCGAGCTCCGGTCCCGCCATGGTCACGGCGCGTAGGTAGGCAGCTTGCCCCTTGATAACACCATGCCGGCCGGCAACATCCCAGGGAGAACAAAAATGCGTTCGTCTCGATTTCTCCGCACCACTCTCGCTCTGCTGATCTTTGTCTTTGGCGTCACCTCCGCAAGTGCTCAGACCGAGCTCACCGGCCAGACCTCCGGAGGCGCCTACTACAAGATTACAGTACCGGAGGGATGGACCCCGGCCAACGGCTTGGTGATCTGGAACCACGGTTTCAGTCTCAGTCCGATCGCTCCAGATCCGGACCTGGGACCTTTGGTGGATGTTCAGCTAGGCGAAGGCTACGCGGTAGCGGCATCGAGTTATAGCTTGACGGGTTGGGCAGTTTTCGAGACTCATACCGACAATCAGGAGATGTACCAGGCCTTCGAGAACGCCTATGGCGTGCCCGATCAGGTGTTGATTTATGGAGCCTCCTTAGGCGGGTTGGTCACAGCTCGCGACATCGAAGCGAAGTTGATTCCCAACATCGTTGGCGCCATGCCGATCTGCGGCGCGATGGCCGGCAGTCGCCTGTGGGATGGCGGGGTCGACCTCCGACTGATTTACGACGCCATCTGTGGCGATGTGCCCGGAGCCGCGATTCCTGGCGGCGCCAATGGCCTGCCATTTCCCCCAAACTTCAGTGAGAACGACTTGGGGATCGCGCTCAACGCTTGTTTTGGGGTGCCCGCGGTGCCTAACCCCGAGCAAGCCGCGCGCCTGGGCCAGCTGTTGGCGGTGACCGGCCTGCCGGTCGAGTTCCTCGGAACCGACATGGGCTTCTCGACGTTTGGCCTGGCGGACTTGGTCTACGATCCACGTAAGCTGGGTGGCGGAATGGCTTTTGACAACAGCGACGTAGACTTCGGTAATGCGGGGATCAACGCCGCCATCGAACGTATCCAGTCAGATCCGGTTTCCCGCCAGCGAATCGTCGACAACTACACGCCGTCGGGCAAAGTTGGAGACGTCAAGATCGTTTCCATCCACACCGACAAGGACGGCCTGGTGTTGGTCGAGAATCAGAACGAGTACGCCTCGATCGTGCCAGCAGCCAACCTGACGACAGGCATTTTGATCGAGGACACACCGACTCACTGTGAGTTCACCGTGGCCGAGACAGTTGCTGCCTGGGAGACCTTGCGGGGCTGGGTGGCCGGCTTACCTCAGCCGACGGTTCAAGATCTCCAGAACACCTGTGACGGCATCGTGGCCGGTGGCTTGGCCGAGGGGCCGTGCCGCTATGACCCGGGTTTTGTCGTGCCGGACCTCGACGAACGGGTGAGGTTGCGGAGTGTCTGTGTTGCAGACGGTCGCACCTTGTGCCTGGGAGAGAACGGCCGGTTCAAGGTACAGATCACCTGGGAAGATTTTGACAACAACACCGGCGTCGGAACGACAGCCACCTTGGGAACCGAGGATACGGGCTCGTTCTGGTTCTTCAACCCCGCCAACATCGAGATGGTGGTGAAAGCCCTCGATGGTCGCCAGAACAACGGCCGCTTGTGGATCTTCTATGGCTCCCTGACCAACGTCTCGTTCGAGATGACCGTCACCGACACTGAGACGGGATTGGTCAGGGTCTACAACAACCCCGTCGGTAATTTCGCCAGCGTCGGCGACACGACGGCGTTCTAGAGTGAGCCTTTGATGGGCTAGCGAGGGCTGCTTATTCCTTCGCGGAAGCCGAAATCCCCCCTAACCCCCCTTTTTCAAAGGGGGGAACCTGAGTCGGAATTCTAGGAACCTGAGTCGAAATTCAGGCCTCCCCCTTTGGAAAAGGGGGATTGAGGGGGATTTTCTGACGGCTCCACCGAACTGGTGAGAATCCCCTTTTCCGTGACAGAGCCCCCAGACGCACGCGCTGCGTCTGCTACAGTCTCAGCCATGGTATTCGAGTCCGATTCCGGTGCTAACGACCTGTTCTTGACGCTGACGCCGGAGCGGGTGCTCGAAGCGGTGGAGGCCAGCGGCCTCCGCTGTCGCCCAGTCTGTTATCCGCTCAACTCCTTTGAAAATCGAGTTTACGAAGTTGAGCTCGACGACCGCAGCCGTGTCATCGCCAAGTTCTACCGCCCTCAACGGTGGGATGCGGGGCAGATTCTCGAGGAGCACGCCCTGCTGGCTGAGCTGGCCGCCGAGGACCTCCCGGTCTGTACCGTTCGACCGTTTCCCAATGGCAGCACCCTCGATCAGATCGACGAGATCTACTACTGCCTGTCAGATCGTCGCGGCGGCCGCGCTCCGGACGAGCTCAATGACCTCAGTGTCGAGCGGTTGGGCATGTTCGTCGGTCGAATGCACAACGTCGCCGCACGGCGCGGGGCCCCTTCGCGTCCACGGCTCGATGCCGACCGATACATTCGACGTGTGCTCGCCTGGATGGAGCTCGAAGGAACTCTGTCGGGCTTCATCAAGCAGCGGTACTTTTCCGCCGCTGAAGCGCTGGCCGAGCTCGCGGATCAACTCATGGACGGTGTCGAGACCCATCGTATCCATGCCGACCTCCACCTTGGCAACATCCTGTTCAGGGACGGTGAGCTGCGAGTGATGGACTTTGACGACTTTGCATCGGGTCCGGCGGTGCAAGATCTGTGGCTGGCGCTACCCGGTCGCGACACCGAAAGCGACCGCCAGCGGGAAATCTTCCTGACCGGCTACGAGAGATTTCGCCAGTTCGATCGATCGACTCTGCGATTGATCGAGGTGCTGCGTGGCCTACGGCTGGTGCGTTATGCCGGCTGGCTGGCGCGGCGTTACCATGATCCGGCGTTTCGAAGCGGCTGGCCGCACTTTGGCAGCGAGGAATTCTGGGAGGGAGAAACGAGTGACCTCGAAGAGCAACTGACCTTTGCCAGAAAGGCTGCCACCCTCCCGTCCAAGCCACGCTCATCGACGTCTGTGAGTCATGCCTCCGGAGAAGCCCAGGAGGAGGTGCTCAGCAACAAAGACTACTTTTGGGATTGGGAAGGGGACTGATTTGATCTCGACCCGACCTCGACGATGGTCTGTTGCCAAGGCGTCGATCGCCGTAGCGCCTTTGATGATCGTCACTTAACCGAAGTGGTTCGAAAATTTGAATCGATCGTGAAAATTGGATTGTCAGGATTGTAAATTGTGTCTCCCAAACCACTACAGATAGTGGTAGTCTTTAAATCAGTACCCCACAGGTCCACGTCGAAGCTACTCTCCGCGGCTCGGCGTCCCGTGGCTCGAGATCTCTAGGTGGTCCGGCGCTCTAGGTCTTTGTGCCTTTATTGTATTTCCGGTGGGAAATCAAGTGTTTCCTACCTGCCGTGACTACCGACCATCGAATCCTCATGAAGTCTTCGTAGTTCCTCATGAAGCTTTTACATGGCGCCCATAGCATCTCGTTCTTCCCAGGCAGCAACTCGTCCCGAAAGCGGGTTGTGTATGCCCTGGCTCGCGTCGATCAAAGATCGGTGTCGAGCAATCTCCGACTCAAGCTTCGTCATCAACCACATGGAGGAAAGTGATGAATAAATCACTCCGATATCTCACTGTAGCTCTGTGCGCCGCTGTTGTGCTGGCGCCTGCTGTCTACGGTCAATCCACGACTGGCGCGATCCGCGGCGTCGTGACCGCGCAGGCGGACGGAAGCGCACTACCGGGCGCTCAGGTGACCGCGGTCCACGAGCCCACCGGTACCCGTTACACATCGGTGGCCGATTCCAGCGGACGTTTCCGCATGCTCAACGTCCGAGTCGGCGGCCCCTAT
>JAJCXQ010000071.1 GCA_029263355.1 Acidobacteriota bacterium | reverse complement strand
GACATCTTCTGGGGTCTCGGATTTGTCCTCTTGTCCTGGATCTACTTCCTCCAAGGACCGGGGCTGTCCGAGGCCGGCCCACGCCAACTCTTGGTGCCGTCGCTGGTCACCCTATGGGGCACACGGCTGGCGCTCTTCATTGGGTGGAGGAACCTTGGACATGGCGAAGACTATCGCTACGCAGCCATGCGACAGCGGATCGGGCCGCGGTTTTCGTGGCTCAGTCTGGTCATCGTCTTTTGGCTCCAAGCCGTCCTCTGCTGGCTGATCGCCATGCCGCTTTTACAAGTGCAGCGCGCTTCCCTAACGGCAACACCTTCGCCTCTCGGCATGCTCGATATCTTGGGTCTCAGCTTGTTCGCGATCGGACTCTTCTTCGAGACCGTCGGCGACTGGCAGATGGCACGATTCAAATCCGATCCGAGCAATCGGGGTAAGGTGCTCGATCGTGGACTTTGGCGCTACACTCGCCACCCCAACTACTTTGGTGATGCGACGGTTTGGTGGGGCCTGTCGTGTTTTGCACTTGCCACAGCGGGCTCGACGTGGATCCTCTTCAGCCCGGTGTTGATGACCTTTCTCCTCCTTCGAGTCTCTGGAGTTGCGCTGCTGGAGAAGGGATTGAACAAGACAAAACCGCAATATGCCGAGTATGTGCGCCGAACGAGCTCCTTTCTGCCATGGACTCCTCGCCAGAGCTGAGAACCAAAACACAGGGTTGTTGCACGCCAGGTATACTTGCAGACCATGAGCGAGCCCACATCTTTCACCGCCGAAATCCTCGAGGCCAGTGCTTCAGCCTACGCCGCTTACGCTGCCCACCTCTTCTTCGACCGCAATCCCGACAGCGTGGACCGGGACACGACGAACGACATGAGCGCCTGGAAGGCGCACTTGACTCAGCGAGTCTTGGAACTGTCCGCGGCGGTCGGAGCCGAAGAGCCGGCCATTTTTGCCGCCCGGGTCCGATGGCTGGGCAAAGCCTTTCGCGCCCGCGACATGGCGAAACACGATTTACGCTCGAGCCTCGATTGTCTGCGGGCGGTGTTGGCCGAAGAACTACCCGAGATCGCCCGCGATACGGCGACGAGTTATATCGACTCAGCGCTCGCGGAGCTTGATCAACCGACCAGCCAGCTGGAAAACGTCGAGCTCCATCCCGAGAAATCGACCGACCGACTGGCGCTGCAGTACCTTCAAGCTGCTCTCGAAGGTAACGCTCAGCGTGCCATCGACACTGTGATCACCGCCACCAACAACGGCCTGAGCACCAACGATGCCTATCTAAAAGTGCTGCTTCCGGCCCAGCAAGAAATCGGGCGCCTGTGGCATACTGGCGACCTTCGAATCTCCGAGGAGCACCTGGTCACGACGACGACCGAGCGGGTCATGGCGATCCTCGCCCATCGCGCCACCCGGAGCGCCGCCACCGGCAAGACGGTGATCGCGGCGACGGTCGCCGGCAACAGCCATCACTTGGCGGTGCGGGTACTCGCCGATTTTTTCGCGATTGCGGGTTGGCGCTCGATCTGCCTGGGAGCCGACGTGCCACCGTCCGACCTGGCGACCGCAACCGTTTACTTCGACGCAGACTTGTTGGTGATCTCGGCAGCTCTTTCAACGCAGCTCAAAGCCACCCGACAGACGATCGAAGAAGTGCGCCAACTTCCTGATCGCACCACCAAAATCCTGGTTGGCGGCTGTGGCTTTGCCGAAGCTCCCGACCTCTGGCGCCGGCTGGGGGCTGACGGTCAAGCTCAAGCGGCGGATTCCGCTGTTGCTTTGGGGTCGCGACTCGTTGGTTTGGAGCTCGCGGACGCTTGAAAAAGGCGAGCTCTGGCGAGCTTGTTCGCACCGCGTCAGATGCTAACGCCGTTGCGGGGATATACTCATCAACTTCTATGTCTTCGAACCAGACGGGTAACCCGAGCCCCAACATCCTAGCGCGCCTGGGGTATGGTGACCCTGGAGCCGCCGAGGAGTGCATCGATCGCTACGGCGGCTTGGTTTGGTCGCTGGCGCGTCGCTACTCACCCACTCCGGCAGATGCCGAGGATGCGGTTCAAGAGATCTTTCTAGCAGTGTGGAAAAACGCTGCTCGCTTCGATGCCTCCAAGGCATCCGAGCCGACGTTCATCAACATGATTGCGCGGCGACGGCTGATCGATCTCCATCGGCACAAACAGCGGCGCCCCGAAGGGACCAGTAGCGACCTCGAGCTCGAGACCATGGTCGACAAACGTTCCGGCGAGATCGAGGCCCGTGCCGAAGTCCGGAATGCGTCGGAGGCGATCAAAGATCTCAGAAAAGTCGAACGCGATGCGATTCTGCTGTCGGCTTATCACGGCATGTCCCACCGAGAGATCTCGGAGAGCATGGATCTACCCCTCGGAACGGTGAAAACCTACATCCGACGCGGCCTCAACCGGGTCCGCCAGCAACTAGAGTCTGTGGGTCAGTGAAGTTACGCGTCGGCTCGACGAAGACAACCAGCATCCAGGGCAGCGCAACACCCCACACCAGAGCGAGCGCCATCAGGCTGAGCCACGGCTCCGGACAAAAGCTGGCAGCTCCCAACCGGACACCGCCAGCATAAGAGAGTGGGGCTCCGACCGCGCCGACCAGGGCGGCAAGAGGCAACCGTGGCCTGAGCACTGCGAAGGTTGGAATTACGGTCACAAAATGGCACCAAAGGACCGTCATCCACAACGGAGAGAGTCCCGAGATATGTTTACCCTCGAAACTCAGGAGACCGAGGCCACCAAGAATTGAATCGACGATGGTTCCCGCTACCCCCAGGGCCAAGGCTCCAAACCAGGCTCGGCGTCGGTCGGAGGAGGGTAGCCCCCAGGTTTGGACGACGAACAGAACGCCGACGACCACGGGTCCAAGAGGCGCCAGGCCGTTGGCCGCTCCTAGAACGCAAGACCACCAACCCAGCTGAACGCAGACGACGTCGAAGAAAGTTCCGAGAGACGCTCGCTTCAAGCTCTCCGACCCTCTGCCAGCACCGCCAGGTCAGCGGCCAAGGCATCGGGCGGCTCCGCGTCCACGCCATCGAACAGCGTTTTCAGCTGCTCGTGACGATATGCAAAGATACGCTTCAGATCGGGGGCGACAAAGAGGTTCCGGATAAGACGTCCACCGAGTACGGCGTACTCCACCCGATCGTCGACCCAGGTGCCGCCGTCTGTCTCGCGAAACCGGTGTTCGTGAATCCACTGCCGATAAGGCCCGCGACGCTGTTCGTCCACAAAGCGGTACGGTGGATCCCAGGCGGTGATCTCACTACGCCAACGCAATGGAATCCCATGAACTCGCAGACGGTAATCGATCAATGCCCCGACCTTCATTTCGATCGGTACCGGGGTCATGATCTCGAATTTCAGAAGCGGTGGCGTCAAGCTTTCCAAATTCTCCGCGCGAGCGAAGAAGTCGAAGACCCGATCGATGGAATGCGGAAGAAAAACCGAGCGCTCGAGTGTAAATATCTTCATTGTCGTTCCTCATGATGAAGTACGACATCACCATCATGTTGGATGAAAAAAAGCTGACTAGCTCGGGATCAACCGGCGGCGGTCACCCAACTTTTCAGTGTAGTCGGAGTGGGCCGCCAGGGCTTCCTCCTCAACTCTGATGCGAACCCGTAACACGAAGGCATTGGCGACTGAAAACACCAAAGCCGTTATCCAGGCGCTGTGAACCAAAGGCAGAGCTGCGACTTCGACAATCACCGCCAGGTAGTTGGGGTGTCGCATCCAGCGATAGGGACCTCCCACCGACGGCGACTCCTCTGGCACCACGAAGACCCGCGTCGTCCAGCGATCTCCGAGGCTCGAGATGGCCCAATAACGCAAGGCCATGGTGCCGACGACGAGAGCCAACATCGTGCCGCCGAACCAGGGCACAAATGGACGTTGCAGCCAGAACACCTCGAGGGGCGCGGCGACCAGCAAGCCAGTGTGGAGCAGCGCCATGGGACCAAAATGTGACCGCCCAACTTCGAAACCGCCGCGAGCCCGCAACCGACGGGCATTCCGTTCCGTGACGACGAGCTCCAGTAGCCGCTCTGCGACCACCAGACCGATCAAACCAACATAGAGCCAACGGGTGTCCATGATGTTGTCTAACTCACTAAACGTTACCAGCGCACCAGGACCAGCTCGGAACAGAAGCCTGGACCCATGGCGGTGATGACTCCGTAGCTGCCCGGGGCGGGTCGATGTTTGTCCATCGTCTCCCGCAGCACCAACAGCACCGAAGTTGACGACAGATTGCCAACTTCGCGCAGGCTTTTCCAAGTCACCGCCAGCGCCTCGGGGCCGAGCTCGAGCCCTTCCTCCATCGCCTGCAACACCTTGGGCCCTCCGGGATGACACACCCAGGACGCGATATCGTCGCGGGTGAGGTCATGATCGGCGAGGAATTGATCGACGTCCTGGCGCAAGTGATCGGTCACCATCTTCGGCACATCAGCCGACAACACAATGCCGAAGCCGCGCTCCGAGATATCCCACCCCATGACCTGCTCGGTATCGGGATAAAAAACCGAGCGCGTGTCGAGCACCTCCGGCCCCGTAGCCTCCGGACGCTCGGCTCCGCTGATCACAACCGCCGCTGCACCGTCACCGAACAGGCCGGTGGCAATGAGATTCGGAATCGACAGATCTTTGCGCTGCAAGGTCAGCGAACAGAGCTCCACCGAAAGCAAAACCGCAACTTGGTCTGGATAAGCGCGAACATAATCGGTAGCGCGAGAGATTCCGGCGGCGCCAGCAACACAGCCCAGGCCAAAAATCGGGATTCGTTTGACCGAGGGTTTCAAGCTCAGTCGATTCATCAACCGAGCGTCGAGCGACGGTGTCGCCACCCCGGTCACGGTGACGGTAATCAACGCATCAATGTCCGCCACCCCGAGGCCGGCGCGGTCCAGAGCATCGCGAACCGCTTCGGCTCCGACATCCTGCGCCACCCGGATCCACGCGTCGTTGGCTTTGCCCCAGGTGTCGAGCTCATCGTAGTCTTCGAGCGGCAAGGCGAGATGGCGCCCGCCAACCAGGACATTGTGATGCAATCGATCCAAGCGTTGGGGATTGTGGTGCTGCTGGGCCCATTCGGCCTTGAGAGCACCGAGCAGCTGATCTTGATCGTAGTAGTTGGCAGGAAAGGCTTTACCCACCGCCGAGATTCTCAAACTGGAAGTTCTCCTCGTGGAACGTTTTAATCCTGACGGACGCCGCTCGACTCTGCTGGCGAAGTTTCGTCAGAGTTGGACACGTCGGAATCGGACGCGTCGGAATCGGACGTGTCGGACACGTCGGAATCGTCTGTGTTCGTCATCAGAGCGGCCTCGTCGACCGTGGTCTCCAGTAGTGACGTCTCCGGTGGCGGATCTTCAATCGATGCTGTTGGCGCAACCTCGGATGCCATTTCGGACGCCGAGGCGTCAGGGGCTGGGCTGTTTTCAGGGGCTACAGTGTCTCCAGAGACTGGTCCTGCGAGCGCCTCGTTGTCCAGGGCCACCGTGTCAACGGATCCTGTCGCCGCCACCGGCGACTCCACCAACCACGGATCGAGACCGGACCGTCGCGCTAGGAATGCCAGGCTGAGCCCACAAACAGAGTAGAGGACCCACCAACCGAAGGCGAGCGTCCACCACGGGTCTTGCGGCTGACGGACCGCAACCACGATGGTGATCACCAACAGCGGCCCCCGGAAGATCCACCCGATCCAGCCCGCCACCAAGCCATCGAGCCACCAGCGACCAAACCGGCCGCGGGCCAGCAGGAAAAGCGCGATCAGACCGGCAGATTCGACCAGCCAGGTGCCGAGCACCAGCTGCCCCGGGACCCGCGGCTGTTCGAACAACGCCAGACGAATCACCGAGCCACGCCGCGGCTCGAAGTCGAGCAACTCGACCGCAAAACCGAAGAGGGCCAGCAACAGCACCAGCAACGGGACAGCGTAAACGATAAAGCGTAACAAAGTAGTTTGATGCTAGCCCAGTTCTAGCGGGTCGGCCAGCTTACCGCCGGCACTTATTCGCTGGCATTCAGCAGACGGTCTTTGAGCTGCGATCCATCGACACCGTCCAGGCTATCGACGCCGGTCGCCAACGGATCCAACCAATCACTGAGCCGGAAGCCGAGACGGCCCCGGCCTTCCCACGCCGCCGACAAACGGCCGAACCAATCCGCCCGTGGAGCGGCGCAGGCCGCATAGCCGCCGTGCAGCAACCCGACCACTCTCTTCTGTCGATTGAACAGGGGCGCGCCCGAGGATCCACCCTCGGTGGATCCGATCTCCCACTGGCCGATACGCAGATGATTACCTCCAGGCTGGGGCGCGTCACTGAGGTGGGAAGTGGTGGTCGCACGATCGAAGTCGAAACTGATCCGCTTGACGTCGGTGTTGGGGTGATGGATCACCGCCGAGCCGGCCGGATCCACCGACGACCGATCCCAACCGGAGTAGAACACGCCAAAGTCGGGATCCGGTAGATCATCGAGCTCGAGCAGCACCATGTCGGACGGGCGATGCGAGGCTCGAAAGATTGCTCCGGTCTGAAAATTGTCGCGATAAATCGCTGGCGCTCCGGCTTCCCGAGGTCCATCCCCCTTGCCGTCACCCTCCTCGGCGCCGCACTCGTTGCGCTCATGGTTCCACATGACCACCACCGACGCTGCATTGTGAGTGGTGACGCCACAGTGGCTGGCGGTCAAGAAGTAGGGCCGCCCATCGAGCGCCGTATTGTTGACTAGGAAACCGGTACAAAAGCGGGTTCCCGCCACCGAGATCAATGCCACCGAGCGCGCTTGATCGCTCCACACCTTGGCCTCCGAGCAGACGATATCGCGATGACAAGCTCCAGACTTGGGCTCGGGATCACCGAACCCAGCATAACCGTGCTGGACCTGCGACAGCTCGAGCTCCAAATCATCGAGCTCTGCCTCTGGCAGGAACAGCTCGAGGATCAAATCGTCGGTCAGCATCGGCGGCGTCCACAACTCACCATGTTCCTCGTTGTCGCTGGCGGTGAATGGACCCATAACGACACTGCCATCGGTTGAGGTCAAATAGAGACGTCCCCCTGGCGGCATGCGATATTGGCCGAAGGTCAGGTTGAGGGAACTCGCCCCTGGCGACCGTAATCTCAACCGCCAGCGCGCTACGGCGCCGCGCAACATCTGCCAGTCTCCGAGATCGTCCTTCCAAGGATTGATCTCGACCTTGAGGGACACCGCATAATGCGGCACCCGACCGTTGATCGCCCGTCGCTCGTCCGCCAGCCGGATCTCCTGCTCGTCAACTGCCGGCAACTCGAAGAGCTCGATCGACTCGATCTCGCGGTCGGAGATCTCCGTCGCCCCCGCCACCGGGCACCACAGCATCGCCATCAGCAGGATGACCAACGGTAGGAAGAGTCGAAACATCGAAGACCCTGAGAGTTAGAGGAGCGGGTGGCGCGGACTCCGGGGACAGAGTCGCGGTGAGAAACGGTCGACATCATACCATGGACCGCTTGGACACTCGTCAGCCGCTGCTGGCGGCGGTCGCTTCGAGGGGGATTTGACAGGTGCAAAATCACCTCGACGAGGCTCGCCAGGTCGTATGCGCAAGCGCAAATCACCTCGACGAGGCCCGCCAGATCGTTTGTGCAAGCGCGAATCACCTCGCCGAGGCTCGCCAGGTCGTCTTTGCAAACGCACAAGGGGTTCGACATGGCTCGTCGAGTCGTTGTGCAAGCGCACAAGGGGTGTGACGAGGCTCGTCGAGTCGTATGTGCAAGCGCACAAGGGGTTCGACATGGCTCGTCAGGTCGTTTGTGCAAGCGTACAAGTAGTTCGACGTGGCTCGTCAGGTCGTTTGTGCAAGCGTACAAGGGGTTCGACCAGGCTCGTCAGGTCGTTTGTGCAAGCGCACAAGTGGCTTGGATTGTGTTGTTTAGGACATTTCTCGTACCATGCGCAACGGACTGACCGATCGGATCACTCGGATGATCGATGCTCTGCGCCGTAGCGTCATCCCACAGCCGCAGTGCTAAACTCCGATAGATTGGCCCGACAAGGGCTAGGAGGTCGAGTGATGCGATACGCTGTGGCCCTACTGGCTGTGACAAGTCTTGCGCTGCTGGTGATGGCAGCGGGTGAAGATGGTGCCAAACCGTCTGATATTGCGTTGAGCTATGGGCATCAGGCCGGCCTCTATTCAGACGCTCAGTTCACTCTTTCCGATGACGCTGCGGTGATGGTTCTCGCCGTCACTCATGGTGAGCGCTCGATGCGCCTCTATGGTGATGGTCGGTTAGAGATCCAGGTCAGCGAGGGCGAATCGTACACGCGCCGAGTCGATCGGCCACGGATGCTGGCGCTCTTTCGTTCAGCCGTCGACCAAGGGCTGGCCGAGTATGACCCGGACGTGATCATTCATGAGATGCAAGGCAAACCGCGAGACGGTCGCAGTCTCGGCGGGCCACCGTGCCCGGAAGGCTCGCAGCGGATCACGGTGACACTTCGTTTCTTGAGCTACGACCGTAACGGCGCCTACGGTGGCGGTGCCAACCGAGCGGGCTTTTGCGCTCCGGAAGTGTACTCGCACATTCCGCAGGCACGAGCATTCGCGGATCTCGCTGCCGTGCTCGCGCAGGAGGTAACGACAGCCCAGCGGGAGGGGTCCGTCCAGATCTACTCTGGACCGCCCTACTCTGAGGCTTCGTTTATATTGTCGAGCGATCCGGGGCAGCTAGTACTCAGTTTGTGGCGCCCTGTCACCTACGAGCACTCGCTGACAGCTCGGCTCTATGGCGATGGTCGCCTAGAGATGGAGCACAAAGAACGCGGCCGGGAGCCAGTGATCTATGAGCGCTCTCTGAGCTTTCCCGAAATGGTGGCGCTCATCAGGATCGCTGTCGATCATGGTTTCGCAGAGTGGGATAGCGAAGCCCTCCGGACGGTACTGGGCATTGGCCGAGCTGCCAAAGATGCGGCGAGGGCTGGTGGCGAGATTTACTTGGCAAAGTATCAGCGCGGCGAGTACCAACGAAGCGATTTAGGGCGAGAGTTTCGTTTCAATGACGTCGGAATGGCGCAGCAGTACTCATCTCATGTGACCCAGGTGCAGGGGCTGCTAGAACTACGCAAAGCATTAGATGAGTATTTCGAGCTCGCGCGAGGGGAGCGGCAGCAATGAGGGCAATCAGAGCTGTCTTCTTCGCCGTATTCTTTTTGCCATCTTCGGCGATTGCTGGCGTTTTTTTTGGTGCTGACGGCCTATCTCCCGACTGCGAGGGATCGCCTTGCGCAAATTTCGTCATCGTGCATCCGGTCGGGTACACGTCGGCGGGGATAGGTGGAGAGATCGAGATCCCGATATGCATCCGCCCAGGCGATGCACCTTTCATCCGCCCCGCGGTGGAATATGCTATCGACGTATGGAACGCTCTGACGCCAACAACAGGTAACTGCATTAATTGCAGCACAGCGGAAGAGCCACCACAATCTGGATTGCAAGTGATGAGGACAACGGCAGTCCATGAGTTGGGACACTGCGCAATGGCTCTCGAGCACTCGAACTACCAAGCGCCAGGTTCACCCGTTGCGACTAACTTCTCTGCCGGCCGTGATGTGGATAACTACGCCGCGGGGGTTGACAACATCAAGGGGTCTAGAGATGACGTCGTAGTACCTAACCCATCCCCACCGCCACCCAACGCCGTAATGACGCATTGGTTTCGTTTGGTCGACAACGATCCGGTAATTATCGATACCAGCGTTATCGACTCGACTACCTATCGCGTGATTTGGGCTCAGTTGCCATCGGGTAGCCTGTGGCCAGCAAGCGCCAACCGTTTTGTGTCGGCTGCTCTAGGGGCCAGTGACGATACGCAGAGCGTCATGCATTCGATCTCATCTCGAGGGATGCTCTACCGAGGTCTGAGCGCCGATGACGTCAATACGGTCCGCTATGGAATGAGCGGGCTCGACGCAACTGCGGCCACTGGCGACGATTACACTATCCGACTGACGCTTGTAGAAGATTGTGATCCAGACGCTGAGATCGAAATGAGGTATAGCTCCAATCTTCCGGCCAACTCTCTCGGCGATTGTTTGGCTGATGTTGTGCCGATCGACCCCGACCCACCCCCGCCTATCGGCAACGTCCACCATGCTCTAATGCCCGTTATGGGCTTCTCACGAATCATAGTGCGACTTAGCTCGAGTATCACTTGGGATGCCATCTACGCCGATGGCTTCGAATCCGGGGATCTGTCGAGCTGGCAATAGTTGAAGGAGAGTGTCCGGTTCGCCCTATCGAATCAAAATAGCCTGCTGGTGGTCGTTCTCGCAGTTCGAGGCGAGCCCGTCCGAATCATCTCGGCCCGCAGGGCAACGCGGAAGGAGGCACGACACCATGCGACCGGAATATGAGCTGAAGGCCCTTCAGGTCAAGAGAAAGGGGCCGCTCCCGGGCTTCGAGACCCGCGCAGTGCAGCCCCACCCAGATCCGGATCACTATTGCCCTCAGCTTGCCAAATCAGGCAGATCTCTGAACAGCTCGAGGGCTTCTGGATTGGCCAACGCGTCGGCATTTTTCACCGGCCGGCCATGGATGACTTCGCGCACCGCCAACTCGGTGATCTTGCCGCTCAAGGTGCGTGGGATGTCCGCCACCGGGATGATCTTCTTGGGTACGTGGTACGGCGAGGCGTTGGCCTTGATCTGCTGACGGATGCGACTGCTCAAGTCGTCTGAAAGCTCGACGCCTTCTCGCAGGCGTACGAAGAGCACGATACGGGTGTCGCCGTCCCATTGTTGGCCGATGACCAGACTCTCGACAACTTCGTCGTTCTGTTCCACCTGGCGGTAGATCTCGGCGGTGCCGATGCGCACGCCGCCGGGGTTGAGGGTGGCGTCGGATCGTCCGTAGATGATCATGCCACCGCGCTCGGTGATCTCTGCCCAATCGCCGTGCCGCCAGATGCCAGGGAAATGATCGAAGTAGGCCCCATTCGGAAGTGCCGGGCACAAAGGAGGTGCCTTATGGCAGCCAAGATGTCGAAAGAGGTCACCACACGAATGCGCTCCGCGCTTTTCGTTGTGTCGGCCCTGGTCAAACAGGGACCGGCGGTGGCCGCCAAAATGTTGGACATCGTCCAACCCTACTTGTAGGAAGGTGATGAACCCCCTGCTCCTCGCGCGATGATCGTCAGCTTCGGTCGGATCCTCGAGGCCAGTCTCGAAAAGCTGGTTTCAATCGACCACAGGCTCTACATCGCCAACGAGAAACATGGTGTGCTGCGCACCGCGCGCAACGGACTGGCCGATCGGATCACTCGGATGATCGATGCTCTGCGCCGCAGCGTCATCGCGCTGTATGTCGAGCCGTCTCTGGAAGGTCTCGCCCTCCAGGATGCGGTCGGCCGTCGCGATCCTGTCACGTTGCAGCGGCAGGCCGCGTTGATCAGCAACCGCATCCTCAAAGGTGAGCCGGAGCAGGCGTTGGGAACCTCGATCTTCGACAGCCCCTTCGATCCTCGTCCACAGGCTGAGCATTTGTCCGCGGTAGCGGTTGACCTCAGCTCCAATCTCGAACAGATGAACCACTCCAAGCGCACGGTCGACGAGATCTTGCGTGACAAGCAGCGGGCCATGTCGGATTACGACAAGGTCTTCCTGCGCGTGACGCGTCAGTTCGAGGACATGTGTCGCTTCACCGGTGAGATCGAGCTGGCCAACAAGGTCCGGCCGTCTACGACACGCCTGGGTCGCACCCATCAAAGCGATGCCAGCGGCGATCCAGATCCGGCGAGCGACAATCCGTCGGAAGACAGTGCCACCAGTGTCTCCGAAAACACTGCTGGCGAGGTCCCTGGTGAGTCACCATCGGAGGTCGGAACACCTTCGCAAGGTGACGATTCCACCGTCGCCCAAACCCCAGTGGCTTAAACGCTGACCCTCCGTTCACTGTGGCGCCGACGGCACGCCTCTCCCGAGGCAGCCGTCGGCGCCTTTTTCTTGTCGATGCACTCTCCTGGTCCTCTAAAAATGGCACACTCCTCCTGACGATGAACCCATCGCCTCATACCGCCGCATCGCCGCCAGGAGTCCCCGTCGCTGAGGAGAGCGGGCCGAGGAAGCGGGAGACCGTTCGTCGAGCAATGTCAAACTTGTGTTGATCTCTGAGTCTGCGAGCGATCCGTTCCACTCGACCGCAACAACAACGGCATCATCAACGATGCCAGTGAGTTGTTTGGTAACTCCACCCCGTTTTGGGATGGGACGCCGGCACAGAATGGTTTCCAAGTGCTGTTTGAGTTGGATCTGCTCCACGGTGATGGTGATGGATACATCGAACCGGAAGACGAGATTTACGCCGACCTGAGATTGTGGCACGACCGCAACGGCAACGGCCGCAGCGAATGGGGCGAACTGTCGCCACTGTCGAGCCACGGCATCACGGCGATAGACTCGCGCTACTGGCCATCATTTGACCGTGACGAGCACGGCAACGAGCTGGGTGAGCT
>JAJCXQ010000070.1 GCA_029263355.1 Acidobacteriota bacterium | reverse complement strand
GCCGCCGGGGCCGCCTCCGGGTCGCCGGCTGACAAAGACCCCGGAATCTGTGTCCGCAGACCCTTTCGCGAAGGCCACTAAGAAACGACGTTCGTCGCGTTTGAGCGCGAGCTTGACCTCGTCGCCTTCGGTCAGTCCGTCGTACAGCTCTCGTAATTTCGAGATTGAGCGGATGCGCTCGCCGTTCATCATCAGCACCGCGTCACCTTGGCGCAGATCGAGGCTGCGATTTGGTTCCGGCCGGACGTCCTGGGGTAAAACCGTCCCAAAGGTAACGTCGTCGCTACCTTCCTCCGACTCGGCGATGGCGCCGATCTCCATCATCATCAGGCTGGTCGTCGGATCGAAGCTGCGTTGCATGACCTGTTGGGCGTCGAGCGTGCTTGACGAGCACAAGACGGCAAGGGTCAGCGGGAGCACGAGGTATCTCATCGGTTTCCTCCTATCGGTCACTTGGCGGTTGTTTTGGCTTGGAGACAGCCCAATGCGATCAGTGCAAGGGCCGTCGTCCGACAGCTATAGCAACCGGAGTGCCAGGCAGTCAGAAATTCCGAAAATACCGGACAGCAGCAGGCGATTGGCTCCTACGCCGGCAGGACGAACCCGCTACCGGCGACAGGCAGCTACTCGAGTCTCCCGAAATGGGGACTCTATGACTGAGATCAGGAGAGGATCGACGCTAGCCGAAGGCGCCAGTAAGCATACCCGCACCGCCGATCACACCGCCGACGACGGCTGCAATCACCATGTAGACCAAAAACCCAACAAGACAAACCGCCACCGCTCGCCCCGTGCTCTGATAGTCCAACGCCTGTCGAACAGCCACGACCATCGCGGCCAACATCCAGAGACTGGCGACAATCGAGATGAGCGTACCCAACACTGGGATGATGCCGAAGATGCGAAGAACGCCGGGAGCCGTGGCAAAGCCAAGGGTGCGAAGCAACTCCCCCATGTCCGACTGGGTCTGAGGTTCCGGCAACAGCTTGGTCCCGATGACGAACGACAAGCCAGCCCAGATGAACCACCCAACCAAGGCCGCGATCGCCGCCACGAAGAGCCCAGTGATTCCCCCTGATCTGATCGAACCGATACCCGCTGCGACACTCGACACGATGACAACGGTCATCGCTTGGCCGAGTGCAGTCGTATCCGCCTCCACTTCCTCGTAGGTACTCACGTTGAGCATTGCGGCGCCGATCATGCGATCTGTCAAGCTAGCCATCTGTCGCCTCCTTCGTTTGGACTGGGATCACTCCAGAGCCTCCGGTGGAAGGCTACGGGTCTCTCTCTATTCCTGTGATTTTTGTGCTTCTGTGAACGATACTATGTGCTCAGCCTCCCAAACGTCACCTGCCAGGCACTAACGCCACGCGAAGGCCGGCTGCTCGAAGTGCGCGACCGCGGTATACCGACCGTGGACCGCAAGCTCTGCCAACTGGTGGATGACCGCGGCGGTGGGTGAGAACACCAGGGTGCCGACACTTCCCATCAACAGTGCCGGCAATGCCGGCTGATCCGCGAAGATGTTGGACTCGATCAGGGCATCAGGACGCCCACACTCCGCCAGCGGCACGCGATAAAGGGCGGCCACTTCATTGGGATCTGGGGACAGCTCGCCATCACCACCCCAGGCCACCAACGGGGTGATCAGGAAACCTGATCGTGTCGCGAAGTCATCGAGTCGGCCGAGAAGTGACGACGGCTCGAGCGCCAGACCCACCTCTTCGTCGAGCTCCCGCAACCCCGCCTGCTCGGAAGTCTCGCCAGCGTCGAGGCGCCCGCCAGGCAGCGCGAACTGCCCGCTGTGGCGATGCAGATGTCCGGCACGACGGGTGAGGATAATCGACGCCTGCCCCGATGCATCCGGCACTACCGCCAACACCACCGCCGCCAATCGCTGGTCGGCCGACGGCAACTGTCGCCAGCTGTGGGCCGCCAAGCGATCGACGAGCTCGGCTCGTAGCTCGGTACGGAAACTGAGGTCGGAGGGCGGGTGGGGTGACATCAAGACTCAGTTAGCGAATCAACCGCAGGACCGTCGACGTCAATGGCAACAGCACCAGGATACAAAACAACACAACACCATTCAGAAACGCACCGATCTTCGCAATCTGGCGGCCATCGCCAAACTTCATACCGATCAAGCCAAGGATGAACCCGACCGGCGTCAACACCATCGTGATCCTCATCACGTGGACCAAACTAACATTCAGAAACCCGAGGTCGAAGACTTGGAAGGTGACGACGATGAGGAAGGCCACCAACGACAGTATTCCCCAGTTGAGAGACACATGCACGACATCGTAATCGTCGACATCAGGCTCGAAGCCATAGGGCTCTGCGCCAGGATCGTCCGTCACTATCCGGCAGCCTTCTTGAGCAGGGCAATCTGCCCAGCGTGGTAGATGTCGTGCTGGACGATGCCGTGCAACATGAAATAGTACGAATAGGCGCGATCGCCGACGTTCTCCGCCAGACGACCTTCCGGGAAAACCTTGAGACGCTCCACCAGCAACCTCTGACTCTCTTCGAGGCTCGCCAAAGCCTTCTCCCAAGCTGCTGGGCTATCGTCTTCGATCGACGGCCAGTTCAGCTCGGCCGGCGGATGCTCGTCGACCGGTCCACCCTCGAGCGCTGCGGTGACAATCCGGCGCCAATAGGTCATGTGCAACACCGTCTGCCAGATCGAATGAGTGTCGGGCACCGGATGCGCCAAAGCGGTTGCTACGGTGACGCCGTCCAGAACCTCTCGAATCGCTGGGCCATGCCATGCTGGCCCGCGATAGACCGCACGAAGCAGGATTCGGAGACGTTTGATTTCGCTCATTGAGATCTCCCTGTCAGGATAGATCCGTCGTCATGGACTGCAAGCAGGGTAACGATCTTACCCTCCGCGGCGATCGCCAGCCGAGTCCTTAGGAGCGATGTTACCGCAGCAACGAATGTTATGATCGGCCAAAATTGGTTCCGATGGAGGTCTTGGTTATGGGGCAAGAGTTTCTCTCGCTGATCGAATCCTGGGACGGGAACGGCGTCGTCACCCGCTTCGATCCACCGACGGGCACATGGATCTTCGTTGCACTCCATGACAACACCCTCGGACAACCCACCGGCGGAACACGCATCAAGGTTTATCCAGAGCTGAGTGCGGCGTTGACCGACGCGATCCGCCTGGCGGAAGGCATGACGTACAAGTGGGCCGGTTTGGGTATGGGCTTTGGTGGCGGCAAAGCCGTCTTGGCCATACCCGAACCTCTCGATGGCGACGTCCGCCAGGGCCTCTTGAGACGTTACGGTGCATTTATCAACTCCTTGTCGGGGGCCTTCAACACCGGCGCCGATCTCGGCGCCAGTGCCGACGACATGGCCACCATCGCCAGTCGATGTCGCTACGTGCTCGGGATTGACTACGACACGATGACATCCACCGACCCTGGGCCCTTTACCGCCCATGGCGTCCGGGTTGGGCTACAAGCTGCCTTGGCACAAGTCTTCGGCAGCCGAGATGTCACCGGTCGCACCATCTTGATCCAAGGCCTCGGCGGCGTCGGCGCACCGCTAGCCAAGTCACTGGCCCGCGACGGCGCCCATTTGATCTTGAGCGATCTCGACCACCGCAGAGCCGAAGTTCTGGCTCAGCAACTTGGCGGCCGAACGGTGGACTCGGCCAGCGTCTACTCGACCCCCTGCGATGTTTATGCACCCTGCGCTGTCGGAGCGACCCTGAACCCTCAAACCATTCCGCAGTTGGCATGCCGCGTCATCGCCGGCTCAGCCAACAATCAACTGCTCGAAGCCGAGGACGCCGAGCGTTTGCACCAGCGGGGTATCCTCTATGTACCGGACTACATCATCAACTCGGGTGGCGCCATGGCTTTCAGCCTACAGCGCGACGGCCTCACCGACCAAGGTGAGCTGATGCGACGGGTTGGGGAGGTGGGCTCCGCGGTCTCCGAAATTCTGAAAGAAGCCGCCGCCGCCCATACCTCGCCGTTGGTCGCAGCCAAAGATCGCGTCGATCGCATACTCCGTCAACGCCGAGAAGCGGCAGACTGACTTCCTGCCAGCTCAGACATCTTGAATTGGGCAGCCTTACTCAGGCAGCCTTACTCAGGCAGAGTGCGGATGAATTCATCGGAGCGGCGAATCGAGACTTTGAGGTCATCGATCAGCCTGCCGACTTCCCGCTCGATATCCTGCACCTCGATCTCGAGGCCGCCGACCGCCTGAGCGTTGAGGTTGTGCTTCAGGAATAGGACTTGGTCCTCGAACTTCTGGAGCACCGGATCCATGGTGCGCTCACTCTTGGCCAACGAATCGCTCATCCGACGAAAACGATCCTTGGTTTCGTCGAGCTTGCCACGGCTGCGTTGGCGCAGATTTGGATCCGAGATCGAACCAAGCTCGGTCTCCCACTCGGCAAACAGATCCTCGGCAATCGAGTTGACCCGCACAATCCGCGCCCGCAACTCGTCGGCTGCCTCGACACTGCGGTCGTAGTCCCGCTTGAGGGCATCGTACCGATCCTCGAGGTCACCGCCGTCAAAACCGTAGAGCTCCTTGATGCGGGTCAGGGCATCCTCGAACTGCTCACTGACCTCTTCCTGATCCTTGTGGACCGCCTCGACATTGTCGCGCAGCAAATCGCGCTTCTCTTTACCGAGCTGCTCCCAGGCGGTGTAGTAAATCGTGCTGCAGCCCGCAGAGAAGAGGGCCAGTAGCGGGCCACAGACAATGAAACGTCGCAACGACATGGGTGAGCTCCCAAAGATTGAATAGATCACGTGCTGAAGACTCAGCCGGCGGCCTGTAATCGGGCCGCGACCTCGTCGACTTCTTTCCAAACTCGCATCAGGTTGCCACTGCAGATCTTACGGATATCGTCCTCAGAATACCCTTTGTCGAGCAAAGCCTCGATGAGATTGGGCATCTCCGACGCATCCTTGAGACCCGTCGGCAGGGAATCACCCACGCCGTCGAAATCCGACCCCAGGCCAACGTGGTCGATGCCGACCAGCTGTACGACGTGATCGATGTGGGCCACAACGTCGGAGACGTCCGCGAAAATTGGCGGATGCTCCTTCTTGTATTCGTCCGAGAAGGCCTTCACACGCTCATCATTAGAGTCGAGATTGTTCTCCTCGACGAATTGGTTGACCGCCGCCCATTGTGTCGTGCCTCGAACATTCTCCTCACCACTCAAGAAGGCGGAACCGAAGTTGATCTGGACCACGCCACCGCCCTCGGCGAGCTTGCGGATCATGTCGTCGCCAATGTTGCGTTCCCAATCCGGAGTGAACTTGCGGCACGACGAATGCGACGCGATCGCCGGCGCCTCGGACAATTCCATCACTTGATAGAAGGTATCGTCGGAGACGTGCGAGATGTCGATCATCACACCCAGTCGGTTCATCTCCGCAACCACCTCGCGGCCGAACGGGCTCAAACCCTGCCACTTCTTTTCTGTCTCGTAGGAAGAATCACAGATGTGGTTGTTTTTGGAATGAGTCAGCGTGATGTAGCGGATGCCGCGCTCGGCAAAGTAGCGCAGATTCTCCAGGTCACCCTCAATCGGGGCGCCGTTCTCCATCCCCATCGGCAAGGCGATCTTGCCCGCTGAGAAGGCCGCCTCGACATCGTCACGAGAGTGCGCCACCATGAACTTGTCCGGCCAATCGGCTTCGAACTTCTCCACCATGTCGATCAGCAAGTCGGCGTGCTCTTTGGCACCCTCGTCTTCGAGGGCGGCGGGCACATAAATCGACATGAAGGGCGCATCGAGCCCCCCCGCTTTGGCGCGCGGGTAGTCGAAGTCTCCCTTCTCAGTACGCACCGAGATGTCTTCCATCTCGTCGAACAGGCGGTAAGGCACGTCGACATGGGTGTCGATGATCAACGTCTCCTGGGCGAGCCGAGCAGCGCGCTCCTTGTTGCTCTCAGGCGCAGCCACCGCGGCTGCGGTCTCGGTCTCGGAGGCTCCCCCGCCGCAACCGATCCCAGTGATGCACAGACAGGTCAGGGGCATCATCGCTAGCACTCTTTTCGTCCAGGGTTTCGGGCTTGTCCAGGGCATCAGGCTTCTCCACAGCTTCAAGGTTTGTTCTCTTGGCGGGAGTCTAACCGATCCCCGTTTCCGGTCGACCAGAAGATTTTTCAACTTTCTTGGCCGATTGCTCCAGATCGGGGGGAGCTTTTAC
>JAJCXQ010000069.1 GCA_029263355.1 Acidobacteriota bacterium | reverse complement strand
CCGGGAAGTAACGCGAGTTACGCAAGACGATGGCGCCGTCGCGTCCGAGCTCGCTGAACAGGTTCGCACACGCTGGATGCTCCTGCACCCGGCTGAAAGCAAGATCGAACGCGTCATCGAGCTTGCTCTGGAGGGCCGTGGACAGCTCCTTGACCACGATCGGAACTGGAGGCGCCGACTGGGTTCCACCAACCGGCGCCCCCCCAAGGAGGATGAGGAAGGCGCCGACCCACATCGCAAGCCGCTCGGCCGGTGACCGGACGCGACGAGGAACCCCGTGAACCCCGTCGACGTGTAAGCTGCGATGGCATCGTGACCTCATGGACCACAGCTTGGCCGTCGCCAACGCCTCGGGTCTTCAGGGTTTTCTTCGCCCTCGCCTCGCCTTTTACCATGGAGGTCTGTGGCAAGTACTCGTATCGTCGCGGCGCCTCGGAAAAGCCTCGCGAAAGCCTAGAAGCCACTCACGGCAGCTCTCAGAGGCAACCCCGCGTCCACTCTTCCCGTACCTCTGACGAGGCGACACCGATGACCGCAACCAATCTTCTGCCATCATCCCCACCCCACGAGATCGAAGCCCCAGGCTTCGAGCGCGCTGCCTACCAGCTTGGAGAATGGCTGTTCGAACCCGAGCTGCACCGCATCTCACGGCAAGGCGCGCCACACCATCTCGAGCCCAAACTGAGCCAATTGCTGCTCTTCTTGGTACGCGGCGCCGGCCATGTAGCAACCAAAGACGAGATCATCGACGGTGTCTGGGGCACCCGATTTGTCGCCGATTCGGCGCTTACCCGAGCAATCGCGGAGTTACGACGTGCCCTCGGTGACGACGCCCATCATCCTCAGTACATCGAGACCATACCCAAGCGGGGCTATCGCCTCAAGGCCAGTGTGACTGCGGTAGACGACATAGAGCTGTCAATGCCATCGCCAGATGGCGGGAATGCCCCCTCTCCACGGCTACCCTCAACTGCGCAGTCTTCCACCGAGACCTTGCGGACTCGTTTCGCCCTGGTGGCCTTGAGCCTGGGAGCGCTGATCGTAACCGGCGGCTACGCCACATCACAGCGCTTCTCGACCTCCCATCCGGTCGACATCGCCGCTACTCGTAGCCTTCGTCTCGCGGTGTTGCCGCTCGACAATCTGGCGCGGGATCCGAATCAGGACTACTTCGCCGACGGTCTCACCGAAGCCTTGATCACCCATTTAGCTCGCGATGGCGCCTTGCAAGTCATCTCCCGACGCTCGGTAGAGGCGTTTCGCAGCTCGACCCTGCCGACCCGTGAGATTGCGGAAGCGCTAGGCGTCGACGGCATCGTCGAAGGCTCGGTGTTGCGCGCCGACGATCGGGTTCGGATTACCGTCCAGCTCACCGATACCGCCAGCGACACCCATCTGTGGGCCCAGAGCTACGAGCGGCAGATGAGCGATATCCTGACCCTGCAAAGCGAAGTCGCCAACGCGATCACCAGCGAGATCGGCACGCTGTTGACCGGAACTTCCACCGCAAGGGGGCTCCCGGCATGGCTTGCCACCTCCGCTCCTCCACCCGCCATCCCTGAGCAAAAAGTCGATCCACGGGCCTATGAGTTGTTCCTCAAAGGCAGACAAGGGCTTGACGCCTGCGACAAGCAAGGCCCCAACAAGGCTGACGAGCTGTTTCGACAAGCCTTGGAGATCGCCCCCGACTACGCACCGGCCTACGCCGGCCTGGCCCAGTATTACACCCGCCTGGCCGCCTACGGTTACCTCCCCCCAGAGCAAGCATTCCCCCTGGCTCGCGCCGCCGCCGACAAAGCGCTCGCTCTCGACGACACCCTAGGTGAAGCCTACTTGGCGTCGGCAGTCGTGCGCTTCAATTTCGACTGGGACTGGCAGGGCGCCGAGCAAGACTTTCGGCGCGCCTTGGAGCTCAATCCGAGCGACGCGATGACCCGCGAACGCTATTCGGTATTGCTGACCTGTATGGGCCGTTTCGACGAAGCTGCCGCCGAAGCCCGCCGCGCGGTAGAGCTCGACCCGCTGAATCGTATCGCCCGAGTCGGACTCGGCTGGGTCTACATGAACGCCCGCAAACATACCGAATCCCTCGCCGAGCTACGCCGGATCTCCGAGCTTGGACTCGCCGACACCCCGCACGGCTACGAGGGCTGGAATTACGCCTTGATGGGCAACGCCGAAGCAGCCGTTGTGTCCCTCGAGCAGCGCTGGCCGATGCCGGACGGCTACTTTGACAACGAAACTCATCGTAGCGTCATGGGCTGGGCCCTGGCCCGCGCCGGACGGTCAGAAGAAGCCCGCGAGATCGCGCGCCGCTTAGAGGAACAGATCACCCTCACCGATGGCGACGCCTACAGCTTAGCGATCGTCTACGCCGGCCTGGGCGAAAACGACAACGCGTTGGACGCCTTGGAACGCGCCTTCGCCAACCGCTCACCCAACATCGTCTACCTCCGAATCGAGCCGTTCTTCGAGCAGCTCCAAGCCGACCCGCGCTACCGGCGGCTGCAACAGGCAGCGGGTCTCGGCTAGCTTTGATGTCCGTGTGGCGGAGCCATCAAGATAACTTTGTATGCCCGCCAGGAAGCCGAGCACTAGGCTTGGTGGGTTGCGACGAGTAGCATGCGGCGATGAGCGAAACCTCTACGCCGTCAACACCCGAGGCCGGCGAGACCAAAATCAGCTTCTGGCGCGATGTGCGGGACGCGATCCGCGGCGGGCGTCAGGATTACACCTCGATCACGATTGGACGCGCCATCATGTTGCTGGCGATCCCGATGGTGCTCGAGATGTCGATGCAATCGCTGTTTGGGGTGGTCGATGTCTACTTCGTCGGCCGCTTGGGATCGAACCCGGTCGCCATTCTCGGACTGGCCGACTCGGTGTTGGCCTTGGTCTTCGCGATTGCGATGGGTCTGTGTATGGGAACCGCGGCGATGGTCGCTCGCCGCATCGGCGAGCAGAAATTCGATGCCGCGGCCGTTGCAGCGGTCCAAGCCATTGGGCTCGGTGTGGTGGTTGCGATTCCCCTTGGACTGATCGGCGGCTTGTTCCCTGGTCCAGCCCTGCAGTTGCTCGGCGCGAGCCCCGAGTTGGCGGCGGAAGGTTCGAGCTACACCGCGATTCTCCTCGGCGCCAACATCACCGTCATGTTGCTCTTCCTGATCAACGCGGTGTTCCGCGGGGCCGGCGACGCCGCGCTGGCGATGCGGGCCTTGTGGCTGGCGAACGGCATCAATATTGTCCTCGATCCGATCTTGATCTTCGGATGGGGACCGATCCCCGCCCTTGGCCTCGAAGGGGCGGCCATCGCCACCACCATCGGGCGTGCGACGGGGGTGCTCTACCAACTGCGTAAGCTCAGTGATGGCAGCAGCCGGATCAAGATCGAGCGCCGCCACTGGCAGCCGCAAGTGGCGACCATGATTCGGCTGGCGAGGGTAAGTGGCATCGGTATCCTGCAGTACCTGATTGCGACCGCCAGCTTCATGGGACTGGTGAGGATCCTGGCAACGTTCGGCGACGTGGCGCTCGCCGGCTATACCGTGGCGGTCAGAATCATCATCTTCATTCTGCTACCGGCTTGGGGTATGGGTAACGCAGCAGCCACTTTGGTGGGACAGAACCTTGGCATCGGTGATCCCGACAGGGCGGAACGTTCTGTCTGGAAAACGGCCATCTGCAATGTCTTCTTCCTCGGGACGGTG
>JAJCXQ010000068.1 GCA_029263355.1 Acidobacteriota bacterium | reverse complement strand
TCCGTTTTCGAACAGGCCGTCGAATCTCCGGGCGGCGGCAACGACTACCGAGTGTGGGAGAATCTCGCCGATTCCTACCGCTGGACTCCCGGCCACGACAACCAAGCCCGCGACGCCTATGAGCGAGCGATCACGCTGCTGCGCGAAACCGGGCTCCACGATCTCGAAACGCGCAGCCGGCTGGCGCTATTTCTCGTTAAAAGGGGTGACACGGCCGAGGCTCGCGAAGAGCTCGAGGCGATCACCGGCATGGAGGCGGAAGGACCCACCATCCCGTACCGAATCGCGGTCGCTTGGGAGCTGCTCGGAAATCGGGCCAAGGGACTCGAGGCCCTTGGCAAAGCCCTCGCAGCCGGTTACCCCTTACCCTCGGTGCGCCGTAACCCAGAGCTCACCGAGCTGCGGGCTGACGCCGGTTTTCATCGTCTGTTGTCGAATCTGAAAGATTCCTAAAAGGGCTCGATGATCCACTCGGGATCATGGCGATAGGTTCTAGTCATCCCATTGACTGGGACATCGAGCTCGTACACGCCGACAAAAAAACCAACCTCAGAAATCGTCCGCGTTTCGAGATGAATGTCGACCGCATCAAACTCTTCGACACCTTCAATTCGGGGAAAGATAGCGCTCTTTTGTTTACCTACGACTATGAGAAAATCGTCTGTTTTGAGATTCTTCCCAAAAGGTGATTCTCTACTCATACCTACTCGCGCACTCTCAAAATTCAGTCTGATCTCCGTGAACTCCGATAAGGACCCCGTAAAATCGAAGAGTCGCATCGCAATGGTGTCGTTTACTTTGAGCTCAGAATAGGTCGCGAGGACAAACTCACCATTCGTGTCCTGCTTCGTGAGACCTGCCGGCAGATAGAATCCGCTCTTACCATTCAGCGTGAGTTGCCGCGCGTTAACGTCGAATCCAAGCTCAATGCGATAGTTGGCCATCGTGATCTCCAGGTTGTTTGTGGTGATAGGTCAAGTTTTGCCTCGAGCTAAATAAAAAGCAAAATGAATGCCAACACTCTTAGCCTTCGGAGACAGCCTCAAGAGCTGCATGGCTGGGCCACGAATTCAGTCGAAGCCTAGGCTTCCCGAGCACCAGCAATCCCATCGGGATTCGCTATCTAGATCCCATCCAGAAACGCTGGCGAGCTCGGTCGGCCTTGTGGGCTGCGCTCTCAGCTCCGTGACTCGCCTCGGCGCTCTCAAGACAGCTAACTTAATTTTTCACAACAGTTTGCAGACCGTCGGTTTGATCTCATGCTCATACATACTCGCTGAGTGCTCGCTCCACAAGGCCTCTCTATCTAGGACATAAGGCCAAAACTGGATGCGATCTATCTAGATGGACCCGGTGACGTCACGGAACGTCACGAGGTCTGTCACAGACACTGACCGCGGATAAACTACAAAGCCAGATGCCCGAGCCGACTAAAGATCCTTGGAACCTCGAAACCGACACCCGGGCGGCGTCCCGTCAGTGGTCGGAAATGACCGAGACTCGTAGTCCGGCCCTCACGGTCCTCGCCCATCCTGACCGCCGTCGAATCGGCGAACGAGCGATCTTGCCACTTCTGCCGGTCGGGAGAGAGGTTGGGATCGCCCGCGGAGAGCCAGGATTCTCCCAGCCTGGCGAGCGCCAAGAGCGCCCTCTCGCCGACTCTAGAATCAGCCGGGCCCCGATTCGTCTGATCGCTCAGGGTGGCACCCGAGCTGATCGCAACCCAGACATGATCCTGCTCGACGCTCGCGCCACATCCACCGTCGTCGAGCTCGACGGTCGCGTCGCGAGCGACCCGGTAGAGCTGCCCTGGGAGGCGCTCGAGCGCGGCGTTGTACTTTGCTTGTCCCACCACATCGTCCTGCTTCTCCACCTCGCCGACCCCCTGGCAGATCCGAATCTGCCGGCCTACGGCCTGGTCGGCGCCAGCGACGCGATGGCTCGCATACGCTCGGAGATCCGTCGGCTGGCTCCTCTCGATGTCCCGGTGTTATTGCGCGGCGAGACCGGCACCGGCAAAGAATTGGTCGCCGCAGCGTTGCACCAATCCGGCCCGCGGGCCAACGGCCCCTGGGTCGCCCTCAACATGGCGGCAATCTCGCCGTCGCTGGCCGCAGCAGAGCTGTTCGGCGCCGCCAAGGGCGCCTATACCGGCTCCACTCGGGATCGCCGCGGCGCCTTCCGACGGGCCGACGGCGGTACCCTATTTCTCGACGAGATCGGTGACACGCCGGAAGAGGTCCAGGCTCTCCTCCTCCGCACTCTGGAAAGCCGCGAGGTCCAGCCGGTCGGCGCTGAGCGAACCATCACCGTCGACGTGCGGCTGGTTACCGCCACCGACTTGGATCTCGAGACGGCGGTCGACTCCGGCCAGTTTCGCTCGCCGCTGCTCCACCGCGTCGCCGGCTACGAGATCCACCTGCCGCCGCTACGCGACCGGATGGAAGACTTCGGTCGCCTCTTCGATCACTTTCTGGAGCGCGAGCTCATCGCCATCGGAGAGGCTCGGCATCTCGAACCTGCCGACGGCCCTCGTCCGTGGCCGCCAGCTGAAATTATCGCTCGCCTCGCCGACCGCCCCTGGCCGGGGAACATCCGCCAACTCCGCAACGCCGCGCGCCAGCTCGCGATCCTGGGGCGTGATGCATCGTCGGCTGAGCTCGCGCGATGGCTCGAGTCTGCCGGCGCCGCCACCAGCCGATCGGGCTCACCGCTCCCACCTGCCCCGGCAGCCATCTCTCAGCCACGCCGCCGGGCCCGGCCTCTCGACGTTAGCGACGACCAGCTGATCGCGGTGTTACGCCAATGCCGATACCGGGTGCAAGACGCAGCTGAGCAGTTGGGCATGTCGCGAGCTGCGGTTTACAAGTTGATGGATCGCAGCTCTCGATTCCGCAAAGCCAGCGACCTCGACCATACTGAGATCACCGCGGCGCTCGATCATTGCGCCGGCGACCTCACCGCCATGGTCGAACGTCTCGAAGTCTCGGCGCCAGCGCTACGGCGTCGGATGCGTCAGCTCGGTTTCGACTGAAACTGACGTATGAAGCTGCCGTAGGCACAGGCTGGCTGCCAGTGTTCGAGCCCCCGTCAAGCGGGCCCTCCCTGGTGGTCTCCCCCAACACAGAACCCGCCCTTGCAATCAAAGCAACGTCTACCCCGACATCCCGTTGCAGACGTTGCCTTCTGGGTCGGCCCGCTCGGCCGGGCGGACCGACTCAGACGGACGACTCAACGGATAAAGCGAGTGACCCGAGATTCGACAGCGATCGAATCGTCACCATCCCCCGACTTGACAACGGACTCGCCACCGCGCACGTTCAGGGTTTTGTATGCTGAGCCCTTACCAAAGCCAGCCCAAGCAAAATAGCTACTTTGCCCTTCGATGTCGTCAGCATAGGCACTGATAACTAGGCTCGTATTGTTGCCGGTGCTTCCGAAAAAGTGGAAGTGTCCTTCGACCGTGGCAACGAACGGGCCACCGGGCCCCACCCGTTCCACATTCAAGGTACCGGCGATTTCACCGGTGCTCAGGTCGGCTTTTGTAATATTCAAGGTCATTTTGTCGTTGTCGGCTCTGTAGGTTCCAATCAGACTCATGGTAGCGATCTCCTGGTCAGGACGTGCTGTTCAAGCTGAACGCCCAAAATGGTTATCTGAGGTCTATTCAGGTTTAGTTAGCTCGCGAGTTATTCGTCGAATCTGCAAGGGGTGTGCCACTCGACCCATCCGCCCCCGACCAACGTTCGATCACGGCTCCAGGATCTGCAGAACGAGTCACCTCAGCCGTGTTGAAATCCACGCTCCCATCGCCCAGTGCACTGGCAAAGCGCCGCCATGGCCAAACGTCTCGAAGTCTAGGCCAGCGCTACGGCCTCGAATGCATCAGCTCGATTTCGACTGAACTTCCCCGCATCGCTGGCCGCCACGTTAATCTGTAACGTCACACAACGTTACGCCGACGTCACCAGGAGCCGCTCCGGGCTCGATTGATCCGTTTTTTCGCTGAGGTCGGCCGCCGGTCTCGATCCCTCGAATCGCGCGAATAAAAGCGACTTCGCGTAAATCCCCTCATTATTTCCTGACATTTCCAGCCGCCGCTCAGCGACCTGGCACAACACTTGCGATTCGGGGCTAGAAACCAACACCGGAAAACCTTTTGAAGGTTTCCGACCGAACCACCCTGAACCGAAACATTGGAGCTCAATATGAGTCACACAGAAGACGAGTCCGTGTTCTACTACCCCAAGGCCTTACATCAACCGCCTCCGGCGATCTTCAAGCAAGGATCCAAACTGGCGCCCTTTCTCAACAAGCCGGAGGGTTTCAGGATCCCTTTGATCTACTTCAGCTGGGGAATCCTCTCAGGGTCCCGGTCTCTCCACCACCATCCCGACAACGACGAGATCCTGCTAGTGCTCGAGGGGGCAGCGACCATCCGCCTCTATGGCCCCGGAAAGCCTGAGGATCCGAAAAAGCCGAGATTCGAAGAAACCTACGAGGTTTCGGCAGGTGACATGATCCTCTTCCCTCAAGGTTGGGTGCACAGTGTCGAAGATCACGCCGATGACCCCGCCGATGGACGCGAAGGTGCGGTGAAAGTCTTGGTGATCTTCAACAACCAGGACTTCAAGTCGGTCGAGGACGGAGACTGTTTCGAACTGCCCAACGATCGCGACCGGAGATTCCTCGGGGAAAACGCCGCGTAGCGCTGGTTGATGCCCGGCCTGAGGGCCGGGCTCTGCCAGGGTCTTATGCCGCACCATCGTCATATTGCGCCACAGCCACGACGAATCTCCGACCTCGCGGGCCACACCCCGCGCTTGCCAGCGATCTCTGCTAGTCGGCTGACCTGACCGTAAAAAAAAACTCTTCCAGGGGGCTCGTCCCACCCTCTCGATGTCCAGACAGGCGAAGGAGATAGGCCCCCGGTGGCAACATGGAAGCCGGCAGAGTGAAGATCACTTCCGAGGCGCCCTGCCGCTGCAGCTGGCTGTTGCCCCAAAGCAGCTCTGCGTCGGGGCCGTGCTCCAGCTCGACCCCATAGGACGGGAAGAGCCTCGGATCAAAGGTCTCTAGAACGATCGTCAACCACTCCGCTTGGGGCTTCAGGAGAATCTCCCGCGCGGCTCCACGGTTGACATCGGTCGCGGGTTGGAACCACTCGAGCTGAGGATTCACTTGGGGCGAGAGGCCCGCAACGGATTGCCCCGGTGGGTGCGCCGGCCTGATCTCGCCGAGCAGGAACGTAACCCCTGCCGTGACGAGGACCGCGGCGGCCATCTGCCAGCCGTGGAAGCGTCCAGAGGCGCTCGCTGGTGCCGCTTCCCGCCGAGAAGCCAGCAATGGAGCCGTCGAGGAATCCAACACGTCAGTGGGCCAAGCCAACTCGAGTGTTTCGATGGCCGGCTGTAGAACCTCGGAGCACCAATCCTGATATTCGATCTCCGCATCCGTCTCCTGCTCCCAGGAGGTTCCTCGCAGCTCGCCCGACCGAATAGCCCGGACTTTGCGACGCACCTCTTCGACAGCGTCCGGAGGTACCACGCCGGTGCGCAGCTCTGGACGCAGGGCAGCGGCGGGAAGGGTCGTCGAGACGCCGCAGCGCAACGTCACAGGGCCGGCCCAACCTTCCTCACTGAGGGTGACATCCGCGCTGCCGGCCATCGGGCAGAGGTCTGCGGCGATCACCTTCCAGTTTCCCGGGTCGGCCTCCTCGATCACCAGCCATTCGAGGGGAGCCTCGGCGGCGGCCTCAACTAAGAAGAGATCGCCCGGGCAGGGTGCATCGCCCTTCCGATCGCTCAGAAACCGCAAGGTTTCGCCGTAGCCGTAGAGGGCTTCTGCGGTAACTTGACGAGGCGAGTGGTCGGCCATTACAGCCCCCCTCTGCCCTGGCGACGCTTCACTGGCGCAGGCCGCGCCTGCTGCCGGCAACTCTCGATCATCTTGCCGAGTTGCCTGTAGAGCTCCGGCAGGAGATAGCGGGGAATACCCAACAACTCCGCAACCCGGCGCCGAGAGGGGATGGCGGCAGTGCCCGGATCCGCGCTGCTGGTGCGTAGAAAATCCCACAACTGGGTCAAGTATTGACGTTGCTGCACTGTCGCCGGGGCGGATTCTACGGCTGCTGAAACTTCGCGAGCCAACGCCTTGAAGCTCTCCTCGTCTTCGAAGGCGAGTGGCTGAAAAACAACGGCGGAACTGGGGCTCGCCAAACGATCTCGGGAGCCACCGCGGGGCTGTCCCTTTTCCGGCGGCTTTTCCCATCCTTGTTCGTGAATCCACACCGCTTTCCAGCGCACCCTGGCAGCGGCCTTCAAGGCATCAACCAGCACCTTGAAGGTCAGGCTCCCCACATCTCGCAGGTCCAAGGTCGCCAGGGCTCGCGCCAGGCGCTCCGCGACGGCCTGGCGCTGCCGGCCGTGGGCCAAAAACAGCCCTGGTATGAGTGCATCAACCCAGGCGTCACAGTTATCTTGCAACAAGCTCGTTCTCTCCACCGGAGACTCAGATGTCGGAGGCTCAGACGCTCGGGACTCAGCCGGTGCCCTTCGCCCATGAGGCTCTAGAACCGTCGAATTTTGGATCCTCGGGTCACCGGCGACAAGTCTCAGGGTCCCCTCCTCGATCGCCAGGCGAACGGCACAGCGAGCGATATCAAAAATCCGGAAGCCCAGTGGATCACAGCGTTTCTGACGCTCGTAGAGGAAATGCTTCACGTTGAGCAGCACTAGGCCGTCGATGTTGGGTTTTATCTTCAAATGCTGATGGAGGGGCCGGAGTCTTTGCATCAGAAAGATATAACATTCGGAGACCAACTCTTCCAGAACTTCGTCATTCCAAGTTTCAGAGGCCTCGAGTCCGACAAAACGGGGAGGACTATTCCACAGGCCTCGGCGATGGAGCTCGCGCTTCATCACCGACGAAAGGGCTCGCCAGAAACGGTCGAAGACCACTCCTGAGACCGGTTCCATACGGTCTCCCAACTGACGAAAATAAGCTGTCAACGCGCCATCTTCTCGAAGTTGACAGGAATCCATTTCGCTCACTAACCCGCTCTCTCCAACCTGGCTGTGAAGAAACGCTTTGCTCAAGAGCTCTTTCCTCCGGGTTGAAAAAAACCTTGGTTACTGTCCGGATGGTACCAAAACGCACTTAACCGATCTTGCTCCGGCCAAATAAAAAAAGCCTCCGTTATCAGATTTAGTGATGGCGCCCACTCGACGATCGAAGGGATTCCCGGCATCTGCGTCACCTCCTCGAGCTGCCCGCCGAGCCGCGACCACTTCATTTGTAAGGGCAACGTGCCCATAGGCCCATCGCACCACCTTTTTCTTCGGAGGAAACCTTTATGAAGACGACTCTTCTCAAAACCTCGGTCATCGCAGTGTGCTTGCTTGCCAGCTTCCTCATACTTGGCACGGAGACCAAGGCGGCAAACTCGGAGCCGGCGCCAGAGGACGGCGAGACCTGCTACCGCGCTGGGTTCGACGCCATGTGTGACGGTACAAGGCGGGGTTTTAGCGCCGATGGCGGACCCACAGCTGCCAGTTGTAACCTTGCTTTGAGCAGCCTGCTTGGCAGCGCGACCAGCCAGGGATGTGTCATCATGGAGTGGACCGTCGATTGCGTCCAGACATCTAACGCCTGCCTGGAACCGCACGACGACGATCCGCCGCCTTACACCTGGTAGTCGCCTGAGAAGGGCTCTCAGCACGATCCCGGGGTGGGCTACAAAAATCTTTTCCCCAGTCGACCCCGGGATACCTTGCCTTGCTGACAGACCCATCAATCGCATGTGTCCGCACTCCAATCGCCACTGAGCTGAAAGGCTGCCCAATAATAAGGCGCGGTGGTCTCGGGTCCGATCGCACCTCCTAGCAACTCCAACTGAGCTGCTCTCAAAGCTTCGTCTTTCGATCTCCCGAGGCATAGGTGGCCATAGAAGCGCACCATTAATTCCGCTGTGGCGGCGTCCGCCACAGGCCACAGAGAAGCGACAACAGAGCGGGCGCCAGCGAAGTGGAAGGCTCGGGTCAATCCGATGAGGCCTTCTCCCTGGACTTCCCTCCCCAAAGCGCTCTCGCAGGCGGAGAGCACCACCATCTCCGCGTCGACTCGCACGCCTTCGAAAATCTCCCACACCTGGAGCAGACCATTGGCTTGCCCGTCATCCCGAGGCTCAGGGGCCGAGAGCACCAGCGCCGAATCGAGCGGATGCCTCTCATCCAGACGCACGTGGGTCGCAAAATGCAGCAAGCCCACACGCGGCGGGAGCTCCCGAACCCGCTCTTCGGTGACCTCTGCGCCGACGTAGACTCGCCCCCCTTGGAAGAGGGCCGCGATCCTTTCCACCTCTTCACGAGTCGCCGGCAGCTCCGGGAGCTCGAAACCGGGTCGGCCCGGGGACACCGGCCCCAAGTCCTTCAAAGCTACCGCGCTGCCGGTCACCGGGATACCCTGGAACATAGGCGCCCCAAAAGCAACCAACGGCCAGTCTGCCGGCGGCGGGGCACGATGTGCTCGCAACTCCGCGTAAAGGCTCGCCGACAGAGCAAAATGAACCGGCTTCCATTCTAATAGGTACTGCCAACGGCGACCGACCGACTCCGAGGAAGAAGGCTGCTGGGAAGGCAGCTCTCTGACCAGCGCCGCGAAAGGCAACTGGTAAAGGGGGCCGTCAGGCAGTACCAGCAATCTCTGGGCCCGACCAATACGATCTTCGTAGGGTTTCAACAATTGGTCGAACAGTCGCTGACCGGCTGCTCGCAGGCTGGCGGCTCGCAGACTTGCCCGCCGGGAGGTAAAGGCGGCCCCCTGCTGAATCAACGACAGAAGCCCCTCGACATCCTGGCGCAACTGTGTTTCGCCAACGGGTAGTCGACGAACTTCCAATCCCTCTTTTTTGGAGAGAGCAAAGATGAGTGAGCTGCTCTCATTGACGCTGTAGGCCAGCAGTAGAGTTCCAGGATCGAGCGTCGCTTGGATCTCCGCAACATCCAGGGCTCGGGGGTACTTCAGCGTTGCCAGCCGCGGCGAATGCTGACGCACCCTCTCCAACAACTCGTCGCGCCGCCAGCGCACCTCCACGAGCTCCTGATTCAGCCGCAAGGCCTCGGTGCCGTCAAGAGGATCGGCTGAAGATGCGATCTCGACCAGGATTTCATCGTAACGACCCGCCAGGGCCTGGCGCTCCTGGGCCCACGCTTCGGGTAAGTTCTTGTCGAGATCGAGATCCCGCTCCGCCAGCATCTCACGAAAGATTCTTGCTCGCGAACGCTCCTGAAGCTCAAAGGCAACGGCAGTGTGCCCGCTCTCGACAAGCACTTCGGCGTAGTCACGAAATAGGGGACCAAACAGACTCTGAAACCCCTGGCGTTGCTCGTGGCTGCCACCGAGATCCTCCAAGCGCTCTTCCACCAGAGCCACGGCTCGACGATAGAAAGAGCTCGCAGCAGCGATCTGTCCACGACCACGAGCCAGGTGGGCCATACGACCCAAAAGGATCGCGTTGCGGCTCGTCGATGGGGCAAGGCTTTCCCGCAGAGTCTGGGCCTGCTGGTAGCCGGTCGCTGCCGCCTGCCATCGGCTTTCCGCTTCGTCCACCTGCGCCAAACGCTCCAGGGACTCCGAAACGGCCAGGCTAGAGGGGGTGATTCGCCTTTGGATCACCAACGCCTGCTCGTGGCGCTGGCGCGCCTCGGTTGTTGCGCCCAACAGCCGCTTCACCCGCCCCAGATTGTTGAGCAGTGTCGCCATACCCAGAGACGCCGGGTCCCGCTGCTGTTCGATCGTCAGGGCTTGTTGAAAATACTCTTCGGCTGAGCTGTAGTCCTCTCGTTCGATCGCGATCAGCCCCAGGTTCACCAAGGTAGAGGGGGCGACAACCCGACTCCCAGCAGCGGCGATTTTGCGGCTCTGGGCCTCCAGCAAGAACCTCTGAGCTTTGTCCAAATCTCCCCGGCTATAAGCCACCATGCCCAGATTGTTGAGAATGTTGCCCATCATTGTGTTCGGCTCTGCGATGCGCTGCCCCCACTCCAGAGCGCGCTCAAAGTTCAGCTGCGCCTCTTTCAGATTTCCCTGTTTTGCTCGAATGATGCCGAGATTGCGCCAGCCCCTGGCCAACTCCTCCGCAGTGACTTCCAGGGGCTCCAAAATCTCCAAGCTGTCGCGGAAGTGACGATTGGCCGCGTCCAAAGCGCCCTGATGCTCCCGGATGTCCCCGAGACGCCGCAGAATACGAGCCTCCAGAAGGCTCCCGGAGACCTGGGCTCGGGTTGCAATCAGAGCGGCTTCCGTCTGGTGTTCCGCCGCTTCCAAGTCCTTCGTTTTCAGCAGCTCGTAACTGAGGGAAAGAGCCACCGAGGCCCATAGGAGGTGCGGTTTTTCATCCGCACATTCCTCTTGGGCCCGGCGGAGAAATTCCAAGCCCAGGTCTCGACGACCCACACCACGATAGGCTTCGCTGACCAGGAACCAAAAGGCGATGCGCTGGAACTCAGAGGTCAGGGGACGGGCGACAGTTTCCAGCTGGTCGCGATCTACCGACAGATCCGCCGTGCCTGGAGAGCAACGAGTCAACGCTTTGTTGCGCTCGAGCATGGCCCAAGCGAGAAGATCCGGACGGTCGAGCCGATAGGGTTCTAGACGGTCGAAAAACGCCCTCCACATTTCACCATCGGCAATCTCAGAGCACGGGGCGGGCTCCGTCGTTATCCAGTCTGCAGTCGCCAACTCTGTCGGCAGAATGGGCCTTAGGCGCGCCCCCCAATCTCCACGCTGAACCTGGAACGTGACAGGCCTTCCGTCATGCTTCCCTACCAGCTGAATCGAATGCCTCCAAGCCTCGCCATGGGCCAAGACCCACCAATCGAAGATCGATTCCAACCTGCCCGAGAGCTCGCAGGTGCTCCAGGAAAACAGTTGATCACCGGGCTCGACGCCAGCTGCGGCCATAGAACCCCCTTCGGTAACCTCTTCCACGACCAGGCCGGAATGCTTCTGGGCAGCTGTCGGGCTCGCGACAGCCCACAGGATGAGACTCAGGACAAGAACCGGGATGGGGTGCTGAAAAAACCTAAACATTCGGTGACCCCGATGCAATTTCGACGAGGGACAACATGAACCGGCCCAACCGCGGGAATCAACCGATGGAGCGCCCCTGATCGCTCCACCGGTCGGGGATCGTCTGCTAGTGGAAGATCCACCCCGGCGTGTTGATCACCGGATAAAACCAATGGGCGGGATCGCCGTTGGCCTCGGTGGCCGGCCAGCTACCGGAGAGGGGAAGGAACTGCAAGGAGTCCCCCTCGTTCGGCTGAGTTGGCCACGGTGTCATGGCGTCGTAGTTGACGGATTGCACCAAGGCGCCGGTGCTATCGAAGAGTCGCACCGCATCGGCGCTACTGAGGCCGAAGGCGCCCCAGTCCAGACAGGTGTTCGCCGGCCAGTTGGGGTTGATCGCAGCCTCGAAGGCTGCCTGATCGCGGCACAGGATGAGCATGTCGAACGCGGGCAGGACGGTTCCCGCTGGCAAGGTATAGATATGAGTATCGTCGTCGTCGCGGAATTCCCAACCCGACAGGTTGATGAACTGCGCCGTATTGTTGAACAGCTCCACCCAATCACCGGTGTCGAACGAGGGCGCCGAGTTGTAGTGAATTTCGGAGAACAAGACATCGGTCGAACCCGAGGGGTCGGGCAGGAAGTTGGCAACGATGGTGACGTTGCCAGCCGGGCTGGGGTAGGCGTACGGGCTGTCGTTGCTCAGCAAGTTGCTAGCCCCGACGCTGCCCAGGTACCAGCCTTCGAAGAGATAGCCGGGTGCCGGGATGGCTTCCAGGGCCAGGGGTTGCTCGGTGAAGAAGCGCCCGTCGAAGGGAAAGGCCGGGATTGGAACACGCTGGGCGCGCACGTCTCCTTGGCCAACCCGTTCGAACGTCAGATCAAATCCATCGGCCACCCCAAAAGCGCCGCTGCCACCTTCAAGCAAGTTGTAGACCGCTTGTGAGCGGCCGAGAAAGTAGTCGCGCAAGTCTTGCACGTCAGCTTCCCAGGCGGCGAGGCTCGAGATGCCGCCGGCGGATGCCCAGCGGCCGACGTGGTAGAGCGGATCGCTCTCATCGGCCGGGTTGGCGATTTCGGCTTCGATAGCGTCGTGCATGGCGTCGATCACCGGCAGTGCACGCTCGGGTCGGAAGGTCACACTCATTCGTGCCGCCAGATGTTGCACAAAATCGGCAAAGACTTCTTCGCTGGGCACTAGCTCGCTGATGAAGCCGGTGGCATTGGTCAGGTGAACATTGAAGCCGGGAGTAAAGCCACCATCCAGGTCATAGAGGATCCATCGAAATAAGCCGTCCGGATCCTGTTGCCATGTCGCCTGATTGTTGGTGAAAGGCCAATCGTTGTTGCCAAGGAAGCGCTCGATGACTTGATAAGAGATGAATTCGTTGTAATCGATTCCCGAGGCCGGCGTCTGTAAGTAGCCCCACAGATCGGCGGGCAGGGTTGCTTCGATCGCGGCTCTGATGGCCGGAAATGTGTCGTTTCCGTGGCGCAAGTTAAAGAGGCTCGGCTTGTAGAGATTGACCTCATCGTCATCGACGCCGTAATTCGACCCAGGGTAGTGATGGTTGATCTTCTCGCGCAGATTGTGGATCCCGTAATAACCGCAGTTCAAATAGACGATCACCGGCTCATAGGCTTGATAGTCGACCGCGATGTCAGCTGGTTCACCGATCACCAGTTGATGGGCCAAGGGCTCCTGAAACATGGTTTGTGACCAGTCGTTGCTGAAGGCGCTGGTGCCGCCGTTCTTGAGCACCAGAGACTTGAAACTGGAAGCGTCTTTGCTGCTGAAGAAAGCATGTTCGAAACGATTGGGACCGTACTCGGAGCGCGCGTTGAGGCGTAGTGGGCGCTGCGGCAGCGACGAGCTGGCCCCACCCGGGGCGTTGATTTGGAGCCCGGCGTTTTGTGAGAACACCACCGCTCCGCCGTCCAGCACGTCGACCTGTATGGGGCGTTCGTCGTCTACATCTGGAGTGGCCTGGTAGAGCGAGCCGGGGCCGACGTCGAGATCGGTAGGGTCACCGGTGAGCAAGAAGACGGGCAAGGTGTGATCACGGCCGTTGTTGACATAGGTGGCTGAGACCACATGGCTCCGAATGTGATCGGGTAGGGTCGCCTGGGCACGAGCCGATATGCATCCAACTATGTTGAAAGGAAAGAGCTCCAGGGCGCTTGGCGAGGTACCGATGATCGGCGTCGAGCCGTCGAGTTCGACGTGAACCGTGGCGCCGCTGGCGGCAGTGGCCTCGCCGGCGCCGGTCGCCGCCATGCTCGAAGATGGGGTAATAACCGGGTCCGGCGTGTAGCCCGCGTAGTTGAACGGCAGAATGCTGGCGGCGTTGGCGCCTCCCGGTGTCGGACCGTAGGCCGAGTTCACCGCCCGATCCGCGTCGTCGAAATAACGTGGATTATCGCAATCGCCATCAACCATGAGTCCGAAGGAATCGTTGACTCGGAGGTCGGTGGGAATGGTCAAGCTGTCGACGGTGTTCGTGCCGGAGTCGAGGATACTGACCGTTTCGCCATTCGAGAGCTTAAAGTTCGTGTGCCACTCGGGCACCGCGCCGCCGATGACTTCGTCCCGCTTGGAGGCATAGATCACCATCTGCTGACCTGGAGGCAGAGGTAAATTGAGGCTGAGGGCTGCCGGGATCCAGACGGTGCTGCCGTCGGAGAATCTAAAGTCGGCGACGTTGACCGTTGTTGTCGAGAGGTTGTGAATCTCGAACCAGTCGCTGGGTTGACCATCGATATTCTCGACCCCTGGCACCCCGGCGTTGTTGTCGGACATGACTTCGTTGACCGCCAGTGGGCCGGTGCAAGCAAACGGGGTGACCGTCCCATCATCTGAGTCATCATCACGACCATCGTCCCCGCCGCCGGGATCAGCCCCTCCAGGATCGCCACCGCCAGGATCGCCACCAGGATCGCCACCGCCGGGATCGCTACCGCGAGTATCGTCTCCGTCGGGGACGATCACCGTGCCGAGCTCGCCGTCGCGGGTGGTTCGTTTGTCCCGCGGAGTCTCCGCCGCGGACAGGGTCGCGCTCAGACCGAGAAGCCAAGCGACGGTCAGAATCACCAAGGATCTAGCGCTGAAGTTGAGTCTCGAGTCGGTGCCACGCACTAAGAACGCTCGCATGCAGAAACCTCCAAATTTAGGCTCGCCACCGACCCCCTGTTCAACAGCGAACGGAGATCCAGTGAAGACCTGGTGTATGAAGGTTGTTTAGAGGTTCGAGGCCAAAACCTGACAAGGTCAAGTCAGATTCGTAACTTCGACCTCGAGCATTTACCGCATGCCGCGACTCTTGCCGAAAGTGACTTCGAGCTCAACACGATCACCCGCACGCTCGACCACCGCCGAAACCGTCTCCCCGGGCTTGGACTGACGCAGGACGAACATGAAGTCATGGATATCCCGCACCTGGTGGCCGGCGAGCTCAACCAACACGTCGCCACGTTCGAAGCCAGCTTCGTCAGCAGGTCCACCGGGACGGGTGCCAGCGAGCTTGACTCCGACCAGGTCGTCGGCAGCGTAGTCGGGAATCGTGCCAAGGGAGGCACCGTAGGAGCGGGTGTCACCCTGCGGCTCGGGGGCCTTGGCGGCTTTGTAGGTCAGTCCTTGTTCACGGGCCGCTACGGCCAGCGTAATGTCGGCGGTGAGGCTCGCGATGCGGGCAGCTCCAACGGCATTGATCCGCGGCGCGTCGTCCGAAGGCTTGTGGTAGTCGCCGTGCGCACCGGTGAAGAAATGCAACACGGGCACCCCGGCAGCATAGAAAGGGGTCTGGTCTGATGGACCGTAGCCGTCTCCCCCCAGAGCACAGCCGAGGGCCGAAGCGTCGCACATCGGCGGTAGGATCTCGGCCCACTCTTCCGCCGAGTCGGCACCCAACGCCGAAACTCGATTGCCTCGTAGGCGGCCGATCATATCGAGATTGATCATCGTCACAAGTTCGTCCATCACCAGGCCTGGGGGTGGATTCTGGGTGAAGTGAGTCGAGCCGCGTAGGCCGGATTCTTCGGCCGAAAACGCCACCAAGTAGAGGTCGCGACGTAGCTCACCGTGGCGGGCTTTGACCAGTCGGGCTATCTCGAGCAACGCAGCGGTACCGGACGCGTTGTCGTCGGCGCCGTTGTGCGGCTCGTGGGCCTCGGGAGCCAGGGATCCGGCTCCCCCCATGCCGAGATGATCAAAATGGGCGCCGACCACCACCGCTCCTGGCAGCCCGCCTTCGGCGGCGGGAATCCGCCCGACGACGTTGTGGGTGATCTGAGTCTCGACGTCGAGCTCAACCACCATACGGGCTTGATGCTCACCCGAGAAGAGAGCGGAACCGACCTCGCGACTCACCACCATCACCGGCAGTCCGGCATCACCGCGATTAGCGATCCGCAGGCTCGGCAGCGGCGCCTCCTCCGGCATCTCGCTGCCCGCTTCAACCTCCGGTAGGTCGGCGATAATCACCCCGGAAGCGCCGTGTTCGCGCGCTGTCCAGGCCTTGTAACGCAGATCGCCAAAACGCCGGGAGACTTCGCTGTCTTTGAAGGCCTCAGCGCCTGGAGTGAACCGACGGACGACAACAATTTTGCCGCTGACGTCGCGGCCATGGTAGTCGTCGTGTTCGAGATCCGGCGCCGAGATGCCGTAACCGACCGCCACGACGTGACCTTCGACGGTGCCCGGCGATGAATAGGACGCCACCACGTAACCTGGGGCATCCCCCTCGGCGGAAACCGGCTGACCATCGAGCATCAACGTGGTCGCAGCGGTGGGCTCGACGCGAACCGGTACCTCGAAAGCTTGGCGAAAGTCGCCATCACCGGCACCTGCTTCAACCCCGAGGGCCGCCATCTGCAAGACCAGCCAGTTGGTCGCCTGGGTGAGGCCAGAGGTGCCGAGGCCACGCCCTTCGCGACCGTCCGCCGCCAACCACTCCACCGAGGCCATCAAACGGTCCGCAGCAGTCTCCTTCGACGCGGCAGCCACCGCTGCCGGCTCCCCCGGCAGCCAACGCGTGACATAAACGTCGGTCTCGCCTTCCTTGCCTTGGTTGCGGTTCGAAGCGAAGGCCAGCCATTGACCGTCCGGGGAGAACATCGGAAAGCCGTCGAATCCCGGAGTGAACGTGATGCGCTCTAGCGAGGTGCCATCAACATCAACCGCCCAGATGTCGAACTCGCGCCCCTGGGGATCTCCGTAGTTCGAAGAAAACAGCACCCGCTGACCGGAGGGGGAGAAGTAAGGTGCAAAGGTGGCGGCATCGAGGTAAGTGATCTGCCGAGCCTCCGAACCGTCAGCGTTCGCGACCCACAATTCGAGTTTACTGGGACGCACCAGGTCTTCGCTCAGCAGACGTCGGAAATCGTCGAGGGCCTCGCCGGCTTTGGGTCGTGAAGCGCGCCACACGATCTGCGAGCAGTCGGGAGAGAAGAAGGCGCCGCCGTCGTAACCCGGAGTCTCGGTCAGCCGCTGGACATTGGCGCCGTCGGCGTCCATGCGGTAGAGCTCGAGGTCACCGTCGCGGGTCGAGGTGAAAATGATCGAGCCGTCAACGGGGCAAACCGTCGCCTCGGCGTCGTAGACCTCGTTGTCGGTGAGAGCGTTGAGATCGGAACCGTCGAGCCCGGCGCTGTAGATCTCGTAACTCGGATAGAGCGGCCAGACATAACCCTGGGAAAAACCCGGTTTGGGCGGACATGCCTTGTCGGCCGCATGGGTTGAGGCGTAGAGGATGCGCTCACCGTCAGCATGAAAGTAAGCACAGGTGGTGCGCCCCTCGCCGGTCGACACCAGCTTCAGCTTCCCCGGTTGGTCGGGGTTGAGGCGGAAGATCTGATCACATTCGTAGGGTGGAGCCGTCGATTGCAGGATCAGCTCGGCGCCGTCCGGCGACCAGTAGGCTTCAGCGTTCTCACCCTGGAAGGTCAATTGGCGGATCTCGCCGAAGTGACTCTCCCTTGGATCGCGCAGCTCTTTGTGAGGGGACTCCTCGGCCGTCAACGCCCCCTCTGCCGTCAACGCCCCCTCTGCTGCCAGCGGCTCCTCTGCTGCCAGCGGCAAGGTCATCAGCAACATGAGGGCACAGGTCGGCAGCATGGCGAGCAAGCAACGGCCAAGCCGCGCGGTGGTTCCGTAGGTCATCGAGCTCTCCTGGGGAAGGTCGGTTGCGGACTGCGTGCCACTGCTGACGGCATGCACTGCGAAGTTACGGTGGATTCTAACGAGTGCTGATCACCTCCGCGAGGGACTGAAGTCCCTCTCACGGCGATAACGTCCCTGCGGGACGGCGGAAGCTGGAGGCAGCGTCAACAGTTGGCCGGTCTGCGGGTGGGTGGGGGCGCCCCTCAAAACTTTTTTGTGACCGCAACCGTCTCGCGGGTACTCTCACAACATGGACCTCGAATCGACGCTCGGCGAGCTGGCGCCCCGCCTGCTGCGCTACTGCCGCGGACGCACCGCGAATCATCAACTGGCGGAAGAGAGCGCGCAGGAGGCGCTGACCGCGCTGGTGACGCGCTGGCGACGCCATGGGCCACCGGAGTCGCCGGAGGCTTTCGCTTTTGTCATCGCTCGGCGTCGGCTGCAGCGCCAGCTCTGGCGGCAACGTTGGTTCGAACCCTTGGAGCGGGTGATCGACGACCGCAGCCCACAGCCGGATCCGGAATCTTCTTTGATGACTCGCTCGAACTTGCAACGCACCCTCGGTGCTCTCGACCGCCTACCCCGACGCCTACGCGATGCGATGTTATTGGTCGCCGCTGGCGAGCTCGATACCGAAAGCGCCGCCGAGGTGCTCGGCATCTCGAAGTCCGCTCTCAAGATGCGCGTCCATCGGGCGCGCCAACAACTCGGCAAGCTGCTGGAGGAACGCCCATGAAACCGTCCTCGGCCGATCCCAAGAATCGAACCGACACGTCGAACACCGACACGTTGAACGCCGACACGTTGAACGCCGACACGTCGAAAGACGTTGATGCGCTGCTGCGCCGTGCTCTCGACGGCGACTCCGTAGCCACTCAGTACACGGTGGAGCGCCTGGTCCGCTCAGCACTCGCAGCGCCAGAGTCTGGCGTATCAGGAGCACCCTCTCGAAACCGCCGTCGGACCTGGCGCTTGGCGACCGCCGCCCTCGGCGCCGCAGCCGTGGCCGCACTGCTGGTGTTCTCCCCCGACTACCCTCCCTCTACTGATCCAGCGGCCTCATCCACAGCTTCCAATACGCCACCCTCGCGAGCGGTCGCTCTCGAAATCACCAACGTCGACGGTCCGGTGACAGTCATCGCGACCACTGGATCGAAAATGGTTTTTCTACCCCCTGTCTCGTCGACAACAATCCCCTTCTAGGAGGTGCTTCATGAGTAGGAGTCCTTTCCAGCGTCTCACCCGTTTCACCTGTTTGCTGTGCTGTGCCGCCTGGTGCATTCTGCCAGCGCGCGCCTCCCAACTCGATCCCGACGAGCTCATCAACCTCGAGCTCAAGCAGGCCGATCTTGTCGAGACCCTGAAGTCCTTCGCTCAGATCAGCGGCAGTTACCTCGACATCGAGCCTGCAATCCGCGGGCAGGTCACCCTCCACATCGAGGCGACGCGCTGGACCGATGCCATGGACCAGGTCTGTGACGACCACCAGCTCAACTGCGAGATTTTGAATGGTGAGCCTTCGGTGCTGCGAGTCCGCTCGACGGCCGATGCCAAAGGCGCGGCCTCGATCCCAGGTTATGTCGAGGCGATCAGCTTGTCGCTCAAGGACGCCGACCTGCGAGAAACCCTGAAAGTGTTCGCCGTCATCACGCAACGCGATGTGGTTGTCGATGACGGCGTCAGCGGCAGCGTGACGATCAACATCGGCGCCGCCCCATGGGCCGTGATCCTGGAAGAGATCTGCAACCTCTCCGGTTGCGAGATCGAGTGGGGCTCAACCCTACACATTCGGCCTGCCGCTTCGAGCGGCGCCCGACGAGCCAATTTACGCATGACCGACGCGTCGGTTGGCGAAGCCGTCACAACCTTGGCCCGGATGCCGATCTTCGGGTCCCTGGGCCGTCCCGAAGTGAAACTCGCCGAGGACCTCACCAGCAAGGTCAGCCTCGAGCTCGACAACGCCAACTGGCTGGAGGCAATGAACCGACTCTGTGACGCCGCGGACTGTATCTGGACACTGACCTACGGCTCCCCCACCCAGATTGACATCAAGCCGATCGATCAGAGTCCAGAGCGAGAAGTTGAGCTGCCCGCCGAACCGATGGCCCTGCGCGAGGCCGCCGACGTCTTGGCGCGGATCCTCGGTCTCGAGGTCGAGATACGGAAGGGTTTTGATCCGGACACTCGAGTGAGCTTCCCGGCATCGCCAGCAATTTGGCGCGAGGCCGCCTCGGAGGTCTGCAAGCAGGCGGATTGTGTGTGGGGGACACATGACAAGACGGTGACGCTCAGTCCACGGGTCAAGACGTTGACTGATCGGCCCTCCGTCGGCGCCCGGGATCAAAAAGTGGCGGTGCGTTTTCTGCCCCCGGCCGCGTCGTTGCCGATCGAGGGCGCGATCCGTTTCAATTGGACGGCGCCGACCCACACGTTGGATGCTGGGGGCGATGATCGATGGATGGCACGACTGAGCTGGATTCCCTTCGGCCCGGAGCTCCACATGGTGGCGCCCACGATCATCCACTGCCGCCCGGGTGGCGAGACCACGTCACAGTTGCTCGATCTGGTACGGGTCCCTGTCGAGACTCCGCAAAGTCGCCAATGGCGTGGCTCGATGGTCGACCTGTCCAACCCCGACGACAACACCCCCGCCTTGTCGCACACCCGCGGAGTGTCAGACTGCGCCAGCACTCCGAAAGGGTTCGTCGAGGCGACCTTCCACCGCGCCGGCAGCAACCGTGCGATCTCCACCCTCGATCTGCAGGCACGGATCGGCAACTACCTGTTGATCACTCCCCCCAGCGGCGAGAAGCGGCCAGCACCGATGGCGGCGCTGATGGCGCTCGGCGTCGGCGCTATCGGCCAGCAGCGCATCGCGTTGCTGCGACCGAGTACCGACGGAGCAAACGTAGAGGTCGAGGTCCTCGAGATCCCACCGTCTGGTGAAGTGATGGCGGAATTGAAGGCACCCGACGGCAACACCTTCGAGCTGGTCATGCGCTTCGTCACCAAAGAATAGGTCTCCCGCCGTCACATCATTAGTTAGATCCCATCCAGGAACGCCTCGAGAGGCCTGTCGGCCTCGTGGACTGCGCCGCAGCTCCGAACTCGCCGGACCTCTTACGAGAAGCATAAGCCTTTATTTTGCTTACTGATACGAGCAGCCAAGATCCTGTTAGCTCGAACACGCTCGCTGCTTGCTCGCTCCACGAGGTCTCCCGACCTAGGCCTAAACGGTAAAACTGGATGGGATCTAGTTAGATCCAGGAACGAGGTCGCGCTGGTGGAGCGAGCACGGGCGAGTATGTTTGAGCGGAACACAAACAGCTAATCCACAAAACATTGTAAACAATGAAGTTGGAAGACTAGACACTGCCGAGGCGAGCTACGCAGCCCCGCGCGCAGCCTACCGGCGCGACCGGCAGAGGGGCATTCTAGGTCGGATCCTAGCCA
>JAJCXQ010000067.1 GCA_029263355.1 Acidobacteriota bacterium | reverse complement strand
GCGCTCAAAGGCTGCCGCCGCTTGCGTCAAGAGCTCAGCACGCTGATGGACGAGCATGGTATCGACCTCTGGATTTCACCCGCTGCCCCGGGCGCCGCGCCGGCAGGTCTGGATAGCACCGGTGACCCGGTGATGAATCTGCCCTGGTCGCAGGCTGGGTTGCCCACACTGGCTTTGCCAGCGGGTCGTAATGCGGCTGGGTTGCCCCTCGGCCTGCAGCTCACGGGTCGATGGTGGGCGGACGAGAAGCTGGTCGCCTGGGGCTCGGAAATCGAGCCGGTGGTCACGTGAAACAGGTCTTGGCATGAAACAGGTCTTGGCATGAAGCAGGTCCTGGCATGAAGCAGGTCCTGGCATGAGCCACGTGATCAGTGAGCGTCGTCCGGGCGCCTACTACGACTCGATTGTCCTCATGCGGTTGCAGAGCGCCCTCGCCAAGCAGCCGGCAGTGATTGATGCCGGAGTTGTGATGGCGACCGCCGCGAATCTGGCGCTGCTCGAGTCCAACGGTCTGCGGCCAGAGGGTGTGGAGGCGGCGCCCGACGACCTCTTGGTGGTGGTCAAAGCCGATAGCGTAAAAGCGGCGGAGGCGGCACTGGCCGAAATCGATCCGCTCCTCGATCGACGCCGCGCCAACGTTGGCGACGACTATCGTCCACGCAGCTTGGAGACCGCGGTCAAGATGATGCCAGATGCTGCCTGGGTGCTGGTCTCGGTGCCGGGACGTTACGCTGCCGAAGTCGCGGGCCGTGCTCTGGACTTGGGCAAACACGTTTTTCTTTATAGCGACAATGTTCCGTTGGCCGATGAAGTGGCCCTCAAACGTCGTGCCCGTGCTCGGGGCCTGCTGGTGATGGGGCCAGATTGTGGCACGGCGATCGTCGGTGGCGTCTGCTTGGGATTCGCCAATCGTGTGCGCCGTGGCAATATTGGTTTGATCGGCGCTTCGGGCACCGGGTTGCAGGCCGTCACTTGCAAGATCCACAGTCTTGGCGCCGGGATCTCTCATGCCCTCGGAACCGGTGGCCGCGATCTTGGCGTCGATGTCGCGGCAGGCACCACATTGCAAGCGTTGGAGTTGTTGGGTCGCGATCCGTCAACGGAGGTCGTTGTCTTGATCTCGAAGCCGCCGGCGGCAGCGGTGGCGGGGCAGGTTTTGGCTGCAGCCCAGAGAGTGGGGAAGCCGGTAGTGGTAGATTTTATTGGCTACCCACCCCCCAGCCGCCGCCTCGGTAACGTCTGTTTTGCATCCGGACTCGACGAGGCCGCCGAGCTTGCAGTCGCAGCGGCGCGCATCAACCGTACCCCAGCAAGAAAGCCCACCGTCGAGGCGACGGATGCTCCGCTGGCCGCGGGGAGTTTCGTGCGTGGTCTGTTCGCTGGCGGAACGCTGGCTTATGAGGCTCTATTGGGCTTCCGCACCTTCTTGCAACCGCTCTACTCCAACATCTCAGTGAGCAACGTGGCCGCTGGCAGCGTCCACTCCTTGCCGGACCCGGCCCATAGCACGGCTCACACGGTGCTGGATCTAGGGGAAGACGAATACACCGTCGGCCGTTTACATCCAATGATGGATCAGGATCTGCGGTTGCGGCGGCTCCGGCAAGAGGCGGCGGATCCCGACGTCGGGCTGATCGTACTCGATGTAGTACTGGGGTATGGCGCCCACCCCGACCCGGCGAGTGAGCTTGCGCCCGCAATCGAAGAGATCCGCGACCGGAGACCGTTAGAGGTTGTTGTCCTGGTGATCGGTACCGACGAAGACCCACAAGACTTGGACGCGCAGGCCGAACGCTTTCAGCAGTCGGGCGCCATCGTATTTCGCGTGACCTCCGAGATGGTGGCTCATGTGCATCGCCGTTTGGGCGTGGTAGAGCCCCAGGCGCCGTTGGCACCGTTGGCGCCGCCGGTATCTCTGGACGGACTCATCCCGCCGGTTTCGGCGATCAACGTCGGCCTGGAGACGTTTTATGACGGTCTGCTAGCCCAGGACGCACCCGCGGTTCAGGTCGACTGGCGACCGCCAGCCGGCGGCAACGAGGCGTTGGCGGCGATTCTGCGCCGGCTGCAACCCAAGACGGAGTAGAGTGATGACCCTGGATATCGAACGAGCCAACCAGACCGCTGTTGAGCGCATGACCTCCGCGCGGCCGATGCTCACCGGCATCGCGGTTGCCCGCGACGTGATTCCCGGCTTACGCGATGGCCTTCTGCTCCATGCGGGGCCTCCGATCGCCTGGGAAAAGATGTCAGGCCCGTTACGCGGCGCGGTGATCGGTGCTGTTTTGCTCGAGGGTTGGGCGGACGATGAGGATTCGGCGAGGGTATTGGTCGAGAAGGGGGAGGTTGCTTTCGAGCCCTGTCATCACCACGGCGCAGTGGGGCCGATGGCGGGGGTCACCTCACCGTCGATGGCGGTTTACGTCGTTGAGAACACCGCCCACGGCAACTTTGCCTTTTCGAACCTCAACGAAGGTTACGGCAAAGTACTCCGTTACGGCGCTTACGCCCCTGAAGTGTTGGACAAGCTGCGCTGGATGAACGGCGAAATGGCGAACCTACTGGGCGCCGCCCTCGACGTCAGTGGTGGTCTCGACCTCAAGACTCTGCTGGCGGAAGCGCTGCATATGGGAGACGAAGGGCACAATCGGAACAAAGCGGGATCCTTGCTCTTTCTCAAGCTTTTGGCTCCCGCTATTGCCCGCGTCGCTACCGATCGCAAAGCTGAGGAAAAGGTGCTGGCCTTTCTCGGCGACAATGCGCTGTCGGTGCTGAATCCAGTCATGGCGGCTTGTAAGGCGATGGCTGACGCTGCCCATGGCATCGAAGGCTCGACCGTGGTCACCGCGATGGCGCGTAATGGCACCGACTTTGGTATTCGTGTCAGCGGTCTCGGCGATCAGTGGTTCACTGACTTGGCACAGACCCCTGACGGTCTCTATTTCAGCGGTTTCTCCGCCGCCGACGCCAATCCTGATATCGGAGATTCGACCATCACTGAGACGGCGGGTATTGGCGCCTTTGCGATGGCGGCCGCTCCTGCGATTGTGAGCTTTGTCAGTGGCACACCGAAAGACGCGCTCAATGCGACGCTAGAGATGTACGAAATCGCGGTAGCAGAGCACCCGAGCTTCACAATCCCACCATTGGATTTCCGCGGAACGCCGGTGGGCATCGACATCCGGAAAGTTGTCGAGCTTGGACTGACACCGCGAGTCAACACGGGGATCGCCCACAAGGATGCCGGAGTGGGTCAAGTCGGCGCGGGCCTGGTGCGACCGCCTATTGGGATCTTCGAGCAGGCTTTGGTGGCTTTTGCCGAGCGTTACGACGTCGCATGAGACGTCGTTTTTCTGTCAGACGTTGGTTTCGAGCCAGCTGCTGATTTAGTCGGTGGTGCTGACTCGAGACCCCGAGTCGCTCGCCGACAGCGACCACTGCCATCGCAGCGGGAACGATCAACGTTGCTGACACTGGCAGCAGGATACGCGCGTTGGGGTAAGCGACAAACACGACCGCCAGCCCAGCGCCGATAAAGAGTAGGAAGTAAAGCGCAGTCCGGGGACGTCGGCGCCACAGCAGCACCATGCCGAAGGAGCCGAACAGCAAGATGAACCATCGTTCACCGAAAGTCGCTAGGCGTTTCAGACGACGTTTGCCGGCGCTTTCGGCGAGTACCGACGGCGCCGTGGGCTCTGCGGTCAGAATGCGCAGGGCTTTGTAGCCGAGTAGGCGCAGGTACGCTGCCGGGTGCTGACGTATGAATGTCACGACCTGGCTGCGCAGCCAGTCTTCCGCTTCTAACTCTGGCAAAGTCCGGTCCGTCCAGGGATTCTCGCTAGCGATGTAAGACAACGGAATCCAAGATCCCCGATAGTGACCGGCTGCGGCTTCGGCGACGAGGTCAAACCCGTTGGCCGACGCGATGGCTGGTGGTCGAAGTCCAGCAGTCACCACATTGTTGGCTTGCCAGAGGGTCACAGTAGATTGGGTGTTGCCAATGAAGAAGGCGCCTAGAGTCGAGGCGTTCCAAAAACCCCACAGGATAACCGGTAACCCTGCGAGGACGCCGAACAGAGCCAAAGGGCGAAGTTGACGACGGGGCGCCGCCTCGATCAGCAATACCAAGCCGACGAGGCCGATGAGAAGACCGGCCGAGGGGCGATGGATATACGCCACTCCGAGACTGGCTCCAGCCAGAGCTAGGAAGAGTGGGCGGCGTCGATCGCGCAGCAAGAGATGAAGCGAGAGCAGAGTGAACAGCAAGGCCGGCGTGTCGGACCAGATTCCGGTTGCGGTAAACACCAGTGTTGGCATCAGGGCGGCAATCAACATCGCAAGCGCCGTGACCTTTGGCGAGCCGTCGACCTGTCGCGCCAATGCGCCTACCAGGCCCACGATCAACAACGAGCAGATCAGAATGTAAACCACCCCGAGCACCGGCAGCGGGCCGAAGAGTCGATACAGAAAGGCGATCGGTAGCACCGTCCCCGGAGGCCGAAGCGCGGTTGGTGGATGTTGGGGGCCAAGCCGGTATTCGCCGCTATTGGCGAGGCTCGTGGCGAGGCCGTGGTAGTCCGCTTCGTCGGTGTCGCTACGGAGCTCGAACGAGCCGGTTCGGGCCTCTGGATGGGCAACGACAAATAGGAACAGGAGCCGAGCGCCAAGCGCTAGAGCTAGAAAAAAGAACCATCGGTCTCGACGCATTTGACACCATAGCTTCTGGGCTCTACGATTATAGTGAACTTTGCTGGAAGTGAAGACTTTTACGCTTCATTCTCGCTTGTTCTAGTGAAGGGCGGGAGCGGGATCAGTGTTTGATCGCATCGGATGTCTCATGGAGGGTCCGGGCAGCCTCACCGCATCGGGGTTTTCTTCTGGGGACGGTATTGCTTGGAGACGGCTCGAATGAACATCACGCAAGTCAAGATTTTTCCGGTCCACGAAGACAAGCTCAAAGCATTTGTCTCAGTTGTCTTCGACCACGCCTTCATGGTCAACGACATCAAAGTGATCCAAGGCCGAGACGGCCTCTTTCTCAGTATGCCCAGCCGTCGAAAGAAAAACGGCGAGTTCAAGGATGTGGCCCATCCTCTCAATAATAAGACGCGTCGTATGTTGGAGGAGCAGGTGCTCGCCGAATACCGCGAGGTTGTCGATGACCCGACGCCGCGCCGGCCGGATCGCATGGAAGAGCACGGTGAACCGACGGACGGCGTGGTGTCTGAGGAACAGGGCACAGACGCTGTGATTGCGGCGGAGGGGAACACACCCGTGGAGAAGACCCTCGAGGAAGTGCAGGAGATGCACCTGCGCGACTCATTCTGGTCGGTCTCCTGAGCTGACTGGCGCTCGACCTTTCCAGCGTCTGTCGATTCAGTGCCGGGCAATTCTGTGCTTGACTCTGACGACGTTTGATCGGAAGATAAGCGTCCTGAGGAACAAGTGTGTCCGTCGCCAGGGGAATGGCCGCCGACGGTTTGGCTAGATACGGTCTGGCTAAGGACAGTGTCGATCATCGACTGAGAAAAAGTCAGGCGAGAAGGCTCCGTTCACGCGGCAAAGCTCAAGCGACACGGTTCAGGTGACACAGTTCAGGTGACATACAGGGTTCCAGGTACAAGAGTCGAGTGTTCCGACATTCATACCGGGCTCAAAGCGCCGGTTTATCGAGTGAAAATTCTAAGATCCGAGACCGCTTCGCGCGAGCAGTGTGAACCTGTTTCGGGCGGTACCCGCCAAACGCTCCCCGCGGACGCTTTTAATCCACAGCACGGCAATCTGAGACGATGTACGGTGAATTGATGATTTTTGGGGGTCGGGCTCACCCCGGCCTGTCCGAGGGAATCTCCACTTACCTGGGGGTTCCCCTGGGTAAGGTGGATTGTTACAACTTCTCCGACGGCGAAATCTTCTGTCAACTCCAGGAGAACGTTCGCGGCGCAGATACTTTTGTCATCCAGCCAACCTGTTCGCCGGTTAATACCAACCTGGTCGAGCTGTTGATCATGCTCGATGCCATCAAGCGTTCGTCGGCGACCCGGGTCACGGCGGTACTGCCGTATTATGGTTATGCCCGGCAGGACAAGAAAGACGCGCCCCGCGTGCCGATCACCGCCAAGCTGGTCGCCGACCTGATCATGCAGGCCGGAGCCGATCGGATCTTGACGATGGACCTGCATGCCCCGCAGATCCAGGGCTTCTTCAACATACCCGTTGATCATCTCTTCGCAGCACCGGTTGTGCTGGAGGCGATCCGCAAGTTGGATATACCGGATTTGGTGATCGTCTCTCCAGACGCCGGAGGTGTGGAACGGGCACGTGCTATCGCCAAGCGTCTCGACGCGGGCTTGGCGATTGTCGACAAACGCCGTGTCGGGCCCAATGAAGCCGCGGTCATGCATGTGATCGGTGACGTCGTCGACAAGGCGGTACTGATTCTCGACGACATCATTGACACCGCGGGAACTCTGACCCACACAGTGAATTCGTTGGTCGAGCAAGGAGCCGAACGAGTGTTCGCTGCCGGGGTTCACGGCGTACTCTCAGGGCCAGCTTTGGAGCGAATCGAGAATTGCCCAGTCGAGCAGATCTTAGTGACGGACACCACGCCGCTCGATGAAAAGTTACAGCGTTGTTCAAAGTTGCGCCCGTTGACCGTGGCGCCGCTGCTGGGCGAGGCGATTCGCCGAATTCACCAGAACAGCTCGGTCAGCTCACTCTTCGTATGAGTCCGCTGGCCACAGTTTTTATAGCCATAGAGGTAGCCAATGAGCGAAATAGTTCTTGAAGTACACAATCGTGAGGCGACGGGCAAGAATGCTAATCGCCGTTTGCGAACCACTGGCCAAGTGCCGGCAGTAGTTTATGGCGGCAAAGTGGATACCGCTTCGATTCAGGTGGACGAGCGCAAGGTCGATGAGATCTTACGTTCCGGCAGCGGTGAAAACACGGTCTTTCTGCTCCAGCTTCACGGCACGGATCAGAAGCGACACGCGATGATCCGCGAGTTGCAGACCGATTCGATCACCGGCCAGAAAATCCATATCGATTTCCAGCGCATCGACCTTGCCGAGAAGGTTCGAGTTGTAGTGCCGATTGAAATCCTGGGCGTCCCCGAAGGCGTCAAGACGGACGGTGGGTTGCTCGATTTCATCACCCGCGAGATCGAGGTCGAGTGTTTGCCGAACAAGATTCCGGATCACATTGATCTCGATGTCACCGCGCTTCGTGTCGGGCAGCATGTCGAAGCCAAGGATCTCGAACTTCCCGAAGGCGTCGAGTTGCAAGACCATGAGCGAGTCATCGTTTCTATCGCCCAGCGTCAGCAGGAAGAGGAGACTGAGGACGCCGAGGACGATGGATTGATCGAGGCTGACCAAGTAGAGCCTGAAGTCATGCAGCGCGGTAAGGCCGAAGGCGAGGAGTAGACAAGACCTCCGGGATGGTCTCGCACTCGGCCCTGACCTGATTAGGTTTCGAGCCCGGTTTCGAGTCCATCCCGATGTCTTTATACGTGATGTCCGAAACGAGCTCTGAGCTGGTTGACAGTGAAGGTGAAGTTTCCGCAGGGCAGATCATCCTTGGTCTGGGGAACCCTGGCGAACGTTATGTCGCAACACGACACAACGTGGGATTTCGTGTCGTCGAAGAGCTGGCTCGGCGACGGCACCTGCGACTCGAAAGTATCGAATGCAACTCGCTGGTTGCAGAGGACAATGGACTGCTTTTAGTGGCGCCGCAGACCTTCATGAATCGCAGCGGGTATGCGGCGCGCTGTTTGCAAGAGCGCCGTGGGGTTGCGTCGCAGGCAATGTTGATCGTCTACGACGAGATCCATCTGTCGTTGGGGACCTTGCGATTGCGGCCTAGCGGCTCACCGGCGGGGCACCGCGGGCTCGAGTCGATCCTCGAGAGCTTGGGCACTGATCAGGTACCGCGACTCCGTCTTGGAGTTTCCGGTGAAGAAGGACCGCCGGCCGGTGATCGTCTGGTCGAATTTGTGCTGGAGCCTTTCAGAGAAGATGAGAAGACGCGGCTAGAGGCGATGATCCTCCGTGCTGCGGACGCCTGTGAGGCGTGGGCATCGGAAGGGGCCGAAATGGCGATGCAACGATTCAACGGCCCGCCGCCAGATTGAGGCTGAGACCGAGGCAGCTCGTCGCTTGAAATTTCGTTTCTTTAACCAGAGAGATCACAAACCGAGGAGACTGTTCCTCGAGGAGGAGAAGCAACAACGTGGACAGTCAAACACTTCTTTATTTCGTACCTGTTTGCGGTGCCCTGGCGCTGGTTTTTGCCGCCGTTCGGGGTGTCTGGATCGGCAAACAGGATGCTGGCAACGAACGTATGATGACCATCGCGGGTCACATCCGCTCCGGCGCGATGGCCTTCCTACGGCGCGAGTACAGCATGTTGGCGATTTTTGTCGTGGTGGTCGCCGGTTTGTTGGCATTCGTCAATGCTGGCCGTGCTGACAATTCAGCCCTGATCGGGGTGTCGGTGCTGGTCGGTGCTTTGTGCTCAGGCGCCGCTGGTTTCTTCGGCATGCGGGTGGCGACTGCTGCTAATGTGCGGACGACTGCTGCCGCTCGAAGCAGCCTCAACCGGGCGCTGAACGTCGCCTTCTCCGGTGGCGCAGTGATGGGTTTCTGCGTTGTCGGCTTGGGCGTTCTCGGTCTATCCGTCCTCTACCTGGTCTACAGCAACATATTCTCCGAGGGTGGTGTGACGGACCTCCCGCGGGTGATCAACGTGCTCACCGGCTTCTCATTCGGCGCCAGCTCGATTGCGCTCTTCGCCCGTGTCGGTGGCGGCATCTTCACCAAAGCGGCGGATGTCGGCGCCGATCTGGTCGGCAAGGTCGAGGCCGGAATTCCGGAGGATGATCCCCGCAATCCGGCGGTTATTGCCGACAACGTCGGCGACAACGTCGGTGACGTCGCCGGTATGGGCGCCGACCTGTTCGAGTCCTATGTCGGCGCGATCATCGGCTCTTTGGTGCTCGGAGCCGCCGCCAATCAGGCAACAGGTGACGTTGGGGCGGTGCCGGCCCTGGTGCTGCTGCCCATGGTGCTGGCAGGTCTCGGGATCCTCGTGTCGCTCGGTGGCACCTTCTTGGTGCGCACCAAGGAAGGCGGCAACCCCAGCCACGCACTGCACGCTGGCACACTATCGTCCTCGATTGTGATGCTGATCGCCACGTTCTTCGTCACGCGTTCTTTGGTACCAGGTACCTATGATTTGGCCGACGGTGGAACGTTTGGAGCGATGGGTATTTTCTGGGCCACTCTTGCAGGTCTTGTGGCGGGCGTGTTGATCGGTTTGATCACTGAGTACTACACCTCGGAAGCGCGCTCACCGGCACAGCAGATCGCGCAAGAAAGTTTGACCGGCTCTGCCACTAACATCATTTCCGGCCTTGCTTTGGGCATGCGCTCGACGGCGATGCCGGTGATCGTGCTGGTCGTGGCCATGGTTGTGGCCTACGAGCAGGCTGGCCTCTACGGTATCGCTATCGCTGCTCTCGGCATGCTGTCGACCACCGGCATCCAACTCGCTGTTGATGCCTACGGTCCAGTGGCTGACAACGCCGGCGGTATCGC
>JAJCXQ010000066.1 GCA_029263355.1 Acidobacteriota bacterium | reverse complement strand
CATCAACTCGACCAAGTTTTTGCTGATCGCCAGGCCCAACCCGCTGCCACCGAACTGACGGGTGGTAGAGCTATCGGCCTGGGTGAAGCGGTCGAAAATGTCGTCGAGGACCGCTGGCGCGATGCCGATGCCGGTGTCGCGGACCGCGCAACGCAGCCACTGTTCACTTTTGTAGGGGCGACACGGCTCGACGGTCACGACGACTTTGCCTTGGGCTGTGAACTTGATCGCGTTGCCCACCAAGTTATTCAGCACCTGGGACAGGCGCACGCGGTCGGCGGTGATCTTCTCCGGCAACTCGTCAGCGAGCTCACTGACGAGATCCAGCCCTTTGTCGTTGGCTTGGGGACGCAGCAGCCCGATGACTTCGTCGATCAGGTCGCGAAGCCGAAAGGTTGTGCTGTCGATCTCCAGCTTGCCGGATTCGATGCGAGAGAAGTCGAGGATGTCGCCCAACAGGCGCTCGAGACTGATTCCCGAGGTCGCGATGGCGGCGGCGAGCTTATGGTGCTGCGGGGGAAGGTCGGCCCGACACAGCAGATCGGCGGCGCCGATGATGCCGTTCATCGGAGTGCGGATCTCATGGCTCATGTTGGCGAGGAAACCGCTCTTGGCGCGATTGGCCGCTTCAGCAGCCCCCAGCGCCTGCCGCAGCTCGTGAGTGCGGCGCTGGACCCGTTGCTCGAGATCGGCTCGCAGCTCGTCGAGCTCACTGTAGACGCGGGCAAAGCGATTCGCCAACGAAAGCGCCATGGCGGCAACAAACGCGCCGAAGCCGTAGCTGCTGATGTACGCTGTCTCGAGAAGGCCTCGGCCGAACAAGATGTCGTTGATGTAGGTGACACCCAGTACCGCCACACCGACAGCAAGTGTGCGCGCCTCAGGATCTCCCTGCTGGGCACGCCTGATAATTAGAACCAGGGTGCCGACAACCAGTGGCAAGACCCAGATCTCCCACCAACGCACCGTACCCAAGTTGAGCTCGAGTCCCGGCACCACCAAGACGGCAAAAGCGAGCACGACGTGGGTCAGCTGATACAGGCGGAGCCAGCGACCGATGGGGCGGGACAGAAACGGCCAAAGGAATTGGATCGCCAGCACCGGTAGCAGGTAGCGGCTCAGGTACTCGATTTCCTTCAGCAGGACGAAGTTGTCGCTCAGGCTGAATCGCCATTGGGTGCGCAGGAAGGTGAAGGTGGCGTTGTCGAGGGCAAAGAGACCGAACCACAGGTAATTTGTGAGCTGGCGTCGACGGGCGAATAGATTGAGATGGTAGAGGCCGATGGCGGCGAACAGCACCGCCAGCAAGAGCTGGGGCAGCTCGGCGGTGCTGGTGCGTTTTGTCAACTCGTTGAGATAGCCGAGCTCGGGCGACTCGGTCATGAAGCCACCCATCCCGCGGCCGGCGACCGGCGTTGACCACACCCGCAAGGTGAGGACGATCCGTCCGTCCGCAAGCAGGCTCCGCGGTGCGATGGCGTAGGTGGTGTGGCGAGACCACTCCATCCTGGGCTCGGGCTGAACAGCACCGACCCCGCCCAACAAGACGCCGTCGACATAAAGCTCGTAGGCACGGAAGATGTCGCCGATCCAAAGTCCGAGCTGCCTCTCGTGATCCACTGCGTCGAGCTCTAGGGTGAGCCGGTACCAGGCGATCTCGACGTCCTTGAACCCCTGTTTTCCCCAACTCCCCGGCACTCGAATCGTCGCCCAGTCGGAGTCGTCGAAGTCTGGGGCCGCCCAAGCGGGATCGTCGCCGGTGTGGAATTTCCAGGCTCCGTCGAGCGGCACGATATCGGTCGGCGTCACCTTGGACGGCGCGCCGCGGGCGCCGCCAGCGAGCAACACCATGGCCAGAACTGCCAGTGCTGAACCGAAAGGTGGGTACCACCTCGTCTTCATGATGGCGCTGAGTTTAAGGGTTCTACGGCGGAGTTTCAGTCGGGCAAGTGATAACCGTCAGGTCAAAAGCCCTGAATCCACTTTTTCCGCTCGTAGCTCCACGTTGCCCTCTTTGGGTTGACATACTACCCAAAGGGCGACATCCTCTTGGGTAGCATGTCAACCCAAAGTACCCCTCCTGAATCGGATCGTATCGCCCTGTTGCAGGGAACCCTCGACGTCCTCATTCTTCGCACCCTGGTTTTCGGACATCAGCATGGGCAGGGGATTGCGCGAGCGATTCAGCAGTCGTCTGACGACGTGCTGTTGGTTGATCATGGCTCGCTTTACCCGGCGTTGCAGCGGCTCGAGAAGAAGGGTTGGATCGCTGCGGAGTGGGGGGTGAGCACCAATAATCGACGGGCGCGCTTTTATGAGCTGACGGCGCTCGGTCGCGAACAATTGGTTCATGAGACGGATCAATGGCGTCGATTGGCAGCTGCGATGGCACGGGTCCTTGGCCTGGAAGGCGCGGAGGGGGCACCATGATTCGCCGTACGGATCGCCCCGACGACGACTTTGCCGACGAGATCGAAGCTCACCTCCGGCTCGAAGCGGATCAGCTGATCGAGGAGGGAGTCGCCCCCGACGAGGCGATGATGGCGGCCCGGCGCGAGTTTGGCAACGTTACCCGCAGCCGTGAGCGTTTTTATGAGTCCAACCGTAGGATGTGGTTGGAGAATCTGTGGCGTGACGCCGGTTACGCGCTGCGCCAGATGCGGCGCTCGCCGATTTCGACGGCGACGATCGTCGCGTCGCTTGCCCTTGGGATCGGGCTCAACACCGGGATTTTTTCGTTGGCCGATCAAGCGCTGGTCCGGGCCTTGCCGGTACGGGCGCCTGAGGAGTTGGTGCAACTGCATTGGGACGGCAGGTTCGTGGGGGCAGGCATGGGAAGTGTCGGTTTCGGCAGCCTGTTGCCCTTCCCGTTATTCGAAGACCTGCGGGCCGACAACGATGTTTTTGCGGACATGTTGGCCCGCACCACGGCGGAGGTTCACCTGCGGTCCGGTGAGCTTTCCGAAGCGGTACCGGTGGAGATTGTCAGCGGCACGTATTTCTCGGCACTCGGGATCCAACCCGCCCAGGGTCGGTTGTTCGGCGAAGCGGACGACCAGAATCCTGACGCTCATCCTTTGGTTGTGCTGTCGTTCGACTATTGGCGGCAGCGTTTCGGCGGTGACCCTGGAGTTGTCGGTACCCAGGTGCGGATGAACGATCACCCGATGACCATCATCGGGGTGGCGCCAGAGGGCTTCCGCGGTACTGATTGGAGCATGGCCCCGAGCCTCTGGATCCCGATGGCGATGAAGGCAAGGGCAACCAACGGTTGGAGTGGGGTGGACGAGCGTCGAGCGCGTTTCTCTCACGTTTTTGCCCGTTTGGCTCCAGGCGTCAGCCGCGAGCATGCCGCAGGACAGCTACGGTCATGGTTCAAGAATTACTTGCGCTCCGACACCGAGCGTGAAGGGTGGCCGGCGGTGACTGAAGGCCAGATGGCGGAGTACATGGCGTCCGAGCTCGATTTGCGCCCCGGTTCCCAGGGGCAGTCGAGATTGCAGCGAGAGATTCAACAACCGATGTTGATCTTGCTGGCAGCGACCGGCCTGATCTTCTTGCTGGCTTGCCTCAATGTGGCCAATCTGTCGTTTGCGCGGGTCGTGGCCGGCCGTCGAGCGACGGCCCTGCGCAGCGCCCTCGGTGCGTCGCGTTGGCGGATTGTCGGGGAGCAGCTGATCGAGAGCGGCCTTCTAGCATTGATGGGATGCGTCTTCGGTGCGGTGCTCGCGCCGCTGGTGAGCCGCGTGGTGTTGTCATTCCTTGGCGAAGGGAGGGCTGGGCACGTCGCTCTCGACACCGCTCTCGACGGTCGCATGCTGTTGTTTGCAGTCGCCATCACCGGTTTGACCACCGTCCTTTCCGGCGCTGCGCCGGCGCTCTATGTCGCCTCAATCCGGCCGGTGAACGCACTCAAGCAGCAGGCGTCGGCCATCGCCGCCGGTTTTACGCTGCGCAAGACTTTGGTGGTTGGGCAGTTTGTATTGGCGCTGATCCTGCTGATTGGCGCCGGCCTGTTCAGTCGCACCCTTGGCAGTCTGCGAGACCAGGGACCGGGTTATGCCACTACCAATCTGATGATGTTCAGTGTCCGTCCGATGAGTGATGGCTTCGAGCGTGAGGGTACGCAACCCTTGCTGCGGGAGTTGCAAGCGGCGGTCGAGAGGGTCCCCGAGGTTGAGCAGGTCGGCATCGCGGCCTTCGAGATGTTGACGGGAGGTGGCTGGAACAATCCGATGACGATCGAGGTCGACGAACCGATCGTCACCGATCATAGCCATCCCATGAACGCGGTCAGCGCTGGCTTTTTCGAGAGCCTCGGAACCCCGATGGTCGCCGGCCGAAGCTTCGACGAGCGGGATCACTTCGAGGAACTTGGCTGGGATCTGCGCTCGGTGATCGTCAACCAAGCCTTCGTCGAGCGTTATCTTTCCAACGTCGACCCGATCGGTGCACGTTTGGCGATTGGCAACGGCCCCGATCTGGTCCCCGAGATCCAGATCATCGGTGTTGTTCAGAGCTTCCGTGACACCCAGATCCGGGAAACTCGTCCCCAGGCGTTCTTTTCGCTGTGGGAGACCGGATTTACGCAGGGTACGTTTTATGTCCGCACCCGCACGTCCTCGACCGCAGCGGCGCGCTCGATCCGTACTGCAATAGCGCGGGTTGATCCTTCGGTGACCGTGCTGTCTCTGCGCACTCTCGACGACCAGCTCGATCGCATGTTGAGCAATGAGCGCATGCTTGCCACCCTGGCTGGCGCTTTTGCCGTCCTGGCCACTCTGCTGGCGATGATTGGCCTCTACGCCGTGCTCTCGTTCTCGGCCGAGCGTCGCACCAAGGAAATGGGCATTCGCCTAGCCCTCGGCGCTCAGCGCTGGGCGGCTGGCGGCCTGATCGTCCGTGAAGCGGTCACCCTTGCCGCCGTCGGCCTGGTGATCGCCCTGCCGGCGGTTTATGCCCTCGGTCGTCTGGTTGAGAGTCAACTCTTCGGCGTTGAGCCTTTGGACCTGCCAACCTTCGCCAGCGCTGTGGGTGCGTTGGTGGTGGTGTGTCTCGTCGCCAGCGTCTTCCCGGCGCGCAAAGTCGGGACGATGGATCCGTTGGTGGCGTTGCGGAGCGAGTAGCGACACTGATTGGCCGCGTTGACGTCATCTTGCCTTGGATCCTCGGCGCCATCCCACGAGGGGTTGAAACCCAGGCAAGCGGTCGCCGAATGGAGCGCCGCCCGAAGCCTTGGCACCGGTCTCGATGCCTTTCTCACGGCTCGAGGTCGCGCAGATGCTCCGGGTCGGGCGGCCGGATCTCAATCGATCCTGTCTTGAAGGACAAGTGGCGACTTGATTGACGTAGCAAGTCGGCAAGACACCTGTTGCGGGTCACAAATCCTGTTCAACCCAGCCAAGACATCTGTTGCAACTCGAGAATCTTGTCCCGGCGAGGATGGCATAGGTGTCGGGTTGCACAGCAGGCCTCTTTTTGGGCTACGAGCCGCTGTCTGGTGTGTGGAAACGCCCCTGAAGCTGCCCCGTAAAGGCGCTCCCGCGACAGAGAAGGAATAAACGTGTGTGCTACAATGTATTACAGGAGGAGCCTGATGCCGAATCGCGAAACTCGAACTGTCTCATTTACGCCTGAGCAAGCCTCTTTTGTGACCGGTTGCGTCGACTCGGGCCGGTTTCAATCCGCTAGTGAAGTGGTGCGGGCAGGGATCCGGCTGCTCCAGGATCAGGAAGCGCTGCGTGTCGCAGAGCTTCAGAGAGTGCGTGCCCTAATTCAGGTGGGCGCTGACCAACTCGACCGAGGTGAGGTCGTCGAAGGAGAAGCGTTCTTCCAACGCTGGGAGGCGAAACATGAACGCCTCAGGAGCGGCGGGTGAATGGCTCGGGTCTTACTCTCCAATGCAGCTGCGGCCGATCTTGAAGAGATCGGCGACTACACACTCGAGAAGTTTGGCCTGAATCAGGCCGTCAAGATTCGCAAGCAGTTTGAGGAAACCCTGTCCGCGCTGGCAGACGCACCGCTCACCGCGCCACGTCGAGAGGAGTATGACCCGCCGGGCAAGACCTTTCGCTATCGGTTCGCTCTCAAGCGTTTCGTGATCGTCTACGAGCCTGCAGATGACGGGATCCGTGTTGCCAGGATCCTGCACGGCGCCCGTGATCTTGTCCGTGAACTCGGCCGGGAGACCGGTGAGGATTGAGAGATCTTCCGAAGTCTTGACCCTCTATTTGACCCGCTTACGCCGATTCTTGATGTAGTCGGCGAGGATGAATTCGCCGAGATTGTCGGGGGAGGCGAAGAAGGCGCGACCGCGGTTGATCTGGGTGAGTTTCTCGACGAAAGACTTGAGGGTGGGATCGGTGGCGATCATGAAGGTCGTGATGACAACACCCTGCCGACGACAGACATCGGCCTCTTCGAGGGTGAGGTTGATGATCTTCATGTCGAGCCCAAAAGGGTTCTTGTAGATCTGATCACCTTCGGTGATCGCTGACGGTTTGCCGTCGGTGATCAGGAAGATCTGCTTGTTGGGCTGCTTCTGGCGCGCCAACAGTTTGCGGCCCAGCTGTAGAGCTTCGCGGGTGTTGGTGTGGTAAGGACCCGCCTCGACGTAGGGTAGCTCGGACAAGAAAATCGGCTCGGCGCGATCGCCGAAGAGGATCACACTGAGATGATCTTTGGGGTACTTCGACTGGATCAGCTCGGTGAGCGCCAGGGCAACTTTCTTGGCCGGGGTGATGCGGTCCTCACCGTAGAGGATCATCGAATGGCTGATGTCGATGGCGACGACGGTTGCACAGTTGGCGAGGTGCTCGGTCTCGTGGACCTCGAGGTCTTCCTCCCCGAGGCTGAGCTGGCCGAAGTTGCGGCGTAAGGAGTTGTGGAACGAGCGCGCCATGTCGATGTGATGCAGCTCGTCGCCGAAACGGTAGGGGCGGGTTTCAGGCAGCTTCTCGACACCTTCGCCGGAGGAACGGATCGGGTGATAACCGGTGCCGCCGCGCTCTAGCGACGAGAAGATCTCTTCGAAGGCGCTGCGTCGGATACGACGTTCGCCGATGCCGGTGAGCTGGGCGGTGCCGTCGGAGTCCCGGGCCATGACCTGTTGGTCTTCGAGGGATTCGAAGAAGGCGTCGAGATCCATATCCTCGGGCAGATAACCCTGCTCCTGAAGGTAGCGCATCCACTCCATGGTCTGCTCGACGTCACCCCCGGACGCCAGCAGCAGCTGGTTGAAGATGCGCTGCAGATTGAGGCCGTTGAGCAGGGCCTGCAGCAGCGCCGGATCGAGATAGCCGTAACGATGGCGCATGGGTTAGTTGACGTCCCCGCCGCCACGCCGTCGCTGCGGGCGCAAGAGTTGGAATTTGACCATTTCCTTGTAGCTCACCTGGCTGTCGAGATCTTCCCGGGACAGCTTGAGGTGTTGGTGCAGCCCTTCGAGAATCAACTCGGCGGCGAGGGCCTTCTCCTCGGCTTTGCCGTCGCTGTGTGCAATCGCCAGCTCCATCAAGCCGGGGACTTGTTCCAATTCGGCAACGTAAGTGGCGAAGGGCATGTCGTCCGACAGCGTGATCGCGTTGCCGGCGGCAAACCAGCGGACGATGCCGGCGTAGGGACCGTTGTCGTCTTCGCCACCGCTGCCAAGCTCACGGTCGATTTCTGGGAAACGACTTTCAAAGACCTTCTTCACCGCCTGGCCGATGAGCTTGGTGACGACAACTTCCATTCCCTGTTGTTCACCTTCGTACACCATCTCGACTTTGCCGGTGATCGCCGGCAACAACATCGGCAGGTCACAGATCCGTGGGTAAACCGGAGTGTCACCGGTGAGCAAGGAGCGACGCTCGAGGTTGGAGCACAGGACCTCGAGAGCCGAGATCGCCATCCGCGCGCTGACACCGGAGGTCTGGTCCACCAACTCGCTGTCTCGCGCTACCATCGCGATCTCCTCGACCATCAGCCGGATGTCGCGAGGGATCTCGATCGCCGCCGGCTCGTCGCCGTCGCGGTCGGTCCAGGCTTCCTGGTGGGTGATCGCCGCTGCGGTCTCGATGTCGTCGGGATAATGGGTGAGAATCTGCGATGAGATTCGATCTTTGAGCGGTGTGATGATCGTGCCGCGATTGGTGTAGTCCTCGGGGTTGGCCGAGAATGTCAGCAGGATATCGAGGGGGATGCGGACGGGGAAGCCGCGGATCTGTAGGTCGCGCTCTTCGAGCATGTTGAGGAGACCGACTTGAATCCGCGGCGCCAGATCCGGCAGCTCGTTGATCGCAAAGATACCGCGATTGGTGCGCGGGATGATGCCGAAGTGGATTACTTCCGGATCGGCGTAAGTGAGCTTGCGGGTTGCTGCCTTGATCGGGTCGATGTCGCCCAGCAGATCGGCGATCGAGACGTCGGGGGTGGCCAACTTCTCGTTGTAACGCATCTCTCGTGGCAGCCAGTCGATCGGGGTATCGTCACCAGCTTCCGCCACCAGCTTCTGGCCCGGCACCGAGATCGGCTGCAGCGGGTCGTCGTTGAGCTCGCTGTCCCGGATGACCGGAACCTCGGGATCGAGGAATCCGGTGAGGTTGCGCAGGATGCGGGTTTTGGCCTGACCGCGCAGGCCGAGGAGGATCATGTCGTGACCCGCCAAGATGGCGTTGACAACACCGGGAATCACCGTGCGGTCGTAACCCAGGATGCCGGGGAACAAGCGCGCGCCAGACTTGATTTGGGCTCGGAGGTTGCGTCGCAGCTCCTGGCGAACCGTCTCCGAGCGATAACCGGAGCGCTTCAGCTCTCCGAGGGTCGTAGCCTGGCTCATGCTTCCTGTGCCTCCAGCCAGCGCTCGGCGTCGATCGCCGCCTGGCATCCGCTACCGGCGGCGGTCACCGCCTGGCGATAGGTTGGGTCCATCACGTCACCGGCGGCGAAGACGCCTTCGACGTTGGTGTGGGTCGACGGTGAGTCGACCTTCAAATATCCGGCGTCGTCCATGTCGAGTAATCCTTCGAACACCTCGGTGTTGGGTTTGTGACCGATGGCGAGGAACAATCCCTGGCAAGGGTAGGTGGTCTCTTCACCGGTTTGGGTGTTCTGTAACTTGACGCCATGGACACCCTTCTCGCGGGAGCCGAGCACTTCGACCAACTGTTGATTCCACTGCCAGGCGATTTTTTCGTTCTTCAGCGCTCGATCCTGCATGATCTTGGAGGCCCGCAACTCCTCCCGTCGATGGACCACCGTCACCTTGCTGCAGAACCGTGTCAGGTAGGTCGCCTCTTCCATCGCCGAGTCGCCGCCACCGATCACGACCACCTCTTTGTCTTTGAAGAAGAAACCGTCGCAGGTGGCGCAGGCGGAGACGCCATAACCCATCAGATGTGACTCCGACTCCAGCCCGAGCAGTTTGGCGGTGGCGCCGGTGGAGACGATCAAGGCGTCGCAGGTGTAAGTCGCCTCGTCGGAGATGACCCGAAACGGCTTCTCGTCGAGCACCACTTGGGTAGCTTCCTCGAATTTGACGATGGCGCCGAAGCGTTTGGCCTGCTCGCGCATTTTGTCGACCAGCTCAGGACCCATAATGCCCTCCGGGAAGCCCGGGTAGTTCTCGACATCGGTGGTGATCGTCAGCTGGCCGCCGGGCTGGTTACCCTCCAGGATCAAGGGCGCGAGGTTGGCTCGCGAAGCGTAGAGAGCGGCGGTGAGTCCGGCAGGGCCGGTGCCAATGATCAACAGGTGATGATGGTTGGGGCTGTCGCCGTTGGAAGTCTGAGACATGTGATTCGTTTCTCCTGAGGACCGGACGTCAATGCGGCCGGTCACCGCGCTGATAACAGTTGTGACTACGTGGAATCTTGTCCTCTGGATGAAGGCTTCCCAGATCGGACGGTATTGGACGAAGAAGGGGTTTGACTAAAGGGTCGCTCGAGGCCGGCTCGCCGCGTCCCGGGGCGGGAGCCGTTGAAGATCTTGATGGGACGTATCCAAGAATTCGATGAGGCTGAAGCTGTGATGGTTTCAGACCTGAGGCGAATCCGCAGAGTCCAACCACCAGTATAGCAATGGCAGAGCCTTGGTACCTGTAACGCGCTAGGTAGACCTGTGCTGGGTTGGCGGAACTGTAACGGACTGACCGTTGGCGGCATCGAAGGCCTGGGAAGAGTCTCGGTCGAATTCTTGGGGTCGCCAGCGAAGTGTTGGCAAAGTGTTGGCTTAATGTGATGGTTTCGTGATTCTCACCCGCTATCCTCGGCGTCCGGTAGAGGAAGGTGCAGCATGAACACGAAACAAATCTTGGTGGTTGACGACGAGCTCGAGCTGGCGCGCCTCGTGGAGCTCCACTTGAGCGACGCCGGTTTTGAGGTGACCCTGGCTCACGATGGGCCGCGTGGCCTCGAGCTGGCGACTTCCCGCGAGTTCGACTGTCTGATCCTCGACCTGACACTGCCTGGGCTCGACGGTCTCGATCTCTGCCAGCAAGTTCGTCGACAGGCGATCTACACGCCTATTTTGATGTTGACCGCGCGTTCGAGTGAGGGCGATCGAGTGTTGGGTTTGGAGGTCGGCGCCGACGACTACCTCACCAAGCCGTTCAGTGTCCGCGAGTTGGTTGCTCGGGTCCGAGCGATCTTCCGGCGGGTCGAAGTGATGGCGCGTAAGGAAGAGGCGGTAGCCGTCGGCGAGCTACGCATCGACTCTGCGAAGCGTCGCGCCACACTCAGGGACAAGGCGCTACAGCTCACCGCCAAAGAATTTGACCTGTTGGCCCACTTCGCCCGCAACCCTGGGCGGGTCTACAGTCGAGCGGAGCTCCTCGATCAAGTCTGGGGTTATGGTTACGGCGGTTACGAGCACACCGTGAATTCCCACATCAATCGGTTGCGAGCAAAAATCGAGGAAGATCCAGCACAACCCCGTTACGTCCTGACGGTGTGGGGCATCGGCTACAAGCTCTTTGATCCCGCTGAAGGGGATTTCCCCCAGCCGGCTCCAGCTGCGATTCCCGTGCTGGTGGATTGAGGGGTTCGAGGTTGAAGCTGCGATCCCTGCACGCTCGTCTGGCTCTGACCTTGTTGGTGCTCTTGCTGTTGGCGGGAGGTTTCAACCTCTATTCGACGCTGGTCACGACTGAGCGATATCTGCAAGAAGTCAACCAGAGTATGAATCTTGATCTGGCGTCGAATATCGCCAAGATGAAGCACCGTGATTTGTTGGATAAGAAGGGTGAGATTCTGGCGGACGGATTAGACCAGTTGTTGCACTGGATGATGGTGGTGAATCCAGGGCCGCAGTTTTACCTGGTGAGTCCGAGTGGCGAGATTTTTGCCTATGACAAGATGGCTGGAGAGGTCCAGCGTGATCGTGTCCGCCTCGAGCCGATTCACCGCTTCATGGACCAGCGGCAGCGCTCCTCACGGCCGACTCGGACGGTACTGGGGGAGGACCCCCGCGACCCTTCGCGACCCAAGGTCTTTTCGGTGGCAGCGATTCCTCCCGAAGGCAGTCTCAAAGGGTATCTCTACATCGTGTTGGCCAGCCATCGGGTCGACTCGGCTGCCGAACGTCTGAGGGAGAGCTACATTCTAAGGCTCAGCACTCGTAATGGCCTGGTGTACCTCGGCGTCGTTCTGCTGTTCGGCTTCTTGGGATTTGGTCTCTTGACCCGTCCGTTGCGCAGCTTGGCGGCCCGGATGCAGACGTTTCGTTCCCAGGAGGCGGATCCCGCCCCGGTCAGCCTGCTCGCCAAGAGTGACGAGGTCCATCTGCTCGACCAGACGTTCGACCAGATGTCTCAGCGGATCGAGCATCAGATGGAACAGATCGAGACCATGAACAGTAGTCGCCAAGAGCTGATCGCCAATGTCTCGCATGATCTGCGAACCCCAATCGCCTCGTTGCGCGGCTATCTCGACACCCTGGCGCTCAAAGACAGCGTGCTGTCGAAGTCGGAGCGCGACGAGTACTTGCAGATCGCAGTGCGCCAGAGCGAGCGTCTCGGAACGCTGGTCGACGAGCTCTTTCAGCTCACCAAGCTCGACGCCCACGAAGTCGAGCCCAGGTTCGAGCGCTTTAGGCTGGCGGAGCTGGTGCAAGACAACGTTCAGCGTTTTCAGCTGAAGGCGACGGAGCAGGGGGTGGACTTGATCGCCGAGTTCGATCCTGATTTGCCACCGGTGCGAGCGGATATTGGGTTGATGGAGCGAGCGCTAGAGAACCTGATCGGCAACGCTCTGAAATTCACTCCGCGGGGGGGCTCGGTCACCATCGAGCTGAGGGAAGATCCCAATCGACTGCGGGTGCGAGTTGTCGATACCGGTTGTGGCATCGCCGCCGAGGATTTGCCGCATATCTTCGATCGTTATTATCGCTCGCGCTCTGGCAATGCTGTGGCGCAGGGTGCTGGTCTCGGGCTGGCGATTACCCGTCGAATTCTCGAGCTACACCACAGCCAACTCGAAATCCAGAGCACGGTAGATGTCGGCACCACGGTGGCTTTCTCGCTGGTCGCAGAAGCGCGCACCCACCAGTTGACGCTGGCCGACTTGCCGGCTCCAGCGGCTCGCTAGCTTCACAAGAGCGTCACAGCTTGCCGTGAGTGAAGGACCCTGCGGCCTGGTGCGGAGCTGTCGAATCTTGGCGAACGAATCTTGGCGAAGCAGTGTCGGTCCCAGGTCTGTGATGGAACCGTGATATTTGCGACGGGATTGTTAGATTGGCTTGAACAGCTCGTGAAGCGCGAGCATCACAATCCTCCTCATCAGCGCTGGGGCCTCGAAGGCTGGGCCTTGGCATAGAAACGTTCCTAGCATCGCGCGCGAAGCTAGGGAAAAACTTGAAGAGGAATCGTGATGCTCAAGGTTGTGCTCGATAAAACCCTGTTGTCTGTTGGTGTGCTCGTGGCCGCGATGATTGCTGTGCCTGCCCTAGCGGTAGATGTGACGGTGACGATCGAAAATCTGGCGCCTGCCAACGGTAATTTTCTGACTCCGATGTGGGTTGGTTTCCATGACGGTGGCTTCGACTCTTACGATATCGGAACCCCCGCGACGCCTGGCCTCGAGCGGATCGCCGAAGACGGCAATACCGGCCCGTTGTCAGGTGAATTCTTGGCCGCCGGTTTCGGCGCCATCGACGCGACGATCCCTGGCCCCAATGGTCCGATCGCTCCCGGCGACACCGCGACGATGACGTTTGATCTCAATCCCACTGCTGGCAGCAATCGTTTCTTCAGCTACGCCAGCATGATCATTCCCAGCAACGATGCGTTTGTCGCCAATGCCGGTGGCACCGCCCATCAGGTGTTTGACGAGCTCGGCAACTTTGTCGGTGGCACCTTCGTGCTGATGGGCTCACGGGTGCGTGACGCCGGCACCGAAGTCAACGACGAAATCCCAGCCAACACCGCCTTCTTTGGGCAGATGGCTCCGAACACCGGCGTCACCGAAAACGGCACGGTCCAGATCCATGATGGCTTCTTGCCTGCTGGCAGCAGTGGCATCCTCGATGCTGAGATGTTTGCCGGCGCTGACTTCACTCAGCCTGGCTACAGGGTCGCCCGCATTACGCTTTCTGCCGACCTTGTCGGGGAGCCCGCTCTCAATCTCAACAACAATCGTTTCCGGGTGACCGCCGACTGGACGACCGACGATGGTAGTGGCCAGGGCCTGGGCACCGAGCTGACCGGAGACACTGGGCAGTTCTACTTCTTCTCGCCCAATAACATCGAATTGGTCGTCAAGGTTCTCGACGCTTGTGACATCGCCGATCGCTTCTGGGTTTTTGCGGGTGGCCTGACCGATGTCGGTGTTGTGCTCACGGTAGAGGACCTGGTCAGCGGTGAGATTCAGACGTACACCAATGAGCTTGGTACCGCCTTCGAGCCGATCCGCGACACGGATGCGTTTGCGACCTGTGACCAGTAAAGCCCTTGAACTAGGTTAGATCCCAATCCCGAAACAGCTCGTAGGCGCGTTCTGGCCTGTGGGCTCCGCGCGGTGCCTAACTCGCATGACCAGTTGGGTGCCGGCGTCAACTCTCTTAATG
>JAJCXQ010000065.1 GCA_029263355.1 Acidobacteriota bacterium | reverse complement strand
CCCACGAACGATTTGTGGATCTCTGGAAGGCTGTAGCTGAATCGCTCCACGTCGGTCCACGCAGGTCTCTATCCGAGGTCGTGCGTGCCTGCGTGGCTGACGCCGCGAACCGACTGCTGTGGGCATGTTGGGAGAGTGGCGGCCCTGCCAGCGGTGCCAATGGGCGGACAAGAGCCACACCCGTCTCCGAACTTACCGTCAAACTATTCGGCGACGCTGCGGACGGGTGGGACTATATGCGTCAGCTACTCGCGGTGCGCGCGCTGATCTTCGTCCGAGGCGCTGGTGATGGTCTCGACCGGTGGTTGGGGCGATGGGACGTCGCACCTCCCTCCTTCCGGGTGCATACGTTCTTCAGAAGCATCGAAGGCCTCTACGCGCCGGTCTGGAGGGGAGCGGGCGCTCCTAGCACGACCGCGCCGCGAGCTGCGGAGATCGGTGTCCTTTCCATTGACCGCGAGCCGAAGGTCGAGGTCACTACGGAAGCGGGCAAGTGCACTGTGCGCTGCTTCGAGCTCGTCTACTGTGAATGCTGTGGCGAATTGATGGTCGGTGGTCTGAAGGCTGACCTCGGGCGGCGACCTTCCGGCTATCTGGCCGAACTGCTTCCTCATGAGCCCCACCTCGACGGGCTGCCAGACAAGAGTGCTTCCCAACGCTTCGAAGAGCTTTCCTGGGAGCAGTACGGGCTCTTCTGGCCGCAGTGGCTTCCCGACGACGAAGTGGAGTCGGACGGCGATGACCGCGGCACTTGGACTCCCGCAGCGCTTGAGCGAGCGACCGGCGGCGTGGCGAAGGTCGGCTCGGGTCCTGGGGCCACCATGACTGAAGAGGCTGCTCGCGAGGACGAGCGATACGTGCTCGGGCGGTATTATGACCGCGGGCGGAAGCTGGACCGGCACAAGCGCGGCCGAGGGCACGCGGGCACGAACGTGCCGTACAACTGCCCTAGATGCGGGACGTCCTATTCCCGTCGCACTCGGGAGTTCAGGCTCTCCCCCATCCGGAACTTCAGAGCTGGTTTCGGCAAGACGACACAGCTTCTTGCAACCGAGCTGTTCGATGCTCAACGGCTCGCGAATCCGAAAGCCGACGCGAAGCTGGTCTCTTTTTCAGATAGCAGACAAGATGCTGCGAAGGGGGCGCTTTCGATCGAGCGAAATCACCACCAGGATCTGCGACGTGAGGTATTGGTACTGTGTCTCCGGCGGGTGTTGGTGAGCCGGCGCAATGAGTCCGACATCCAAGCCGACCTCGAAAGCCTGCAAGCTTGCCTCATGAAAGCCGTTGAAGCGGGAGAGAGCGCCACGGACCTTGCGAGGGCCATCGATGACTTGAGACGAGAGCTGCGGGAAGCCGGAGAGCAGTCCGTCGCACTTGAGCAGATACTCGAGGAGCCCGAGACCGAAGCTCTCGGCGGACAGGAGAGGTCGGTTCTTCCGTTCATAGCCGAGCACGTTCTCAAGGGTGTCCATCCCTACGACGATGCAGGGCAGGATCGCCCCAGGGGTATCCAGGACGGTAAGGACCGCTACTTCCATTGGCCGCAGCTCTTCGACGTAGAGGATGGCACCGTAAGATGGCGTGACCACGACGTGCACCAGAGCGCTTTCCAAGCTGCGCGTCAGAACGTCGTCTCCGCAGTGCATCGTGTTCTGACCGAGGTCGTCTTTAGCAAGACATACTTCTCGCTCGAAGAGGCTGGCCAAGGCTACGTGACCGTCGCGATGCGAGACCTGCCTGAACAAGCGCGGTCCGAGGCTCGTGTGCGGGAGCTTTCGGGGCTCCTCCGAGTGCTGGCCGACAGCTACCGCTACTGGCCCAGCCCATATCTCGACGACGCAGACGACTACTTCAAGCCGTGGAAGACGTGGGGGCAGGCGAACCGCCGGCTAAAGTCGTACGCCTCGTCTTCGTGGCCGAGCAATCCGGAGGCCGAACTCGAGCGCGCTCTCGAGCAACTGGGAGCGTGCGGGCACCAGCACGGGACGATCAGCGTGCCACGGCTGCGCTTCAGCCTCATGGACGACGACACCACCTACCTGCGATGCGGTGCATGCCAGCGGGTACACCTTCACAGGGGTACTGGAGTATGCACGAGGTGCTTCACGTCGCTCGATCCGGCCGAGGCGAGGCCGGTGGAGCTGCTGCATACGCGCAGTTTCCTCGCCCGTCGTATTGCCCGGATGCTGGAACAAGCTGGCCCGGAGTTGAACTCGCGTGGGACATACCGGCTTCACTGTGAAGAGCTTACGGGTCAGACCGAAGATCCGGCTACCCGACAGCGCGAGTTCAAGGGAATATTCGTGCCGCACTGGGAAGAGGTCGGCGAGGGCGACGAAGACGAAGCGGCAGGACGGATTCTACGAGGGGTAGAGAAGAGGAGCTCCCGAGCTCAAGCTGAGATCGACCTGCTGACGGTGACGACAACGATGGAGGTCGGCATCGACATCGGCCCACTCCAAGTCGTTCTCCAAGCGAACATGCCCCCACAGCGCTTCAACTACCAACAGCGAGTCGGGCGCGCTGGGCGGCGAGGTCAGGCGTTCTCCATGGCCCTCACCATTTGCCGAACTCGGAGTCATGACCTCTACTACTTCCACCATCCGAAACGGATGACAGGAGACATCCCTCCTACCCCGTTTCTGACCAAGAAGATGGACGATATCGCGCGCCGCTTCCTCTTAAAGGGTTGGCTCTCGCAGGCGTTCAGTCTGCTGCGAACGACGGCTCGAGACGGCGAGGGTATCTTCCCGGGCGATCTGATGTCGCCACCGGACATCCACGGTGAATTCCTGCCGGCCAGCTTCTACCCGGAGGCCGGCGGAACGCTTTGGGGAGATCTCGTCGAGGAGGCCATGGTCAGCACAGTCGGTGCGGCAGCGGATCTCGCCGACGTTCTCGTCGAGGGTACGACGCTAGATCTCACAAGCCTGCTCGACCCGGGCGTGGTCCGAGCCAGGCTCGAAGAAGTCGTGGCAGATCTGCGGGAAGTAGGGCTGGCCCATACCCTGGCAGAGCGGGGCTTCCTGCCGATGTACGGCATGCCTACACGCGTTCGTCAGCTCTATTTGCGGCTTCGAAAAGCTAGCGGTCAGTTCGAGTGGAGCACTGTCGATCGCGACTTGGATCTCGCCATCTATGAGTTCGCGCCAGGTTCGACGGTCGTCATCGACAAGAAGGAGCATCTGGCAGTGGGCATGACGCCCGATCTCGCACCGCCGTTTCCGGGGCGGCGAAATCAACCTCAACAAGAACTCAAGACGTTCCAGGATACACCGTACGGCCAGCGTGTCTGGATGCTCGAATGCGGTCACTGTCACGCGTGGAGGGAATGCGTCGAGCGCCCGGACGAAACCTTCGAGGGTGAGTGCCCGTCCTGCAGGCGGATCCTGTCACCCGAGCGGGCACACCTGTGCTGGGTTCCGAACGGCTTTCGCACGAACTTCTGGCCAAAGACGCGACAAGAAGATGCTGACGCTGGAGTCCGGCACCGCTCGATTCAGGCCGAAGGCAAAGCGCTGGACTTCCATCCCCTTGGGGGTGAACTGGGCTTCGGGAGGAGTCTCGCCGTCAATCTCGCATTCGATCCCCGCAGCCGGACGTACCGCCTCAACCGCGGACCCGAACACGAAGACGGGGGGATGGGATTCGACGTGAGCGTCGGATCTCAGCGAGTACCGTGGGGATGGCAGACATTCGAGCTGCCAAGGCAGGCCGTGAGCACGGATCCCCGACTCGAGCGTACCGTGCGACAATTCGATGCCTCCGGAGACGTGGAGCGGGTGTGGCTGGCGGCTCCCAAGACCACGGATTCGCTGTTCCTTCAGCCCACCTTGAACCCTTCCGGTCTCGCCCTGCACCGACTCCCGAGTCGCTCCGATGACGCGGACCCTCCGTTCCAGACGGTCAGGTGGTTGGGGGTACGTGCGTCGGCGCTATCGGCGGCGCACATGCTCGTGAACCGCGCATCGCTCGACATCGACATCGACCCGGAGGAGTTCGACGTACTCGAGCCACGGATCTACGGCCAACTTCCGCTGCTACAGATCACTGACCACCTCGTGAACGGTGCCGGATTCTGCAGGAACCTCTGGGAGGGCGTCGGTAGCGGTCCGCCGCCCATCACGATGATGATCTCGTCGATGTTGGGGGGTTGCCGATCGTCAGCGGACATATTGGATGACGTCGCGGGAGACGTCGAGCAGCTTCCCTACCCATTGGGTGAGTTCTTCGCTCCCAAGCACGACTGCGATACGGCGTGCTACTCCTGCTTGCTCCGCTATGGGAACCAGCCTTTCCACGGCATCCTCGACTGGCAACTCGGGGCGGCATTCCTACGTGCGCTCGTGGATCCACAGTTTCGCTGTGGTCTCGACGGAGACTTCGCGTTCTGGGGCATCGAGCGGTGGCCCGACCTCGCGGAACGCCTTGCGCAGGAAATGGCCGAACGGTTTTCCGGAGAGGCGTGCGAGTTTTCCGGAGTTCCAGCCTTCCGAGTCCCCCTGGGGCGTCGCTCATGCCCGTGGGTATTGGTCTCGCACCCACTGTGGGACTGGGATAACGGCGTTGAGGTCGAAGCTGGGAACATCCTGTCGCAGGCGCGGGAGGAAGCCGGCGAGCACGGGGAACCGCTGTGTTGGGACACGTTCAACCTGTCGCGGCGCCAGGTGCGTGTCCGCGAGTGGATCAGAGCGAATTCTACTGACTGACTCGCGATGAAGCCGGCCATGACCACCCCCCCCGCACCTCGATCAGCTAGTAGAGTACGATTGGCAGCACCACTCTGTGGTGGCGAAGAGTTGCGACCCGCGATCAGGAGCAGCCAGCTCCTCGGTGAGCAATGCCTGACATCGTGACACCAGAGGCCCGATCGCGGATCATGCGCGCGGTTGGTCAACGAAACACCCTTCCAGAGCTGGCAGTTCGGGCAATCCTCCGCGACTTGGGCGTCTTCTATCGACTGAAAAACCGAGATCTGCCCGGATCGCCAGACATCGCCAACCGGAGTCGCGGTTGGGCGGTCTTCGTCAATGGCTGCTTCTGGCATGGCCACAAGAACTGCGCGAAAACGAAGGCGGGCCTTAGGCCGCGCCTTCCGGCCTCGAACCGTGGTTACTGGGGCCGCAAGATCCCAGAGAACCGCCAGAGGGACGCGCGGAAGTGCGGAGACCTGCGCCAGAGGGGTTTCCGGGTCATGATCGTGTGGGAGTGCGAGCTCCGGAATCCAGCGGCACTCAGCGGCCGTCTCAGGAGGGCTCTGGGGTCAAGTGGAGTATGTGAGGCGAAAGAATGATGCGGCCAGGATCAAGAAGTAAGGGGAAGGGTCTCAAGACCTTCAGCCTGTTCTCCGGCATCGCTGGCCTCGAGAGAGGTCTCGCTCGTTCCGGTCACATTACCGGGAGCTTCTGCGAGTCCAACGCCAAGGCGCGGGCGGTGCTCGGTAAACGCTACCCGGATGTCCCCGTCAGCACGGATGTGCAGGCTCTGAAGACCCTGCCTTCCGAGACAGGCCTGCTGACAGCGGGATTCCCTTGTCAGGACCTGTCTCAGGTAGGTCGAACGAACGGCCATCGAGGCAAAGACTCCGGTCTCGTGCGGCACGTTTTCAGACTCCTCCGGAAGATCGAGGTGCCTTGGGTCCTTCTAGAGAATGTGCCGTTCATGCTCTGGCTGAATCGTGGCGCCGCTATGGACTACGTCATCGGGCAACTGGAGAGACTCGGATACAACTGGGCCTACAGGGTGGTCGACACCCAAGCCTTCGGGATGCCTCAGAGGCGGGAGCGAGTCTTCATTCTCGCTTCGCTCGACGGAGAGCCCGAGCGACTCCTGTTGAGAGACGATGCCGGGCCGCCTGTGAAGCAGGATCATCGGGGCAAAGCGTGCGGCTTCTACTGGACCGAGGGCAACCGGGGCTTGGGGTGGGCCGTGGGCGCCGTGCCCCCCTTGAAAGGAGGGTCGGGAACCGGAATCCCGTCATCGCCAGCTATCTGGCTGCCGGACGGCCAGATCGTGACGCCCGATATCCGGGATGCAGAGAGGCTGCAGGGATTCCCGTCAGGTTGGACCTCGCCTGCCAACTCGAAAGGGTCACGTAGGGACTACCGATGGAGGCTCGTGGGAAACGCAGTAACGGTCCAGGTCGCCGAATGGCTGGGCCGAGTCCTGGTGAGCGAGCCTGGAGACCCGGCCGCGATTCCCGTCCCGATGAAGCGCCGAGGTCCCTGGCCGCGGTCTGCCTTCGGCTCGGCCCAAGGCAGGTTCGCGATGGGTGTTTCATCCTGGCCTGCTCGAAGAAAGCCGAAGGCCCTCCGAGCTTTCCTGAGGTTTCCGACGAAACCTCTCTCGGAACGGGCAAGCTCCGGCTTTCTAAATCGTCTGGAAGCGAGCTCCTTACGCGTCCCGGCCGACTTCCTCGCGGCTCTCAAGGACCATGTCGAGCTACTGCAAGACGGCGAGGGCAGAGATTGACTGACTCCGATCCGTCCAGAGTCTCGACCGGCAGTCTTCTCAGATTTTCCGGACCATCAAGTCTCCGAACAGCGCGGAAACGGTAGCTGTTCGCGCTGGTAATGAGCGCCGTCGCGGAGTGGGCCCGAGCCTATTTCGGACGATTAGTAGGCTCCAACGCTGATCATGCCACTTCCGGGCTCCGAGAGGGCCTCCATGAGCCCGCGGCCGAGGTGTTTCAAGCCGTTACATCCCGTTAAGGTGTTTCACCAAGTTTCACGCCAAACTGACCCTATGGTGACCCAAATCCCGATTTCGACCCTCACTCCCTCAACCGTCAATCCCACAAACCACACATTCCAAACAACTTACATGGAGCCGATGAGCGGATTTGAACCGCTGACCTGCTGATTACGAATCAGGTAGATAGAGACACACCAGCCAGAGCCTCGATCAGATTCAGCCGTGGCCCTCACTGATCGGGACGACTTCTGCCTTCGGCCGTCCCGACATCACTACCCAGATGTGATCACCGATCTGCTCGTTCGCTTTCCGGATCGGGTCCTCAGCCAAGTGCGCGTATCGCTCGGCTCGGCCAGGCTCCTGTGGAGAGACTGGATGTCGGCTCGGTCGATGTCGAGCACCTTGCGGTCTCCGAGCCGTTTGAGGGTCATTCGAACTCTCCCGCACCGTCAAAAAGACGATCGACCCGCGATTGGAGTCCAAAGCGCCATCCGAGACCCTGATCGTCGCTCGATCCGGGTCCCGAGGCACGTCGCTGAGGTCGATCGACCCTCGTTTTTGCGATGTCCCTGGCGCACAAGCTCTGATCGACCGTCGTTTGGCCGTCGAGAGATGACCCGAGAGCCGATTCGACTACCGTTCGGTGTGTCGACGGTGCGATGGACCCGAATCGAGAGTCGATTGCTGTCCCGGACGGTGCTTCGAACCATGATCGAGCGCCGATTGGGGTTCCAGCGGTGCTTCGGACCATGATCGACGATCGATTGGGGTCCCGGACGATGCTTCGGACCATGATCGACGGTCGATTGGGCCCCATACGGTGCTGCGGACCATGATCGACGGTCGATTGGGTCCTCCTGCAGATTGGTAGACGCCAATCGAGGGTCGTTGCGACGGATTCTCTCAACCCAAAGGAGATTCGCGACTGAACGATCGAGATATCGTTCAACTAGTACCGCGTCCCCTAGGTTCTGTCCGGGTTTTTCAGCGCTTGTGCGGGATCTGAATTCTTGGTACAAGTAAGTTGTCTACTGATTACCCATGAGGAGCTGCGAGCACGACGCCCACCGGTGATCCCGGTACCAGTGCGGTGCGAAGTCATCAAGTTGGCGTGTAGTCGGCCCAAAGATAACCCCGCCGCACCGTTTCGGGAAATCTGGACATTGAAGAGTCTGCAAGCAGCCTTGGAGGCGGCGATAGATTGGAGGATGAGTCGGTCGGAGATTGCGCGTATACTTTGAGGAGAGGAGATTCACCCGCATCGATTTCGCCGGACCGAAAAAGTTGATTTGCAGCTGGCGTCAAGCCTTGATGAGCCTTAGCAAGACAACCTGCCATTGACGAACTGCCGTCGCTGGACCGGGTAAGTTGGTAACGGCCGGCACAAGGCGTTGAAAGTTCCAAGAAACATGATTTGCGAGAGGCGCGAAGCGTTGATGACCCTCAGCAGGTGACAGTCGATTGCAGCTCGATCTGACGACCGTCCTTTGATCTCGGGACCCATCAGGACCTGTGCGCCGGACTCGCATCTCCGATCGCCTCCACTTCATACTGCCGTCAAGTTCGAGGAGTCTGCCCGGGGACGCGGATCCAGAGCGCGAACGAACCGGCCCGTTCCAAGGACCCTCCTCCGAGCAGGCCCGGCGAACCAGCCCGGTCCAACCACCCTTCTAAGGCCTCGACCAACGAAATAACCCGTTCCAAGGACCCTTCTAAGCGTTCTGCAAATGCAACAGCCCGTTCTTGGGTGGGGATGAGCATTGGTACCGCCGGGGGCAGGTGTTTGGTACCGGGGGATCACGTGATGTTGTGCCGGACTTGACGGTGTTCCCCTCGGGAACAGGTTAGATTTGTGGGACATTGGTGATCCGTACCCACCATCGAAGGGATTTCGCCGAATGTCGAGTCCGCGGCCGGTACCAACCAAGGGATTTTGCTGGCTGTCGAGTCTTCCCCCGGTACCAACGGAGGGGGTTCCACCGAGACATCGAGTCTTCCCCCGGTACCAACGCGTGCTCCCGGTGCGGTCGGCGATATGGTACCGTTTTCCCTGCCATGGAGAAAAATTTGCCGCAAAGAGCAGTATTCTTGGGTTATGTGGTGTCTTTATTGGTAGAGGGTCACGAAATAGCGCCTGGTCAGGTGGTTTCATGCCGCCACCGGGAACCCTCGGCGGCGGCGCACCGAGCTCGCACAGCTTCGTTACGACCTCTGGAGATCCGTGCTCGATGGCGCCACTGAGCGTTGTGCTGAAAATGCGATTGGGCGGCCTCGATCCCCGCCCGCCCCATCGATGAGTGCGAATAGGTAGAGTGGCTATCTTGTCGCTTATATGGAACGCTGGGGCAACCACAGTGCCATGAAACCCCAGGAGGTGACGATTGGGCCGCAACCGATTGCTACTTGGATCGATTCTCGCCTTGGTTGGAATACACATGACGTCCTGCGCCACACCGGACACCCAGCACATCCCAGACGCCGGCTCGATGCGCGAACCCGGGGTCCCGCTAGCCCTCGCCGAGCATCGCGCCGAGACGATCAGCGATCTGCGATACGACCTCGAGCTGTCGATCCCCGAGGCGCGCGAAGAGGCGATTCGCGGACGGATCATCGCGACGCTCGAGCTGTCGACCATCAACTCGCCGCTGATCTTCGACTTCGCACAACCCGCTGAACAAGTTTTGTCCGTCAAGATCGGCGGCCAGCCGGCGAGCTTCGAAGCCACCCTCGAGCACATCGTGATTCCGCAAGCCGAGCTGCAAACCGGTCGCAACGAGATCACCATCGAATTTGTCGCTGGCGACAGCTCGCTGAATCGTAACGACGACTTTCTCTACACTCTGTTTGTCCCCGATCGCGCCCGAGTCGCATTGCCGCTCTTTGATCAACCGGATCTCAAGGCGACGTTCGACGTGACACTCGAGTTACCCGCCGACTGGACAGCGGTTGCCAACGGCGCTCTCCTCAAGGTGGACGACAGCACGCAACGACACACCTATCGGTTCGTCAGCACCGAGCCGATTGCGACTTACGTGCTGGCTTTTGCCGCGGGCCGTTTTGAGATCGAAACCGCCGAGCGCGACGGACGCACGATGCGCTTCCTGCATCGGGAAACCGACCCCGAAAAGGTCGCGCGCAACCTCGACGCGATCTTCGACCTCCACGCCGCGGCACTGAGCTGGCTCGAAGACTACACCGGCATCAACCATCCCTTCGGCAAGTTCGACTTTGCCGCCATACCGGCTTTCCAATACGGTGGGATGGAGCACCCCAGCGCAATCTTCTATCGCGCCCGTACTCTCTTCCTCGACGAGGACGCCACCCAGGACCAACTGCTGAGACGCGCCAGCCTGATCGCCCACGAGACTGCTCACATGTGGTTCGGCAACTTGGTGACTATGAAGTGGTTCGACGACGTGTGGTTGAAGGAGGTCATGGCCAACTTCATGGCGGCCAAGATCGTCAATCCGTCGTTTCCCGACGTCGATCATGAACTGAGATTCTTACTCGCCCATTATCCCAGCGCCTATGAGGTCGATCGCACAGCGGGAGCCAACCCGATTCGCCAGAGGTTGGAAAATCTCAATCAGGCCGGCTCGCTCTATGGCGCGATCATTTACCAGAAGGCTCCGATCGTCATGCGGCACTTGGAGCTGCTGATGGGTGAGTCATCGTTTCGCGAGGGCATCCGCACGTACCTCGACGCTCATCGTTATGGCAACGCAACTTGGCCGGACCTGATTGCGGCAATGGCTGCGGGCACCGACGAGAACCTCTCCGCTTGGAGTGATGTCTGGGTCCACACCGCGGGTCGGCCGACGATCGCGGTTGAGCTCGACGTGCAGGAGGGTCGCGTCGCATCTCTGAGCTTACGGCAGACCGACCCGACGGGCCAAGGTCGTCTGTGGAGTCAGCCACTGCGGGTTTACCTGGGCTACGAGTCGACCCCCGGTCGCTGGATCGACGCCTACCTGAAGACTGACCGATTCGACCTTGCCGAAGCTGCCGGGCTGCCGGCGCCCGACTTTGTGCTCGCCAACGGTGGCGGCATCGGTTATGGCCGCTTCGATCTGGACGAGGCCAGTCGCGAAGCGTTGCTGGAACATCTGCCGAACCTCGACGACAACCGGCTGCGTGCCGTCGCCTGGCTCTCCCTGTGGGACGCCATGCTCGAGGGTCAGGTTGCACCTCGGCGGTTGATTGATCTGGCGACTCGAATGCTGGACACAGAGCGTGATGAGCTCAACATTCAACGCCTGCTCAACGACCTGAGTACCGCCACCTGGCGTTATTTATCCCATGACCAGCGAGTTGAGCTGACGCCACATCTCGAAGCCACCCTGTGGCGCCTGCTCCAGGACGCACCGCAAGCCCGGATCAAGTCCGCTTACCTCGGCGGTTACCGGCGGATCGCGTCGAGTTCGGAAGCTCTAAAACAACTCCGAGGAGTGTGGGCAGGTGATGTGGTGATCACAGACCTGACACTGTCGGAGAATGATCTGACGGCAATCGCTCAGGAGCTCGCAAGCCGCGGCGTGGCCGATGCTGAAGAGATCCTCGACCAACAGCTCGAGCGCATCACCAACCCTGACCGACGGTCCCGTTTTGAGTTCGTGCGCCCCGCGCTATCCGCTGATCAGACCATCCGCGATCAATTCTTCGCCAGTCTGAGTGATGCCGCGAACCGCGAGCACGAGCCTTGGGTGCTGGAAGCTCTCGAATTCCTGCATCATCCCTTGCGGGCCGACAGTGCGCGTCAACATATCCAGCCCAGCCTCGAGCTGCTCGAGGAGATCCGGCGTACCGGCGACATCTTCTTCCCCCTCGGTTGGCTGGAAGCGACCCTTGGCGGGCACAGCTCCCGAAGGGCCGCTGACATCGTCCAACAATTTCTCGACCAACACCCCGACTTGCCACCACGCCTGCGGGGCAAGCTGTTGCAGGCCGCGGATCCGTTGTTCCGCGCCAGCAAGCTCGAGCTTCAGTAGGCTAGATCTAGTCCAGCCTTGGACCTATCTAGTTCCATCTCGAAACACCTCATGGGCGCGTTCTGGCCTGTGGGCTGCGCGCGGTGCCTAACTCGCTTGAGCTCTTCCGTGCCGCCGTAAGCCTTTTCTTGCAAGCTGTTTAGGCCGATTCAGAGCGGGCTCGCAGCTAAAACAATCAGCTCCGTGCTCGCCCTACAGGCCAGAACGCTTCTTCTGAAAACGGTGAAACTAGATGCGACCTATCTAGATCCCATCCAGGAACGCATCGAGGGCTCGGTCGACCTCGTGGGCTGCGCAGCAGCTCCGAACTCGCCGGTCCTCTTGCGAGACGCATAAGCCTTTCTTTTGCTTACTGATACGAGCAGCCAAGATCCTGTTTGCTCGAACACGCTCGCTGCTTGCTCGCTCCACGAGGTCTCCCTCCCTGGGCCGAAAACGGCAAAACTGGATGCGACCTATCTAGTTCGCCAACGTCAGCTCTTCCAGGGTGACTTGACCTAGGCCGGCGACGGTTCCGCGGATCGGCACACCGACTTTGTCGTCGAGCCACCACAGGGCGGCGCTACCGTTGTACTGGGTTTCGAGCCGCAGCGCGGAGACTTCGCCACGATCGGTGGTGAAGGACTCACGTCCTTTAGAGGCGGCCTGCAACTCGATCACCTTGCCTGCTGTTGGTTGGTCTGCCGGCAGCAAGAAGCGGCTGACCGAAGCCTGCGAGACGGATTCGCCGAGGCGCAGCCAGTCGAATCCAGCATCTGCCGCGCAGGGCAGCATAAAACTGGTACCCGGCGGAACGTCGAGACGCTGTTCGACGATGCCGGTCACGTTACCGCGGGTGAGTGCGCTCAGCTTGCCGTCGTTGATCCAGATGCGGGTCCGAGACAGCTCCTCTTCGTGACGCCGAGTCACTTCGACGAACTCCGAAGCGCCTTCCGAGTCACGCCGGTGCCAGATCTCCACCTCTCGACCCTCCCTGGCAACGACACTGTGGAGTAATCGCCCACCGTCCTCGGTGTGGAACAGCTCCCACCTCTCGTCGCCGAGCTGGCGGTTGTCGTCCCCACGATAAACGTAACGTCCGCGGGCGATCTCCCCCTCCCGCTGCCAACGGCCGGGATGCGGCCCCAACTCGCCGTTCAGAATCGCCGCCAGATCTTGCTCGATGGTCTCCGAGGCTGGAGTTTCGACGATGCGCCCAATCTCTTCTCCAGCCTGGCGCACGATCACCGTCGGCACATTGGTCACTTTCTGGCCCAAAATAACGTCCGCAGGCTCATTGAAGCCACGGTGAATCGAAACCAGATCAAGTCGAATACGGGGATTGTTGGCGTCTTCGAGTGAACGCAGCAGTTTCGGCACGTAGTTGCGGCTGTCTCCACACCAGGTGCCGAGCACCACGGTCACCTCAGTCTCGCGGTCGAGAGCCCTAAGTGTTTCGACCGCATCGGAGCTCGGTTGGTACTCAGCAACCCGACGCTGCCACGCCGGCGCCGCCTCGAACAATTCATCCAGCAGGATTGGCCCGGTACTACCTTGATGAGGGGACACCACCAAGGTGCGTTCGCCAGCACTCACCACATGGTAAGTGGACCGCCGATCTCGGACCGTCGTTACTCGACCCACAGGCACCGGTTGGGCGTTGGCCGGCGATCGCGCTCCCGAGGCATGGATCTCGAACTGTGACAGCGGTAGCTCGCCGACCTCCAGCGTTTCCAAGTCGATCACGTAGGCGCTCCCCAGCGACTCGCCCAGCACCGCCATCCGGGGGCCGCCACTCTCGCGGTCGAGCAACAGGGTGAGTACATCGAGCTCGAGCTCACCATCGACATAAACGTCTCTCGACGTATCGTGCCACTCGAGATCTGCCGGGGCGTCGCCAGCAGTGTCGTCAGCAGCCACAGCCGGAAAAGCGAACAGTAGGCTCAAACCCACCGCGCCGTGCAAAGTAAATCTCAGGAGCTTGGATGAAGGCGTGACAGGTCGACTCAGATACCCATGCATCTTCGGGTTCCTCCTTGGTTTTTTGCTAAATTCAATGTAAAACAAAAACCGCGGACAGAGGGCCTTACAGAAGATCCTTTACTGAAGCCTTACAACAGATCAAACCACGACCACCCGGTACGGATAATCGGGTATTTAATAAATTTGATGATTGCCGCCTCGAATGGCTGCTCTCGAAGGTAAAACGGCAAACCTTTTAGGAGTGTCGGCATTCTCGCCTCCCATCACCCACCTTACGATCACGCGGCGGCATCTTACGGTTTGTTTTTTACAACTTCGTTGCAATTTGTCGCAACGTCTTGTGCGGTGGAGCGGTCAGTTAAAAATCTTCTTCCAGTCGATCCATCGCGTCGAAGATCTCGATCAGTTGAGCGCCCTTCGGGGTGATGGCATACTCCACTCGCGGCGGCACTTCCGGGAAGACGGCCTTGTCCAGGAGGCCAAATTCCAGCAGCCGACGAAGGCACTCGTTGAGGGCCTTGGTGGACAGCCCCTCGACACTGCGCACCATCGCTCCCGGCCGATGGACTCCTTGGCGCAAGAGCTCAAAAACCGTCAGTGACCATTTGCAACCGGCGATGGTCTGTACCATCGACCCGACTCGAGGAGCGACCGTTTTGCGTTGGCCGGTCGAATTTCTTGCGCTGGATATCTCGCTTGTCATCAACAAAATGCACCTTTCGTTGCGTACCTTACCGCAAAGTACGGACTGCCCAAGCGTTTGGCGGGTCGCTATCGTGAGATCCAGTTGGAGCCGTCATCACACGAGCTCCAGGAACCAAGGAGCTCACATCATGACATTCCAAGGCAAAGTTGCTGCGATTTCTGGGGGCGGCACCGGTATCGGTCAAGAAGTCGCTCGCGCCCTACTGGAACGCGGAGCGTCGGTAGTTATCAATGGTCGGCGGAGCGAAGTGCTCGCCGCGACCGCGGCACAACTCGATCCAGCCGGCAAACGAATCGCGACCGTCGCGGGTTCGATCGCCGACCCCGAAGTTGCGCAGAATCTGGTTCGCACTGCGGTCGACCGTTTCGGCGGACTCGACATCTTGATCAACAATGCGGGTATCTTCAAACCAACCCCGTTTCTCGAGCACACCGCAGACGACCTCGATCGTTATCTCGACATCATCGTCAAAGGGACCTTCTTCGCGTCCCAGGCGGCCATCCCCGAGATGCAACGGCGTGGAGGCGGCGCGATCGTCAATGTCGGTTCGATGTGGGCCGACCACGCGGTCGGCGCGACGCCGTCGAGCGCTTACTCAGCCGCCAAGGCCGGCGTGCACGCGCTCACCCGCAACCTGGCGATCGAGTTCGCGGGGTCCAAGATCCGGGTCAATGCGGTGGCGCCGGCAGTGGTCGAGACCCCGGTTTACGGGACCTTCATGTCGGAAACTGAGGTGGCCGAAGTCCTTCCAACCTTCAATGCTTTTCACCCCATTGGCCGCAACGGCCAGCCCCAAGACGTCAGCGAGGCGATTCTCTTTCTGGCCGGTGACAACGCTGGCTGGATCACTGGCGCCGTGTTACCGGTGGACGGCGGTGTGACCGCGGGTCGCAGCTGATTCCGACCTCCTTCTGATCGACGTCTACCGGCGTCGGTCGCTGATATTGGGTCGCTTGCAGGTCCGAAAGTCACGTTCAGCCGTCGGATGATGCCCGAGCGAGTCGTGGGACGACATATACTTTGAGATCGATGTGTGGCCCAGTCCAAGATGTGCCGCCCAGTCCAAACGGTGTTTCAACGCCGTATACCCATCGAACCATCTCAACCAGCAAGGAGAAGCGATATGCGGAACTCGACCGGCGTGATCTGTGCGACCCTGGCGCTGGGATTGCTCTTACAAACTCCCGCCGAAGCCGCTGGCAGCAAGCCGGCGCCCACCCCGCCGCCGACGCCCCAGGAAGCCATGACCCCCGAACAAGAAGCCAAGGCCGCTTACAACCTCGGGCTCAAGCACCGGGACAAGGCCTGGAGCTTTGAGGACAAAGCCAAAGAGGCAGGCTCCGACAACGAGCGCGAGAAGCTCCTCGGCAAAGCGATGAAGCAGTACGAGAAGGCGATCCCCTTGTTCCAAGAGGCGACGGAGAAAGTTGCCACCTTCCACCAGGCATTCAGCAGCCTGGGTTACGCCTATCGCAAGAGTGGCCAGCACGAGAAGGCGCTGACCGCCTATGACAAGGCTCTGGACTTGGCGCCGTTCTACGGCGAGGCCCTCGAATATCGGGGTGAAGCGTACCTCGGGCTAAATCGCATTGAGGACGCCAAGGAAGCCTACATGCAACTCTTCGGATCAAACCGCGAGCTTGCCGATCAGTTGATGGAGGCGATGCAAACCTGGCTTACGGAGCGTCGCGAAGATGCAGCGGGGGTTTCGAGCGACGATCTCGATGCTTTTGCCAGCTGGCTCCAGGAACGCGGCGAGCTCGCTGGGCAAACCGCCCGGCTGACCCACGCCGCGGCAACCACCTGGTGAGTTGATCCTTTGAGACCCGCGGCAGCGCTCCTAAGCCCGGTCGTGGGTCTGCTGTTCGTTGCCGTGGGCCTGCTGGTTGCTGCTGGAGCGATCACGGCTTGTTCCGCAACAACGCCCCTACGGTCAGAGCTCGAC
>JAJCXQ010000064.1 GCA_029263355.1 Acidobacteriota bacterium | reverse complement strand
GGCAGCCAGCCCAGCCAGGATCGGGCCAGCGATCAGGCCGAACCATTGAACCTTCGATCGTGGTTGATTCGGTGGTGGGTGAGTCACGCCGTGTAGGATACCGAGAGAGTGCACTTCGCGCTTGTTCCCCGAACAACTCATCGCGCTGCGGCGTAGTGATCAATACGGCATTTACGCCGGTCGGGTCGACTCTCAACGTCGGTGACAGGAGTTTTCTGAGATGAAGAAGCGTAACGCCTTGGCTCTTTTCGTTTTTTTCGCGTTTGTCATGGTGATGGTGGCCATCGGCGCGCTGATCGCGTTCAGCCTGGGCAAGACCGACCTCGGCACCGGCTGGATCGCAGGCAAGACAATTCTCGAGCTCGATCTCGAGACCTCGGTGCTGGAGTATATTCCGCCGGATCCGTTGGCTCAGATCACCATGAAGAATCGTCCGCAGATGCGGAATCTGGTGGAAGCTCTGACCCGCGCTGCAAGTGACGACGATGTCGTCGGCTTGGTGGCGCGGGTTGGTCAAGGTGGGTTGGGTATCGCCCAATTACAAGAGATTCGAGACGCGGTGATCGCCTTCCGGGAGAGTGGCAAACCGGCGTATGCCTACGCTGAGACCTTTGGCGAGGTCAGCTCCGGTAACGCCAGTTATTACATGGCGACCGCCTTCGACAAAATTTTCCTGCAACAGTCCGGCGACGTGAACATCACCGGCCTGATGTTGGCGAGCTCGTTCTACCGCGGCACCTTGGACAAGCTCGGCATCGAGCCGCGAATGGATCACCGTCACGAGTACAAGAGCGCCAAGAATGCCTACACCGAAACCGAGATGACAGACGCCCATCGCGAGTCCTCTGAATCGTTGATGCAGTCGATCTTCGACGAAATGACCTCCGGCATGGCGACCGGGCGCGGCATGGACCCTGAAGAGCTGCACGAGTTGATCGCCGCCGGTCCTCACTACGGTCAGGAAGCGTTGGACGCCGGATTGGTGGACGGTCTGGCTTATCGAGACGAGGTTTACGACGCGATTCGGCAAGAGACGGGCAGCGGTGGGCGTTTCATGTACCTGCAGGCGTATCTCGAGCAGGCTGGCCGGGTATGGAGCAAGGGGCACACCATCGCGTTGATCCATGGTGTCGGCAATATCACTCGCGGCGAGAGTCAATACAGTGCGTTGAACGGTTCATCGAACATGGGCTCTGACACGGTCGCCGCAGCGTTCCGCACCGCGGTCGACGATTCCAACGTCGAGGCGATCCTGTTTCGGATCGACTGCAACGGTGGTTCCTATGTCGCCTCGGATACCGTGTTACGGGAGGTGATCCGTGCTCGCGACGCGGGCAAGCCGGTGATCGTCTCGATGGGCAACGTGGCGGCTTCCGGCGGCTACTTCGTGGCAGTGGAGGCCGACAAGATCGTCGCCCAGCCGGGGACCATCACGGCGTCGATTGGCGTCCTCGGCGGTAAGTTGGTCACTGCGGGTATGTGGGAGAAGATCGGTTTGTCCTGGGATTCGGTCGAGACCAGCTCCAACGCCTCGATGTGGTCCGCCACCCACGACTACACTGACCAAGGCTGGGCCCGTCACTCGGCCTGGCTCGATCGGGTCTACGAGGACTTCACCGCCAAAGTCGCCGCGGGTCGCAGTCTGCCCTTGGAGCGCGTGCAGGAGATCGCCAAAGGCCGGGTGTGGACCGGCGTCCAGGCCAAGGAGTTGGGCCTCGTCGATGCTCTCGGAGGCTACACCGTAGCGTTGGATCTGGCGCGTGAAGCTGCTGGCCTGGCTGCTGATGCGCCGATCAACCTACGGTCATTTCCAGCGCCGAAGACCTTTTGGCAGGGCTTCTTCGACGAGGTACCGTCGAGTAGCGATGTCGCCGTGATTGCGGCGGCGCAGGTCCTCGAGTCGGTCCGGCCGCTCGTCGTGGTGGCGGAGCGGGTCGGGCTGCTCGAATCGGCGCCGCGGACACTGTCGGTGCCGTCGGAGTGGGTGCCTCGGCCCTGATGGACCTATCTGACTCCTATCGTGAACGCAGCCTGCTTCTGAGTCCAATCCGGACAACTTTTTTCGGCGTGTATCGTGTGACGCCAAAGAAGTCGTTAGGGGCGAATCATGCCGCGCTCTAGTTTTCGGTCGATGCGGGAACGCGGAGCTCGCCGGAGGTCAGTTTCGGGATAAGGATGTCGCGGATTTTGGTCAAGGTTTGGGATTGCCTAGAGTTTGATCCCTTGCGGGCCTGAATCCAGCTCAGGTCTTCATTAGAGTGCGCTTGGATCTCTCGCTCTATCTTCGTCAAAGTTTGGTTCATAGTCCGGTTGAGCTCGATCTTGTCGTCAAGGGCCCCGAGGAAAGCTGCGATGCGTCGTTGCTCGTTGAGAGGCGGGACCGCGATCGGGAAACTCTCGAGGGCCGTCGAGTTGATGCGACCGATACCATCGGTCGCTGTGTCGACGAAGGTGAGGAGAGCGGGTTTGTTGCCGATCAGAGAGTAGGCGAGGAACAGGGGGTCGATGTCATTTCTGGGGATGAGAGCCTTCACATCTTGATGGAAAGCCATTTCAGCCTGTGTCAGGACGATTGGCAGGTCTTTGTGCAGCGTCCCGCGCACCAACAACAAGACAGTGCCGGGCGGCACTGTTCGCGTGCCATTGCTAAGCGCATCGGGTGCTACATGTTCCATGGTGTCACTGAGCCATAGCTGCTTCATGTCCCCGGCACTCACCCATGGAGTGCTGCCCAGCCAAAGCTCATGGCTGCCCTTAGAAGGGGTGCCGCCAGAAAGAAAGTTGGCGCAATCGGAAAGCGGCACAGCTTTCCAACGAGGCTCAATCGGGCCGCCTGGACTTTCCTTATGCGGCGTTGCGACGACAACTGTCTCGTCTCGAATCGCATTGCGGAAGTCATCGTCAATACGATGCCAGTCCACTATGTCGACGCTGAAAGGGAGAAAGGATTCTTCGAACAGGCTCCGCAGCCGATGCAACACCGATAGCGACAGAGGGCTAGCGGCGCGGATTACAAGATCGAGATCTGACGACTCGCTACTCGTCCATCTGGCTCTCGAGCCGAAACACCTGACCTCCGCATCGGGGATCTCTGCGCCAAGAATTGCCTGAACGATCGCCAGGTGGTCCGGGCGCAGATCAATCATGGGTTTTTTCTAGCTCTCTCAGCAATCGGCGAGCTGCGGGAGCGAACGCTTTAGCCGCCTCGAACACCTCCTTGGCACTTTCTTCATTGTAGGTGTGAGCAGTGGTGTTACGTGCTGCGTGATAGCTGAACCATTCCTCGGCGCCACCTATCAAATCGACTTCAGCGGCTTTGCGAAATAACTCTTTTTTGGAGAACTGATTGAGGTCTGAAACATCCATCCAATCGAGGTGCCTCTTGATCATCTTCCATGCGATCTCGTAGGTGTACTCAAACCTCTGGATTGTCGCATCGCGAACGATGTCGTTCATTTCAGGTTGGCGCAGAACTTCCTCTAGTGAGGAGAGCGCCTTCCGGAACGAATTCAGGACCAGCTTCTTGGGAGTCATCTTCGGATTGCCTCCAAGTTCTTCCGGATCACGCGGTCGAGCTTGACTGCTTCGTCCATCTGTTGCTCTAACTCGTCCGCCAATTTTGTGATCCCTTCTTCGAAGGTAACGTTCTTCTCCTTGTCTGCTGGCACAACATAACGATGGGGGGTGAGGTCGAAGTCGTGCGGGGCGATTTCTTCGATAGTAGCGGACTGGCAGCAACCGGGGATGTCTCTGTAGTCACGATCGGTGTCGCGCCAGGCATGGTAGATGTCGACGATTTTGGCGATTTCGTTGTCGTCGAGCACCCGGTGGACACGGGTCTCCATCCGCCCCATGGCCCGTGCGTCGAGAAAAAGCACTTGACCCCGCCGGTCGCGGAGTTTGCCGCCTTGCTTGCGGCGGGAAAGAACCCACAGGCATACCGGAACTTGGGTGGAGTGGAGTAGCTGGCCTGGGCAAGCAACGATGCAATCTACTAAATCGGTCTCTACCAGCATTCGACGTATCTCACCCTGGCCTGACTGCATCGACGACATGGAGCCGTTGGCTAGCACGAATCCAGCTGTGCCGGTGGGCGACAGGTGATGCACAAAGTGCTGCACCCAGGCGAAGTTAGCGTTAGTTTCGGGTGGCTTGCCGAAGCGCCAGCGAGGGTCGTCGTCGAGCCTTGATCGGCCCCAATTCGACGTGTTGAGCGGTGGGTTCGCCAAGATAAAGTCAGCTCGCAAAATGGGGTGTTGGTCCTCGTGGAAGGCATCGGCGGGCTTCCCGCCCAAGTCTGATTCAATACCGTGGTTGGACAGATTCGTGCGTGCTATCTGCCAAGTTGCAGAGTCCAGCTCCTGACCGAAAATGCTGACGTCTTCGCGGTGGCCGCCGTGGGTCTCGAGCGCCTTGACCGCCTGCATGAGCAGATCCCCATTGCCGCAGCATGGATCGAACACTTGTCCATGGAAAGGCTCGATCATCTCTACCAGCAACCTCGCGATGCTCGGTGGCGTGCAGATCTCTTTGTCCTTGCCTGCGGGACTAGCATCGAAACTCGAGTTGTCGGTCCGTTCCTTCACCTTGTCCAATCTTTCTGGATGCAATCTAGTTGGGGCGCCCTCGATAATGACTCGAACTACCAATAAGCAATGATGCGCAAAGGGGCGCCGCTGCCGCCTTCGATTTTCATCGGTAGGGCCACCACCATGAAGTCCTTGGGCGGCAGCTGATCGAGGCTTGCGACGTTCTCGAAGGCCGGAATCTCGGCTTTGAAGAGGGTGACGTGGCTTTCGAAAAGGGAGCTTTGGCCACGATCGATTGACGGCGTGTCGAGGCCGATGGCGGCAATTTTGCGTTCGGCGACCAGCCATTCGGCGGCGGCCGGGGCGAGGCCGGGGAAATGCAGCTCGGGTATGGCTTCGGGGCCGGTTTTGGCGGTGCCGAGATAACGTTCAGGGTCACCCCAATGTTGGCTGTAGCCGGTCCGTAGCAGGACGATCGCACCGTCAGGGAGGCGGCCGTGAGTCGTTTCCCAAGCTTCGAAGTCGCTGACGCCGACTTCGTAGTCGCGATTGGTTGACGCCGGCCCGGTGGCGTCGATGACAACCCCAGGAGCGACCAGGCGATTGAGCGGAATCCGATCGACGGTGGGTTTACCTTCGGCGAAGTGGATCGGCGCATCGATGTGAGTGCCACCGTGCTCAGCGCTGCTGAAGCGATTGGCGGCGTAGTAATAACCCGCTTCGGTGTGGCCGGCAGAGAGGATTTCGAGATCGAACCCGTCGACATCGGTTGGCCAGTAGATCGTGTCCTGGCCAAAGCCGTGGGTCAGGTCGACGAGGTGGTCCGGGGCCGCGACCCGGGTGGCTTGTGTGCTGGGCGCGGCAACTGCTGCCTGTTCGGCCGACGGTTGGGGATCCTCAGCCGCGCCACAGGCGCTGAGCAGGATCGACGAGATTGCCACAGCGAGACTGCCGGACAAAGTTGAATGCCTCATAGGTGTGCTCCTCGAAATCGATAGGTTCAACATCCTATCCTGATCGAATATCCAACGTATTGCGTCGCTGCTATAGTTCGTTGGAGATACGGAAGACGATGCGATGAATCTGGTGCGACGGTTGCTCTCGACGAGGAATCCAGCCCGAGTGTTTAGGCGTACTCCCGGAGAGAGTCGGGCATGGATTTGCGACCACAGATCGACCTTGCAGAGGTTGTCATGAACCGCGCGATCAACGGCGGAGGCTGTTGGTGCGGCAATGTCGACCTGGAACCTCTGCGTCCCGACTATGCCACGTGTCCGAATTGCGGCACGGTGGTCTACACCGAGCCTTACGATCGAGCTGTTTATGCCACCGGTGAGGCTGGGAGTTTTTACGACGACAGCTACTGGCAACACCATGTACCGGAGGTTCTCGGATTGCCGGAGCTCGAGCTGCGGGCAAGGTTGGACCTGCCAGAGCGCGCGGTCTTTCAACTCGAGAAGATCCTGTGTCATCTGCCTCCGGGAGCCCGGGTCCTCGAGCTCGGCTGTGGCGCTGGCAGCTTGACCTATTTGCTGCAACACGCTGGGTTCAGAGTCACGGGTCTCGAGCTTGGACCCGCGGCGATCGCGTTGGCGCGGTCGCGCTTCGGCGTTGAGGTGGTTCGTGGTCCACTGGAGGCTTGGCCTACGGACGAACGGTTCGACGCCATCGTCGGGATCGATGTATTGGAGCATCTGCCTGATCCCGTTGGGACCCTGGAGGCATGTTTAGAGCGGCTGGAGGACGACGGCCTGATCTTCTTGCAGACTCCCTGTTATCGCGGCGAAGGAGCCGAGTGGCAGATGCTGTTACCTGGTGAACATCTCTTTCTGTTCACGACGCAGTCTGTTGAGCGCTTGTTGGACACCGTGGGCTGTCGGTTCGTCAACGTCGAGGACAGCCTGTTTCCCCACGACATGTGGGTTGCCGCGTCACCGCGGGAGGTCCTTGAAACCCGCCCGGATCCCTTGGCCGAAGTTTCGCCGATCGCCCTCGCGTTGATCGATGCCCGCAGCGAGGCTCAGCAACTCGTCGCAGACCGCAACGAGATCGATGTCGATCGTCAGGCGAAAGCTGTGGTCGTCGAGAGGCTGGAAGGTGAGCTGGCGGGTGTCCGAGCCGATCAACAAGCCAAGCAAGAGTTGCTAGACGCTCAGCATGGTGAGCTGGCGGATCTGAGGCGAGATCAACACAGCAAGGCGGAGCTGATCGATCGTCTCGATGGCGAGTTGATAGCAGTGCGTGGCGAGCACATGGCCCGTGGTGAGTTGATCGACCGTCTCAGTCGAGATCTCGAGCAGGTACGTGCGGATCAACAAGCGAAAGAAGACGCGATCCAACAACTCGATGCCATCCTGCGCCAACGGGCCAGTGAGTTGGAATCTGCATGGCGCCAGCAGCGAGAGGTGGAGGCCGCGCTGCAAGGCAAGGAGGCGACGGCGCAGACAGCTTACGCTCAGCTGGAGCAGCGGACGGCCGAGCTTCACAATACTGAGAGCGAGCTCGGTCGGACACGACATGAGCTAGCGACGGTGCGGGCCGATCGTTTCTTTCGCTTCGGGACCATGATCCGCAGCTGGCTTGGGAAGAACCGGCGTTGATTCGGATCGGAGTGCATCTTCAGTCGCTGCGGCCGGGTCAGATCGGCGGGCTAGAAGACTATGTACGCCATCTGTTGACGGCGGCCAGAGAGCTCGACGACGACACCGCGTTCGTGCTCTTCTGCGCCGACTACAACCTACAGTCCTTCGCCGATCAACCGTGGGAGACGCACGTGTTTTCCGCCGAAGAGTTCGCCGCCCTCGATGCGGAAAGGTTAAGGGCGTTTGATCTCGATGCCTGGTTTTGCCCGTTGTTGATCCTGGAGCCCGCACAGCCCGGATTGCCTTCGGTGGTGACGATTCCGGATTTGCAGCACGAAGTTTTTCCGGACTTTTTCTCGCCCGAGATTCTGGCTTGGCGGCGTGAGCACTACCGCTCAACCGTGGAGCGAGCCGACCGGATTCTGACGTTTTCGCAATATTCGAAGCAGCAAATCGTGGAGTTCCTAGGAGCTGATCCAGACCGGGTGATCGTCACCTATCTCGATGGCGCTCCTTCACTCGCGGCGGCTAGCCCGCAGTCTTGCGAGGCTGTTCGGCAGCGTTATGGACTACCCACCGAGTTCTTCTACTACCCGGGGGCGAGCTGGCCCCACAAGAATCATCAAGTCTTGTTCGAGGCCCTTGGCGAGCTGCATCGGCGCCAGTCGCACCGGCCCACAGACCCGGCCCCGGCGTTAGTGTTGACCGGCGCCGATGTCGAAGGCGCCGTTGATCTCGTCGCGGTGAGTCGGCACTACGGGATCGAGGACCAGGTGAGGCTGCTAGGATACGTGCCGGCTGAAGATCTGCCAGCGCTTCATGCACTGAGCATGGCGACGGTTTTCCCATCGTTGTTCGAGGGTTTCGGTATTCCGGTGGTTGAGGCCATGCGAGTGGGCAGCCCGGTGATCTGTTCGTCCGCGGCGAGTCTGCCTGAGGTGGGGGGCGATGCGGTTGTCTACTTCGATCCCTCACGTCCAGCGGAGCTCTGTGATCGCCTGGCAGCCTTCTGTGGACACGATCCTTTGGCAGCGGTAGATGGCGACAGTCGCTGTCGTCAAGATCTGATCGATGCCGGGCGCCGGCAGGCGGCAGCCTTCTCGTGGCGGCAAACCGCCGAGTCGACTCTCGGAGCCTTACACCGTGTTGCGTCGTACCGTGTGATTCGAGAACAGCGCCCAGGGGTCTTCGTTGGTTCTACGGGACCGATGGTCGATCCGCCGTTGATCTCGGTCGTGACACCGTCCTTCAATCAGCAGCCCTTCATCGAGCGCACGATTCGCAGCGTTATTGATGCCGGTTACGGTGCAGTGGAACATGTGGTGATCGATGCCGCGTCAACCGATGGCACCGTCGATGTCTTGCGGCGCTTTCGTAGTGAGCGTCCAGAGTGCTTCGACTACGTCTCCGAACCCGACCGTGGACAGGCACACGCGGTCAACAAAGGGTTTGATCGTGCCCGCGGCAAGATCATCGGCTGGCTCAATTCTGACGATACCTATGAGCCGGGGTGTTTGGCGGCGGTGGCCGAGGTCTTTCGAGCCCACCCGGAATGTGACGTGATTTATGGTCGCGCCCACTATGTGGATGCCGACGACGAGCTGCTCGGCGTTTATCCCACCCGTACCGAGTTCCACTGGCAGACCTTGGCCCACGAGTGTTTCATCTGCCAGCCGTCGGTTTTCATCCGGCGTCGCGTGCTCGATGCGGGCTATCGGCTCGACGATACGCTCCAGATGTGTATGGACTATGACTTCTGGATCCGACTTGGACAACACTTTCAGGTACGTTTCGTCGATCGGGTGCTGGCCAACTCGCGGATGTACGAAGACAACAAAACGGTCAGCCGCCGGACCGAGGTTTACACCGAAGTGTTCCGGACGGTTAAGAAGCACTACCGGCGGTTGCCGTTTTCCTGGGCGCTGGGTCGGGCACATCATGTCTGGGATCGTGGCGACCCGTTCTTCAACCAGCGTCACCTGACCTGGTTGACCTACCTGATCGCGGGCGGCATCCTGGTGCGGCACAATTGGTCGAAGCCGGCGTCGTGGTCGGGACTTGGGCGGGAAGTCTGGGTGCCGATCAAAGCTCAAATCGCGAAGCGCTGGCGGATGCTCAAGACCCGTGACTCGCCCATCTGACGCACCTCTGGTTTCGATCGTCACCCCGTCGTTCAACCAAGGCCGGTTCATTCGGCAGGCGATCGACAGTGTGCTGGCTCAGACCTATCCGCATATTGAGCACTGGGTGGTCGACGCTGGCTCGACCGACGAGACCTTAGAGATCTTGCGCTCTTACGGCGATCGGATCACCTGGACCTCAGGGCCGGATGACGGCCAGTCGGATGCGATCAACAAGGGGTTCGCGGCCACCCGAGGGGAGATCCTGGCCTGGCTCAACACCGACGACGTTTACAGCCCCGACGCGATCGAACGTGCGGTCGACGAGTTGGTGCGTCATCCAGAGGCCGGTCTGGTTTATGGCCGGGGGGTGATCCTCGACGAGAGTGGCGGAGAGACGGGACCGTTCGTCGGTCTCGAACCGTTCAATCTGTGGCGACTGCTGTACATGCTCGACTACATCTTGCAGCCGGCGACCTTCTTCCGCCGTTCGGCGGTTGACGCTGTGGGGGATCTCGATCGTGATTTGCACTACGCCATGGATTGGGATCTCTGGCTGCGTTTGGCCGCCCACTCCGAGGTTCGTTTCGTCGATCACGTGCTCGCCGGCTCCCGCGAGTATGGCGACACCAAGACCTCAACGGGGGGCTGGCCGCGGATCCGCGAGCTCGGCGGTCTGATGCGACGCCACACCGGCGACAGGTGGACCCCCGGTGTCCGCCTGTATGCACTGGATACCCTGCGGCGGACCTTGCGCTCGCGTGGGCCGAGGATCGCTTGGGTGGTCGACTCGATGGTTGCTTTCGCGTCGCGTCGCATCATCGAAGGTGCGCCGGTCCATGCCGACGGCTGGCTGGGGCCCAGGTCACATCTGGTGGTGCCGCAGCGGTGGGGAAGTTTCGAGGTCGATTTCGAGGTTCACAGGTTGCCGGCAGCCGGACCATTCACCATCGAGCTGAGTGTCGATGGGGCCACCGTCGGCAAGCTCGAGACGGACCAGGCCGAAGCAGTGCGACTTCGTTGCGAGCTGCCGAAAGCGAAGAACGATCCCTTCGTGTGCGTCGACGTCAAGAGCAATATCGCTTTCAGCAGCGCTCAGGATCGGCGGCAGCTGGCGGTGCGGTGCGTCGGCCTGCGGGGCGGGACCTAGTCCCGCGGGAGGCTCAATTCGCTGAGGCAGCGCGCGCGCTCGCCCACGCCTCGCTAAGGTCGAGATGATCCCATCACCTGGGTCATAGCACTATTCCCTTCGAGCGAAAAGTTTTCCGTTAATGTATGGCCAGCCATCTAGCAGACAGATAAATCAGAAGAACTTGGCAACGCCTGACTTTGCTCTTCGCCAGGTCGCGTTGGTCTGGCACGTACTATTTAGTCGGCACCAAGAGGAGGACACATCTTGAAACTCATCGCCAATCTACTGACTGGATTCGTCGCCCTATCCCATATCGGCATCTTGGTCCTCGAGATGTTCTATTGGGACCATCCGGTGGGCCGCAAGATCTTCTCCATGACGCCAGAGGTCTCAGCCTCCTCAGCCACGTTGGCGATGAATCAGGGGCTCTACAACGGATTCCTGGCCGCGGGTCTGATCTGGGGGCTGTGGTTTGGCAAGCGGGACTTCAAAGTGTTTTTTCTCAGCTGTGTGGTTGTCGCCGGTCTCTTTGGCGGGCTGACGGCGAAGACGTCGATCCTGTTCACGCAAGGTTTGCCGGCGTTGGTCGCCCTGGTCTGTGTCTTGCTGGCCTCCCGCGAGTGACGGCCATCCGTCCCCGACGGCGACGGCGTGGGTCGCACGCCCTTGCGCGGTTGCTGAAGGTTGCTGCGACGTTATTGGTGACCTATCTCTATTTCGCCTACGCACCCGACCCTTACAACCTCGCTCGGCCGCTCGATGTGACGCACCCGCCGACGATCGTCAACGATCTGAAGCTCCGCTTGGGAGGGGTCGAGCGTTGTTACCAGGCGTTGGCGCGGTCCGGCATCGAGCTCGAGCGCCTACCCGATGAGGTCAAGGGGCCAGGTTGCGGTTTTGAAGACGTTGCGCGCCTCGATCAGTCCTTCATCACTTGGGGCGACGGCATTACCCTGACCTGCCCGATGCTGGTTGGCCTTGCATGGTGGGAGCGCCACAGCCTGCAGCCGATCGCGCAGGATCTCTTCGGCTCGCAGGTGCAGCGTGTGCGCCACTTCGGGACATATTCCTGCCGCAACGTCAACAACGCCGACGGTGGCCGGCGCAGCGAACATGCCACCGCCAACGCCGTCGACGTCGCCGGCTTCGTGCTCGCCGATGGCCGAGAGATCAGCGTCCTGAAGCATTGGGGCGACGACAGCCCCGAGGGTCGCTTCCTCGAGCGCATCCATGACCGGGCCTGCGACCACTTTGACACCGTCCTCGGCCCTGCTTACAACGAGCTGCACCGCGATCACTTCCACTTTGACAACGGCGGCTACGAAACCTGCCGTTGAGGATCTAATTCGAGGCTCGGGTCGAGCTCCTGAGGCCGATGGTCAGCCCGCCACTGTTTCGCGATGGAGGTCCATTTGTCCACGGCATAAGCGATGAGGAAGAGGTGCCATATGAAGTGGAACGACAGCGCCACTGTCACAAACCGCCAGCGCTCGACTTCGGCGCCACGGGTGAACAAGTACGTGTCGCGCTGCGCGATAATCGGTAGGTCTCCAAGATCCGGCGCCCCGAGGCCCATACTGAGGGCACCCATCAACACGAACAACCCGACGCACGTTGGCATTACGAACAGCCACATCCTGAGCAAGGCAAAGGAACCCTCGTCGCGCTTCTCGTCGGGCGCGAGGAACTTGGAGGCGGCAAACAACAACAGAAACGCCAGGATCCCCAACAGCTGGAAGCCGGGCGAAACGAACAACACGCCGAAGAAACTCGCAGCGAACGCGAGAATGATGACGGGATAGATGTCGGTGGGGGCGCGGTCATCAGGGCTCATGCAGAGAGATACGTGCAACGTCGTCGGGGCATTCGTACAGGCCAAAGCCTCGTGAAGATTCGCGGTCCAATCCTTGGCGGGCATCAGTATCGGCTAGGACACGGCGACCGTCCCGCGATCAAGCGTCATTTACTCGATCAGACTCGCCCTCTTACGGTGATTAGCCGTGTCTTCCGTTCTCATCATCCCGCCCAACGCCCGGGAAAGGACCTTTCCTAACTTTGGAATCGAGTCGTCCCGCTGTTTGGACCAAAGGCCAACATCGGAATGGCCTCTTCCCGCAGTTTGACGCGATTCCAAGCGATCGAATGGCGTCTTCCCCGCGGTTAGGTGCGATTGCCGACGTCGGAATGGCCTCTTCCCAGACGCCTTTTTGAAGCGACCACGGACAACTTCGCCCATAGCGACCTGGGAAGCAGCCGATTCGGCAGCAATTTTGCGCAAACATGGTCATGACCGTCAGAGTCATGATCGTCACCGTCACCGTCACCGTCACCGTCACCGTCACCGTCACCGTCACCGTCACCGTCACCGTCACCGTCACCGTCACCGTCACCAGAGGCTAGCAACTCATAGCAGTCTCGGCTGGTAGACGCCACCCGCGGTGAGGAGCGAGGCACCGACGA
>JAJCXQ010000063.1 GCA_029263355.1 Acidobacteriota bacterium | reverse complement strand
GAGCGGCTGGCGGCGGCGGGGGGCTCCTATGGCGGCTACATGATGGCTTGGATCCTCGGTCATACCGATCGTTTCGCCTGCCTGGTCAACCATGCCGGGGTTTACGACCTGATGGCCCAGTTTGCTTCCGACTATGCCTGGGGCCGCTCGAACAACTACGGCGCCAGCCCGTGGCAGGACCCCGAGCGGATCGACCGCTACTCGCCGAGCCGTTATGCCAAGAACTTCGAGACGCCAACGCTGATCCTCCATGGCGAGCTCGATTACCGGGTGCCGGTGACCCAGGGCATCAATCTACACGGTGTCCTGAGCGGCAAGGGGGTCGAGTCGCGGATTGTCATCTTCCCGAACGAGAACCATTGGATTGGCAAACCCCAGGCGGCCGAGTTGTGGTGGACTGAAGTCCATGGCTGGTTGAAGAAACATATTGGCGACGGAACCGAATAAATGGTGAGAGGTACGGTCGCCTCGAGTTTCTGGGTAGGGGCGCATGGCATGCGCCCGAGCTCAGTTGCCGGGGTGGGCGCACGGCCGCGCGCCCCTACAGGAGGGCCGTTGTCTCCCAAGAGACAGGACCCGGCCGAACCTCATCGCTGTGTCTGAGGAGGGACCGTTTGAGCTCCAGGGATTTGCGTTGGGCTTGGTTGTGGGTGGCGTTGGTGGTGGTTGGCCAGGGGTGGTGGCTGCGTCACGAGTTGGCGATCAGTCGCGTCGACCTCAACGACAACGTTCTGCATTTCACTTTGATCGAGCGGATGGTGGAGGCGTTCGAAGGGGAGGAGCATCCGGCGGACTTCTGGGTCTCGGAGTGGACCTTCGGCTACCCGGTGCCGCGGACGTATCAGATCCTGGGGCACGGTGTGGTGGCGGGGCTCTACTTGGCCCTTGGCAAGAGCGTCGACCTGATGACGCTGTTCTGTTGGACACGTTGGCTGTTGATCTGTCTGCTGCCGCTGTCCATGATGTTCTGCGCCCGCGGCCTCGGGTTTCGGCCTCATGTGGCGGCCGCGGCGGCGATCCTGACTCCTTTGTTGGCCACCCATGGGCTCTACGGGCTCGACTACAGTAGCTATCTGTGGCGGGGTAGCGGCCTTTACACCCAGAGTTGGGCCGCACATTTGTTGTTGCTGACCCTCGGGCTCGCCTTCCGCGCGGTGCGTCACGGGCAACGGTTGATCTGGGCTGGAGTGCTGCTCGGGCTGACGTTTCTCGCCCATTTCATTTATGGCTACATGGGCGCCCTGTCGGTGACGCTCATTGCGGCGATTCCCTGTGCGGCGACTCCGGTTCCTCGGCGGCTGGTACGGGTTGCGTTTGTGGGAGCCGCGGCGTGGATCGTCGCCAGTTTCCAACTCTTACCCTTGTTGCTCGATGCGCCAAGGATCAACGTCAGTCGTTGGGAGGCGCAGTGGAAGTGGGATTCGTTCGGCTTGCCAGAGATTGCAAAGCAGTTGTTCTCAGGGCAGCTGCTCGATGCCGGGCGCTTCCCGGTGATTTCGATCCTGGCTCTACTCGGCGCGATGGTTGGCCTGCAGGCTTGGGGGGAAGCTTCGCAGGTACGGGGTTGGCCCAATCGCCGTCGGCTCGGCGTGCTGAGCGCGGCGTTGCCGGACGCCGAGTCCCGTGCCGGAGCGATTTATGTGCTTGCGGGATCCTTGTTGTGGTTGGCGCTCTACTGCGGACGCCCGCTGTGGGGAGGCTTGTTGGGATTGCTCGGGATCAGCGAAGCGATGCATCTGCACCGGTTGATCGGCGGGGCTCACGTTTTCCTGCTGTTGGCTGCCGGTATCGGGTTGGGAAGCTTGTGGGGCGTCGGTCTTATTAAGCGGGACGGTGTTGCTGAGCACCAGCGTTGGCGGTTAGCCGTCGTGTTCCTGATCGCCCTGCTTCTGGCGCCGGCAGTCCAAGATCGCGCGGGATACCTCGAACAGAACAGGGAGTGGGGGGAGGAGAATCTGGCGGCGTATCGAGCTGAGGCGTCGTCGGTGGACGACATCTTGGCCGCGGCATCGTCGTCGGCAGGGCGGCTCTATCCGGGGCTGGCCGCCGGTTGGGGCATCACGTTCCGAGTCGGGTCGGTTCCTCTCTACGCTTTCGCCAGCCGGGAGCATCTGCCGTCGGTGTCGTTTCTCTACCACTCGATGGCCCTGACGTCGGACATCATGGTGCACTTCGACGAGACCCATCCGGAGCACTACCGCTTGTTCAATGTCTCGACGGTGCTGGCCGAGGAAGGGCAATTGCTGCCGTCGTTTCTCCAACCGTCGGCGGAGTCGGGGCGTTTTCGGCTCTTCGATGCGCCACCGGCGGGCTATTTCGAGCTGGTGACGGTGCCGCGCGCCGTCAGCGTGGACCGCAGAAGCTTCTATGACGTCAACGACCGCTGGCTGACCAGTGGCTGGTTGGCGCAGCGTCAGCATTTGCGTTTGGATTGGGCGGGAGAGGAGAACTCGGAGCTGGAGCGTTTGTCATCGACCGCACCGCTACCTGCTGTCGCTTCGACCCTAGAGCTCGGCGTCATCGAGTCCGAGGGGCGCGAAGGGGAGGTCTATCGCGCCACAGCTCGTGTGCTGAGTCCAGCTTACTTGCTTTTCAAGATGACCTATCACCGGGGATGGCGGGTGTTCGTTAACGGGGAACGTCAGCCCACGGTGATGCTCGCGCCAGGTTTCCTCGGGGTTGCGCTGCAGCCCGGAACCCATGACATCGAGTGTCGTTATCAGCCGGAAGCGTGGAAGTTGGTGCTGCTCGCGCTGATGATCCCGTTGTTGGTGCTGTTGTGGTTGGCCGAGAGGCGGGGGGTGTTGGTTTGGGGCGAGGGGCGTTTGGCGTCCGTGGCAGAGTGGGTGCGACGTCGAATCGATGCGACAGAGAGCACCGCTGGGAGTAGGCTATTCACCGTGTTGGGGCTGGCGATCCTTGCGTTGCCGGTCTGTTTACCGCTCTTGACCGGTCGGCTGCCGAGTGGGCATGACGTCCTCGAATATGTGCCACGACTGGTGGAGTTCCACGAGAGTATTCGACACGGTATTGTGCTTCCCCGTTGGGCCCCTGATCTCAGTGCCGGGTACGGCCAGCCTTTTTTCCTCTTTGCGCCGCCTTTGCTCTATTACCTCAGCGAGGTGTTTTACCTGGCGGGCTTTGATGCGGTTCGGGCGCTGAATGCTGCTTGTGTCGTCATCGTTCTGGCGTCGGCGGGCTCCATGTTTCTCTTGGGCCGGTACCTCTTTGGCCGCGCCGGAGGTTGGCTGGCGGCGGCGGCTTATGTCTATGCGCCTTATTTCCTCGTCGACCTCTTTGTACGTCGTGCTTTGGCGGAACTGGTCGCGTTTCCGTTTTTCCCCTTGGCTCTTTATGGCTTTGCGAAGTTTGCGGCGGAACGCCGTGCCCGCTTCTTGGTGTTGGGGGCGGTCGCCTACGCGGCGGTGATCTTCAGCCATTTCCCGGCGGCTCTGCTGTTCACTCCGATGCTGGTGGCTTGGCTTGGATTCCAGGCTTGGCGTCATCGGTCATGGCGTTTGTTGTGGGAGCAGAGCCTGGGGCTGGGGCTGGGTTTGGGGCTGGCGGCGGGGGTGTGGTTGCCGACCCTGGCGGAGATGCAATTTACCCGGGTCGACAGCTTGTTGGAGGGTTACCTTCTTTACACGAATCATTTTGTGTACCCGCATCAGTTGCTGTGGTCGCCCTGGGGTTATGGTCTGTCGCTTCCGGGTTATGACGATGGAATGTCGTTCTCCTTGGGCTGGAACCTGCTGCTGCTGATCATGGTGGCTTGGCTTGGGTTGCGCCGACGCGCTGGGTTGCGCCGCCGTGCTGGATTTCGAGCAGGCGCCGAGGTGCGGTTTTTTGCCGTCATGGCCTGCGGTTTGTGTGCGTTGATGTTGCCGGGAGCGCTCTGGCTCTGGGACACCCTGCCGCTGCTCGAATACGTCGAGTTTCCCTGGCGCCTCCTGGGCCCGGTGACCGTATGTCTCGCCATGTTGGTGGCATCCTACGGAGTTGTGATGAGTCGTGGCGGGGCGTCGCGGGCTTGGTTTGTTGGCGCCTTGGCGTTGGTGATCGTGCCGAGTCTGCCGGCCTCGAGGCCTGAACGTTATCTCGATCTCGAGTTGGCGGATTGGACCCCGACCGCGATCGCCCAGCGAGGCATCGCGGTGACGACCCGCCGAGAGTACGAGCCGAGGGGAGTGGAAGAATTACAACCCTGGAGAAGCGACCTTCTGCGAGTGGTCCAAGGGTCGGCTGAGATCAGCCTAGGCGAGCGGACACCGGTCAGCTGGTCAGCGATCCTGCGGGTGCAAGCGGATGCCGAGGTCGAGGTTGCGACCGCGTTTTTCCCCGGCTGGCAGCTGGAGCGTGATGGTGAACCGTTGCCGGTAGAGGTCGCCAAGAGCAGTGGGTTGATACGCTTCCAGCTACCGGCAGGGGAGCATCAGGTCCGCGGGCGCTTCGTTCGCACCCGCGTTCGGTGGATCGGCGAAGGACTCAGCCTACTCTCCTTGATGGTTTGTGTTGCGATGGTGGGGAGCAGGGCCCGAATCCGCCGCCGCGACGTGCTTCTGAGTCGGTAATCCTTCGTTGGTTTCGAGCCTGAGCAGAGCTTTTTCGAGGCGCTCCATTCGGTCTTGCAGGGTTGCAATCTCGGTCTTTTGCGCTGCCAACTCGGTTTCCTGATCTCGAATGATCGAGTGTTGGGTTTTGACCGCTTCGACCACCACACCGACCAGCCGGGCGTAGGCCACCGACTTGAATCCGTTGGCATCGGTGAAAACAGCTTCAGGGAAAACAGCCTCCACGTTCTGGGCAATGAGGCCAATCTCTGGGCGGTCACTGGTCTCCGGGTCACGCCAGCGGAAGGTCACACCCTCCAAGGCGAGTAGCTTTTCGAGACTGTCGGTAATCGGCGTGACGTCGCGCTTGAGCCGTTCGTCGGAGGGCGAGACGTTTCTGCCCCGGATGATGCCGTTGACGTCGAGCTCGAAGAACGGAGTGGAGGTTTTGATCCCAACCTTGCCGGCGCGACTGATTCTCATCACGTCCGTACTGGTGCTGGTGTCGGGGCCGAGATGGAATTCGAAGCCGCCGTCTGAATTGGTGAAGAATCTGGCGCCTCGCGAGTCGTCCCGTTCGTCCAGGGCGATCTCCATCATCTTGGTTGAGCTGCCGGATTTCAGATGTACTCGACCGCCGAGCTGCGGCTGATCGGATTCGAGTTGGAGGGTGGCCCAGTCGTCATCACTGTGGGCTCGGATGGTGTTGGTCTGGGTCTCGATTGCGCCGGCTTTGGTGCTCCACAGCGAGCTGCCCTCACCGGCGGGGCCGGGAGGTCCTGTGGGCCCTGTGGGCCCTTGGGTTCCGATACCTGGAGGACCCGTTGGCCCAGTTGGCCCAGCGGAGCCGGCGGCACCCTGAGGTCCAGTCGGCCCAGGAGTGCCGACGCCAGTCAAACCAGCAGGGCCTATTGGGCCGACGGGGCCTGTTGGGCCGATGAAGCCCCGCGGCCCGACGTCTCCGTTGTCGCCCTTGGGGCCGGTAGGTCCGATGATGCCGTTGTCACCCTTGGGTCCGGTAGGCCCAATATCACCCTTGCCACCGTTGTCGCCCTTGGGGCCGGTAGGTCCAATGATGCCGATGTCACCCTTGGGTCCAGTCGGCCCAATATCGCCTTTGCCGCCGTTGTCGCCCTTGGGTCCAGTCGGTCCGATGATGCCGATGTCTCCCTTGGGTCCAGTTGGCCCAATATCGCCCTTGCCGCCGTCGTCGCCCCTGGGACCAGTCGGTCCGATGATGCCGATGTCACCCTTGGGTCCGGTGGGTCCGATGTCGCCTGCGTCGCCTTTGGGGCCTTCAGGTCCGATCAATCCTCTGGGGCCGACATCTCCGGTATCGCCCTTGGTTCCTTGGGGCCCGGCGGGTCCGATGTCACCCGCGTCGCCCTTGGGGCCCTCGGGGCCGATCAACCCTCTGGGGCCGACATCACCATCGTCACCCTTGAGTCCTTGCGCTCCGACAAGTCCTTGCGGTCCCTGCGGTCCAATGCCGCCCGTCTCGCCGACGTCGCCCTTGAGTCCTTGGGGGCCTGCGAGTCCTTGTGGCCCCTGTGTCCCAGCGGCTCCTGTGTCTCCAACGTCGCCCTTGAGTCCCTGCGGTCCGGCGAGTCCCTGGGGGCCTTGGGGGCCAACCGCCCCCGTGTCCCCAACATCACCCTTGAGTCCTCGAGGTCCGACGAGTCCTTGTGGACCCTGGGGCCCGACATCCCCGATGTCGCCCTTGAGTCCTTGCGGTCCGACGAGTCCTTGGGGGCCCTGAGGCCCAACGTCTCCGACGTCGCCTTTGAGCCCTTGGGGTCCGACAAGCCCCTGGGGTCCCTGAGCCCCGGTGGCTCCTGTGTCTCCGACGTCACCCTTGAGTCCTTGGGGGCCGGCGAGTCCTTGCGGGCCTTGTGGCCCCACCGCTCCAGTGTTCCCCCTGAGGCCTTGAGCGCCGGCCGGTCCCTGCGGGCCTACTGCGCCGGTGTTCCCTCTAGGGCCGGCATCTCCAATTTTACCGGCAGGTCCTGTCGGACCGGAAGCACCGGATAATCCATCCGTGCCACGTGTCCCGCCGGTTCCAGCAGGGCCTTGAGGGCCAGTTGCGCCGGTGGCTCCGGTAGCACCGGTGGGTCCAGTGTCGCGTGTGACTTCATCATCTGTACCGAGTTGTGCGCTGGAGAGGCCGGGTAAGACCAGCAGAGCGACAAGAGGAAGTACCAACAGGGATTTCAAAAAATGCATTCTAGGTGTCCTCAGGTAAACGACGCCTGCGGTAGGCGACGAAGTCCATGGGGTGCATCTCTCGATAGGAAGTCGCTTCTGACCTTCTTTGGTTGAAGCTGGGAAAGTCAAAACGGCTCGAGCCAAGGGTTGGTGTCGAGCCTTTCAAAAGGAACGACCGCATTCGCTTGTTACGCAGCCAATCTGACTTTGTTCCTATGAACGATGTAGAAAAGAACATGTTAAATGAAATCAGTAGAAATGATTTAAAAAGCAAAACTGAAGCAGCGCATCGTTGAGAGAGCTGCCGTCTCGTCGAGCGACAGTCAGTATAACTGTCTTACGGACACCGTGCACTGTATTGTGGACATCGTGCGGGGTGAACATATTTGATCGACTTCTGTGCGGCTTTCCGCCCTGTAGTTGTGACAGGCATGGACGTCGAGTTCATCCATCGATCATACGACGCAAGGAGATTCATCGCAACGTTCTTGACACGTCATCCGTATGTGATTGTAGAATAGGGCGGCCCGGCGCTCACTGGAGTTGTCGGGGTTGGAAGTCTGGATACCATTCAGAGCGGTTGGTCCCAGATTTCCTTGTGTTCATCCCGTTCGACTGAGATTTGGGATCTATTTAGGGCGGTTTTCCCTTGGAGGCTGGCCTGATTTGGGCACCATGACTTGGTGATCGGTTATCTGGAATTCTTCGATTCTAGTTATTTGGGACTTCTAATAGTGTTATCACTGGAGAAGGCAGGCTCTAGTGCGTTGGACGCTGGTACGACAGCTTAGAGAGGGCGAACATCGACTCGGGCGGATCCTGGTGGTGGCAGCTACCAGTGCCCGACAGGCCTAGTGGCGGGCTCGTCCGTCGTAGGCAGTTGAAACTCTCGGAGCGAGAGCAGGGGTTGCGACAGGTTGGCGATGGTGTTGGGGCATCGTTTATTCGTCGTGCTGAGCGGCGAATAAAGTGGAGGTGTAGCTTGCGAAAGGATTCTTGTGTCGTGTGCTTGCAAGGTCGTAGTGGCTTCTCTTCAGTGAGAATCGGAATTAAGCACGATGAATAATGATCAGGCTTTGTGGCGCAGTCGTGGCGAAACGCTTGAATCGTGTGACGACTTGTTCTGGTTCATTGGTCGGCCGGTTGTGGTTGGCCCAAAGCCGCTCTTGTCGCTCTGTGTAAAGGCCGGAATGAAGTGAAAATGGGTATTGCATCTCCGATTGGAGCTGGGGTACTTTGATGATCGCAGGGTGGAGTGGAGTCCTGAACCTTGCCGAGTTTGGAGTGAGTCGAGGCAGGGTCATTCGATCAGTTCATGCCGTGATGAAACCACGGTTGTTCAATTGGAGGAATCGAATAACTTGTTTTTCAACATGTAGTTAGAAGCAGGGGTGCTCGGCCTTTCATGCGGTTACAAACCGCGATCAGAGCCATGGGCTCTGGTAAGGCAGGCGGCGGTCGAGCTGGATATCAAAATGTAAGACAGCCCTTCCCGCGGAAGGTGTCTTGCTGGAGCTCTTCGGGTCTGATTCATTGTGGCCTG
>JAJCXQ010000062.1 GCA_029263355.1 Acidobacteriota bacterium | reverse complement strand
CTTCGTGGGTGCGGACTATGGCGCGACGGAGCTGCAGGTCATCGAGCACGTCGCCGAGCCTCTGGTTGTTGACGCGTAGCGCCTTGCGCAGGTCGCCTCGGCGCATGGGCTTGCCAGCGCTACCGAGGATCTGCATCAGGGCGTCCTCGAGAACGATCGGATCGGTGCGGCCATCGGCGCTGGCCTCGACCTCCAGGTGAGTGCCTGTGCCGTCGGCGCGCGACACCAGCCTGAGCTTGAGGGGCTCGGGCTCCGGTGCGGCGCGGTGCTCAAGGGTCAGGACTAGATGATCGTCCCTACGCGCCAGGTAGGCGTTCGAGTCCCCGAAGGCGTGCAGGTCGCTACTGCCGCGAAGAGCCTGACCCGGCCGGGCGCGGTTCTTCTTGCTGGCGTGGTGCACCAGCAGGATGGCGAGGTGGAAGCGGCGCTGCATCGCACGCAGATGACCGAGGATCCCGGACATATCGTGGGAGCTGTTCTCGTCGGCGCGATGAAGGCGCACCAGGGGATCGAGCACGAGCAACCGCGGGCGGATGCGGTCGATGGTTCGCTCGAGCCTCTCACGGTCGCGCTCCAGGTCGAGACGCAGCTCGGCCACGGTGATGACGTGGAGGTCGAGCCGTTTGATGTCGATGCCGCGGTGCGAGCAGATCGCCTCGATGCGGGCACGCACCTGACGCAGTGCGTCCTCCGCGAGGAAGACGAGAGCCGGGCCGGGCTGCTCGACCTCGAAGCGCCCGAGGCAGGGTGTTGCCGACGCGACGCTGATCGCGAGGTCGAGGGCGTACCAGGTCTTCGCGCACTTGGGCGCTCCACCTGCGATGCCGACCGCTTCGGCCAGCCACAGTGGACGGACGAGCCACTGTTCGACCTCGTCGGACTGGTCGAGGTCGGCGGCGCGCAGCACGGGTAGGAGTTCGTGCTCGGTCACGGCAGCACCAGCGCTCTGGCCGCGACGACGATGGCTGTATCGACGACGTTCAGATCCTTCTCGTTGGCGATTTCCAAGGCCTTGAACGCCAGCGCGTCGATGGCGCGGAGGTTGCCGCGTGAAACATCGTGGATGGCCTCCTGCGCGCCGGCATCGAAAGGCACTGTGGTGGCGCCTGCGACGGTGCAGCGGTGTCCGAGGTAGCTGCGTGTCTCGTCGCGGGAGAGACCGCGCAGGGTGGCGAAGTGGGTGATTCTGCCGGCGACATCCTCGAGTTCCTCCTTGCGCAGCAGTGTGCGCAGGCGGTAGTGTCCGCACAGGAGGATGCTGACGACGAGGCGGCTGTCCATGTCGTATCGGGTATGACCGATTCGTTCGCGGCTGGCTACTTCTGCTGCGGGCTTGCGGGTTCGGTTGCGCAGCCGAGCTTGCGGGTCTGGGTGGAGGTTTCGGTCGCGGACGGGTCGTTCACGTTGGGGCCGGTCGAGTTCTACTATGGGCTTCGAGCCCGCTGTCGTATCTGACCGCCCCTCCGACTCATCCGCATGGGCTTCGAGCCCGCATAGGTAAGTGGTGAGCGACTGGTTTTGGCGCGCGTCGAAGTCTGCGTGCGCGAGGAGACTCATCCCAGGTTCGGAGGGCATCCCATGCGCTGCGTCGGCATGGACATTCACAAGCGCGTCATTCAGGCCGCGGTCAAGAACGATGGCGATCTGGTGCTGTCGAAGAGGTTCGAGTGCAGCCGCTCCGCGATCGAGGAGTTCGCGCGGGATGTGCTGCAGGCGGAGGACCGGGTGGCGGTCGAGAACACCACCAACACCTGGGCGATCGTCGAGCTGCTCGAGCCGTTCGTCGCCGAGGTCGTGGTCTCCAACCCTCTGCGCACCCGCGCCATCGCCGAGGCCAAGGTCAAGACCGACAAGGTCGACGCCGAGATGCTGGCCGACCTGCTGCGCGCGGGCTGCCTGCCGGTGGTGTGGAAGCCCGACGCGTCGACACGCGAGCTGAGAAGGCTGATGAGCCGCCGCGCCGGCCTCGTCTCTGACCGCACCTCCTTCAAGAACCGCATCCACGCCGTGCTGCACCAACGGCTCATCTCGCCGCCGGTCAAGACGCTGTTCTCCAAGGCCGGCGTGGAGTGGTTGCAGCAGGTTGACCTCGACAACCTCGGTCGTGACGAGCTCGACGCTTCCCTGCGACTTCTCGACGCGGTGCATGCGGAGATCGACCATCTCGAGGAAGTCCTGGCGAAGGTCGCCTACGAACACACCGGCGCCAAGCTCCTGATCACTCTGCCGGGCGTTGACGTCGTCGTCGCCATCTCGCTGCTGGCCGCCCTCGGCGACATTTCGCGCTTCCGTTCCGGCGATCACGCCGCCAGCTACCTCGGACTGACGCCGTCGGTGATGCAGTCGGCCGACAAGTGCCGGCACGGACGCATCACCAAGCAGGGCAGCACCCTGACGCGCTGGATGATGGTGCAGGCAGCGCAGCACGTCGCCCGCCACCCCGGACCGCTGGGCGCCTTCTTCCGCAAGATCGCGAAGCGCAAGGGGCGCAACGTTGCCGTCGTCGCCACTGCCCGCAAGATGGTGGTAATCGCATGGCACATGCTGCGCAACGAGGAGCCCTACCGCTACGCCACTCCCACCATCACCGCGGTCAAGCTGGCGAAGCTGCGCATCAAGGCGACCGGCAAGAGGCGTAAAGGCGGCACCCCCAAGGGCTCGCCGCGCTCCGCCAACTACGGCAGCGGCAAGGGCACTCGTGCCGTTCCCAGCCTCGACGAGGTCTACGAGAAGGAAGGCGTCCCTGCCCTCCAGCCTCTCGCTGACGGCGAGCGGCGCATGATCGAGGACAGCGGTGCCGCCGAGCATGTCGAGCGCATCCACACTGCGCATCGCATCGACCGCAGGTGCGGCCAGGGTGACGGCGGCGGCAACGATCCCGAGTAGTAGCCCGGCGGGACTTTGGCCAGCGCGCATCCCAGCTCCATCGGCCGGCCGCGGCGACGGCAAGGGGTTCCGTCGGCGGCGGGCAAATGGTCAACTACCCCTACCGGACGTGGGACGGGGTGCCCGGAAAAAGCGAGCGCAAGCGGGCCGGACACCTTGGGGCAGGTCGACCACGATATGGGACTTCGAGCCCGCCGTCGTAGATGACCTCCCTTTCGGCCGATCCGGTTGGGCCTTGAGCCCGGATAGGTAGTTGCCGCTCTGCCCACACCGGTCATGACCGGCGATCACGGGCTGGAACGTAGCGGCTCTTCATCAGCCCCCCGCCTGCGCTCGAAGGAATATGATATGCGATACGTGGGTCTCGATGTCCACAAGCAAGTCATCGAAGCCGCTATCCTCGACGGTGGCGGCACCATCACCGGGCGGCTGCGCTTCGCGGCTTCGTCCAGGTCGATCCTGGCTTTCATCAAGGGGCAGCTCCAGAGCGACGATCGGGTTGCTCTCGAGGCGACCACCAACACCTGGGCGATCACCAACCTGCTGCGGCCGCACGTGGGCGAAGTGGTTGTCTCCAACCCGATGCGCACTCGCGCCATCGCCGAGGCCAAGGTCAAGACCGACAAGGTCGACGCCGAGGTTCTTGCGCAGCTGCTGCGCTGCGACTACTTGCCGCGCGTGTGGCAGCCAGATCCGGCAACCCTGTCGCTACGCAAGCTGTGTTCGCGGTGCGCCTGGCTCGGTCGAGATCGCACCCGCCACAAGAACCGCATCCGCGCCATCCTCCAGGAACGGCTCGTCGAAACTCCCGCCAACCTCTTCGACAAGCGCGGCCTGTTGTGGCTGCGCCGCCTCGAACTCAACGACGAGTGGGATCGCTACCAGGTCGATAGCGAGCTGCGGTTGATCGAGGCCATCAATGCCGAACTCGCCACCCTCGATCAGGAACTCGACAAGCGCGCCTACAAGGATCCGCGCGTCAAGCTGCTGATGACCATCCCCGGCGTCGACGTCGCGGTCGCTGCCGCCATCGTTGCCGCCATCGGGGACATCACGCGCTTCGCCAACCCCAAGAAGCTCGCGAGCTACTTCGGCCTCTCACCATCGACGCGCCAGTCGGCGAACCGCTGCTACAACGGCAAGATCACCAAGCAGGGCAACGCTCATGCGCGCTGGATGCTCGTCGAAGCGGCGCAGCACCTGGCGACCAACGCAGGGCCCCTTGGCGTCTTCTTCCGCCGGCTCAAAGGCAGGAAGAACCACAACGTCGCAGTCGTCGCCACCGCCCGCAAGCTCGCGACCATAGCCTGGCACATGCTCACCCAAGGCGAACCCTACCGCTACGCCAAGCCCCAGAGCACCAAGGCCAAGCTCGCAAGGCTGCGCGTCTCCGCCACCGGCGAGCGCAGAACCGGCGGCGCCAGGAAGGGGCAGCCCCGCACCGCCAACTACGGCAGCGGCGACAGCACCCGCTTCGTGCCTTCCCTCGGCGAGGTCTACGACAGCGAGGGGATCCCGCCGCTGCAGCCGATCCCGCCAGGTGAACGACGCAACGTCGCGCGCACCCGCACCCACGACTTCGTCGAGGAGATCAGCAGCTCAAGGCGAGTGCCTCGCAAGGCAAAGATCGGCAACCAGGCCGGAGCAACCA
>JAJCXQ010000061.1 GCA_029263355.1 Acidobacteriota bacterium | reverse complement strand
GATCACGCCGCGAACATAACGTGACGGCAGCGAGCTGGCGCGAAACAGCGCAACCAATAGGCTCGCCTGATCGACGTCGTTGCCGCTGCCTTGGTGCAAGGTGCCCAATGCACCCTTCTGGCTCCCGGCATACCATTCGGTGGCGATCTCGTTACGCACAAACTCGAAGATCTGCACATAGTCGTAGTCCAGCTCCGCAGCCTTGAGCAGGATCTCCTCCGCCAGCGGCGCTTCCGCGGTCGGCGCCAGGTCAGCCGGCACGGGCGCGACTTCGGTGGCGTCGAGATAACTCGGCACGATGGTCGGGCCGAGCAGCGGATCGCGAGCTGGTAGACCCTGCCTGCGGTAAGGCAATTGAGACGCCCGCAGGATCGGTCGCTCTGCCGCGGCGACGTCGAGCACCGCCAATGCCTCGTCTAGGGCATCCAGACCGACAGACCCGGAGGCGGACTTCAGCGGCCCGCCCAACACTTCACGTAGACGATCGCTGGCGAGCAGATAGGCGTTCTCCGCTGACGCAAAACGGGCCAAAACCTCGGCACTGACGTCGAGCTCAGACAGGCGGGCATTCGTCGACGCAAACGCTTCACGCTGCACGCGATCCTGGGTCACAAACGAGGTATACGCCGAGGCCAACGCTGAAGACGTGGTGGTTCCAGTTACCGAAACCACCGACAGGTCTTTGAGCTCCAATGCCGCACGATCGCGCAGCGTCTCGAGCGCAACGGCTAGATCGTCGAGTTGTGGCGCGGCAGGTTCGACGGGTCGTCGGGTCGTCTTCGACGCCCGGCGATTCGAATAAAGCGCAACCTGCTCCTCCATTGCCGTGCCTCGGGCCCAGCCCGAGACGATCTCTTGACCAGCTGTTTTGAGTGACTGTTCGGCAGCAACTGGACGCCACCCTAGAACTAACGGTCCTAGGATTACCAACAGAACACAACGGCGGGTTCTGCGAATCGACACACTCATGGTTGATCTAAAAAAAGCAGCCGATCTCGGAGGGTTTTGCCGTGACACTCTACACCGACCGCGCATCGCACAGGAGCTAGCGCCACTGATCTGTCTCCTGGTTCTTGGCTACCTGATTCGGAGAGCTTGTTCGACAAACTCGAGATTGGCTCGCTGTCGACGACCTCAGAACGACACTGCGGCAAGAGATCGACTCAACCAAAAGAAGCCTCCCTGGGTATCCGGCGAAGTTCTGCGACTCAAAGCCCTCATGCCCCACAACGGCTGTCGCAAGATCGCAGCGACGTTCAACCACATGCACCGCCGTCGTGGAGAGTCCATCGGCAAGACCTACGTGGCGAATGTACTGCGAGACAACGGTCACAAGCTCGCCGAGATCCGACGGGACATTCGGCGGCGCAAGCCTCGACTGGTTCCCAGGAACCTGATCTGGGGACTCGATCTCACCTACCTCGGGCACCCTCAGGACTCCAAACCGATTCTCGGCATTGTCGACCACGGCACCCGAGCTTGTATTGCGTTGCGTGGCCTCCCAAGCAAGGGCTCGATCATCATCATACGGGCACTGCTTGATGCGGTCGAACGCTTCGGCAAACCCAAGATTCTCCGGACGGACAACGAGGCCATCTTCACTTCCAAGCTATTTCGGCTTGGTTTGTGGATCCTCGGCATCCGACACCAGCGGACAGCGCCGTTTGCGCCGTGGCAAAACGGCAGAATCGAACGATTCTTCGGCTCTTTCAAGCAATGCTGGCGACTGCGAGGTTACGTTTCAGCGAGAGATGTCCAACGTGAGCTGGATATCTTCAGGAGTTGGTACAACCACGTACGACCACACAACAACCTTGAAGGTCGGACGCCTGCGATGGCTTGGGATCGACGAGGGCCTAGATCAAGAGGAAGGCCGGTGTTCGTCTCGGAATGGGGCGGCGTGCTCGCCGGCTTCTACTTCCCTATGTAGAGATGGCACCAAGGAACCAAGATTTGGATCGATGTCCACAGGAGGCGTGCGTCCTCGAAGACGATCGATGCTCTCTAGCCGAAAAGGAGGTCCAAAACCAGGCGAGAATCGACGAAAAATTGTCCGCAAGTGGGCAGCGGAGGCGGCTCAGAGCTTGATCTTCAGCTTCTACTGTCCCACGGGAGGTGCGGACACTGCGGACGGGACACCGCAATTTATGCAACGGAGGCAGCTCAGAGCCTGATTCTCAGCTTCTACTGTCCAACGGGAGGTGCGGACACTGCGGACAGGACACTAGCCCGTCTTGGAGTAAAACTCAGCATTCATGGCATCTACGATTGATTCCATCAATCTCTGATGGTCTCGTGAATCCTCTACGGCGAAAAAGTAGTTCCCGATATCGTCATGGTGCTTCATTGTGAAATTCAGATCTCCGACTGCTAATTTCCATGTTCGCGAACAGATACCGTCAAGTACCTCAACTACTTTCGCTGAGAACCTACGAACCAAAAACTCCACAAGAAGCTCAAACTCATCCCATGATTCAATGCCTGTAAGATGGAACTCTTCGACACCATTCACTGGGACATAAATTTTCACACCTGAATTACTTAAGTCAGACATAGCCTATTCAAGTCCTAACTTCTTGTTCACACTTGTTCGAGAGTTCTTCGAACTATCCACAATATCCTGCCAGAGATCATCACCGACCAGACCTTTCTGTTTGTATTTTCGTCGGACCAGATCTTGGAGTGAGAGATTGGGTTCCTCGCTTGCTAGTTTGGCTGCTAGCGCCCTATCAGCCATCAGATCACGCGCTTGACTTCTGATCTTGTTGCGAAGCTGAAACGCCTGTAACGCTTGTTCTCTGAGTGGGAGATCTGGGTCGATCTGATCAAGAATCTTAGCCTCTTGATCTAGGTACCATCGGCGGGCCTCAACGTTGCTGAGTGTCCCCTCTGAGACTCTTCCCGTTCCGTCGACACGACCTGCTCGGATACTACCATCCCGCGCATCTAAAGACCGATCACTAGCTGGAGCCAACGGTTGCTCGCGAGATCTCACCCCATCGCCAATCGTCTCCGACCCCACGACCTCATCAACTCTACGACGACTCGACCCGACTCCCGAGTCCGACTCGACGCTCGTCCGTGCCTGAGCAGTCGGAGTCGACTCAGCTACTTCATCGGCTCCTCGGAAGAATCGCCTCGCACCATCGAGTGCTTCACCGACATATTGCTTCCCAGCATCCAACAAGTCGCCCCCAAGTTT
>JAJCXQ010000060.1 GCA_029263355.1 Acidobacteriota bacterium | reverse complement strand
GCCCCATCACCCAACCTTCCTCGAGCGGTCCAGGTAGATCTAGCCGCTTGGCGAATCTTCAGCGACGGCTTCGAAACCGGCGACTCTTCTGCATGGTCCCAGAGCCGCGGCGAATGATCAACGGCTAGCCAATAGGAGGTGCTGCCCGCGACGAGCCGTGCCCTCGAATCCAACTGCCCGAGCCTCTTCGATCAGCTTCTCGAGATCGGGGAGGTCCTGGCTAGGACTGACGCCATCCGTGCCAGCACGAATCTCGAAGACAGCCAGCCGAGCCGCCAGCGCATCACCCACAAATCCAGCCTCCGTCACCTCCTGGATCATCTCCTGAAGGCGGCGGAGGGAGGCCTCCCCAGCCTTCGTCGGTGAGCCATCTGCGCTGCCGTCAAAACGGGCCAAGGCCACCGCCGCCGCCAAGCGGACCTGAGGATTCTCGCTAGTCATTGCTTCTCCTAGAGACTGCACCAAGAAGCGCACCTCCTCCAACTTGCCGAGCGCGAGCAGGAGGGTCGCGCGCCAGCTCACCGCCAGTCTGGCCAGGTCGACCTGGCCAAACGTCGTAAAAATCTCCTCGGCTTGTAACACCGAGTCCAAGCCTGCTGACGCTTGCCCCTCCAGCAAACTCAGCTCGGCCAGAGCAAGATGGGTTTCCCCCACATAGGAGGTTCCGGGTCCGAAGCTCTCGAGAGCCTTGACCAATTCTTCCCGGGCACTTCGATAGAGCCCCTGTGCGACATAAATTCTGGCAATCCGAAAACGCTCGTATGCGGCGCTGGTGTCGCCCGATTCGTGTTTCTTTGCTAGGGCCTCTTCATACAGCCGCTTGGAGACCTCCAACTCCCCTTTCAAAAAGGCCAGCTCTCCCAAGTTGGACAAGCTTGCCCCCAAATAGGTAGGGTTTTCCAGTTCGAGAAAAAATTCCTTGGCTTTGAGATAACATTTTTCAGCTGCGGCCAGATCCCCGCGCTGGTGATAAATGTAACCAAGATCAATAATTGGATCGGCCTGGCTCAGGTCTTTTGGTGGATCATCTGAGTCGACCCAGGAGTGGATATAAGGCAGCGCGGCCTCTAAGCCGACTAAAGCCAGGCTCAGATCGCCACGGATTGCCTGTAATTTACTGATTTTCAGGCTCGCCCCAATGGCCAGAACGGGCGCCCCTGCCCTGAGATAGGTCTCCCTCGCCTGCTCGAAGAGACTCAGGGACAGTCCTGGATCCCGGTAGAAGTAGAACGTAGCCATACGCTCCAACGTCTTGGCCAAGCCCAGGGTATCGCCAAAACGTTGAAAGAGATCCCTCGCCTCTTCCTGAGCCTTCTGGACCTCTTCCGGCTGGTCTCCCAGCCGATCGAGGACTGTGGCTTCCATTCGTCGGATATCTGCCAGCAGCAGCCACTCTCCTCTCTTTCGGGCCATGTCCGCTGCGGATTGCGCCAAACGTGCGCTCCGTGGGTAGTCTCCCCGGAAGTACGCGACCCTGGCCTCGAGGCGGTCGATTCTCGGGTCTGGGGATACCTTCGACCCGCTCTGACGCAACTGACCGATCGTCTCCTCAGCTTGATCGAGCCTTGACGCAGTCACTTGCACGTTGCCGAGTTGGACTCCGTAGCCCAAATCGTCCGGAAACTGCTCGAACAAGGAGCGGTAGCCTGCGATGGCACAATCCCACTGCCGCCCTAACTCGCAGGCTCGTGCTTCGATCTCGAGGGCTCCGACTTTGGGCAGGCCAAGGCTCATCTCCTTGGCTTGCTCGATGGCTGCCTTCGCCTTGTCGTTCTCACCCAGGGAAGACCAGACCTCGGCAGCTCCAGCCCACAACATCGGGTGGTCGGGGGCGATCTTCAAAGCTGCTTCGTAGCTGCGGATAGAGGCGGCGAATTCGAAATCCGCGAATTGCTCCAGGGCCAGAGCATAAAGCCTGGCCGCCTCCAAGTCCTCCGGCAGCACCCGTCGTGCCAAGCTGAGCTGCCTCTGGGTAGCCTCCGCCGCATTCAACTCCCGGCGAAACTTCTGGCCAGCTCTCTCTATAAAATCTCCAAGTTGGAGCTCGCGCAAAGCCGGTTCCGCCTGCTCGAGCCTGCGGATACCGCTCTCCGCCTCTTCCATTTGAACGGAAATATTGTTGACCTCTTCACCGAGTCTTTCGTGGCTACCCCAAATCAGATAATCCACACCCAAGGTCTCCCCCAGTCGTCGAAAATCCTCCCGCCGAAGGCCCTCCAGACTCTCGACACCAAGCTCGCGGAGCCTCCTCGCCACCACCTGTCCCTCGGCCACCCGGATCGTCCCACCCAAACGCAGCTCCTGAATCAAGAGCTGGGACAAAGCACTGCCCAGAGCCGAGGGGCCAGCACTCTCGATCCCAAGCACGGCCACGCTTGGACGCTCTCCTCGCCTCATGAACAAACTCATCAAGATGGCCAAAACGATCAGGGGGATCGCAACGAGCATCCACACGGCACGGGGGGACCTCCGGCGATCCACCGTTCGGGTCTGCTGAAATTCGAGTTGCCGCGCCACCTCTTCACGCACGGTGTCGGAAATCGTGGCGGAGCTCAGAGTGGTCGCCTCGTCACCAATCGTCCGCTCGAGCTCGTGGGCTGGGGGGACAACTTTCTCCGGCTCAGACTCGGGGTGAGAAACCCGATCGTCTGGATTCCTACGACCCACCAAGCGCCGAAAGAAGCTGCGCACCTCACTGGCGCTTCGTGGTCGATCCCTCGCTGTTTTGGCGAGCAAACGATCCAGGAATTCCGAGAGCTCCTCACTCACCTTGGGATTGACGACCCTGGCGGGTCTTTGGCGTTGCGTTTGGATTCTCGCCACGGTCTCAGTGATGTTGTTGCCCTGGAAAGGGTTTATCCCGGTCAACGCGTTGTAGAGCAAGACCCCGAGAGAGAAGAGGTCCGAACGATGGTCCACCGTCTCTCCTCGGGTCTGCTCGGGAGACATGGCGTAGGGCGTGCCCAAGAGTTGCCCGTCAACGGAAAGGGAGGTGGCCTGACGGCCGGAGGCGTATTTAGCTAGCCCAAAGTCGAGAATCTTGGCCTGGCCGTTACTCAACAACATCACGTTGTCAGCCTTGAGGTCACGGTGGATGATGCCCTTGCCATGGGCTTCGGCCAAGCCCCCGGCGAGAGCCGCTCCCAGCTCGGCGACATCAGGCTCGCCCAAGCTCCTCTTCTCGAAGACGTCGCGGAGGGTCTCCCCCTCCACCAACTCCATCACAATGCAATCTTGATCGCCAAATCCCACCACATCGTAGACATGAACGATGGCCGCATCTTTCAGGGCAGCCGCGGCCAAGGCCTCGCGCCGAAAGCGCGCCCGACTCACCTCTTGGTCTGACCGCTCCGCTTGGATGACTTTGATCGCAACCCGTCGCTCGAGCCGCGCGTCGTAGGCTTCATAGACCGCGCCCATCCCGCCCCGTCCGAGAAGGGACTCGATTCGATAAGGTCCTATCTTCTTTGGCAACTCGTCCAAAAAGGCTTCCTTCCGCCCCAGCCTATTTTCCCCAACGGGGCATCCCTCAGCGCAGCCCCAAGTCTCTCATCCGCAGCTTGAGTGCACGTTTCGATACTTTAAATCCGGCAACCAATTCATCGAGAGTCTTACCGCTCTTCAACTTGTCAGCGATCTCTTTGCGACGGATCTCGGTAGCTCTGCGCAAGTGCGGCGATTTATCGATGAGGTTGTAGAGCGAAGGGCGTGAGACACCGAGGATCGAAGCGGCTTCCCCGATCCGCCACTCGCAAGATCTCATAGCCTGGAACAATTCGTCCTCGTTGACGTCGTCAGTGTCACGGTAAGAGATTCTCTTTCGGGCCAAGGCTGGCTTCGAGGGTTGCCCAAGAGAAGGCATGGCGCAAGCAGTCGTAACTCCCGCCTGTCGCACCAGAGCCGCGATTTCGCCTTCGCTAGGACCAATTTCCTCGAGCCCTCGGCTTTCGACGACCAATTGTCGAACAAAATTGGCCAACTGCCTCACATTGCCAGGCCAGTCGAACGTCGCCAGCTTGGCAACGAGCCGTGCCGAGACTCTTGGGAAGGCGGTCGGCCCGCCGGCTTTCCCGGCAAGTAGCTCACGGAAGTATTTTTCTAGAAAGAAGAAGAACAGTCGCCCGAAATCTTCACGCCTTTCCCGCAGTGGCGGCAAAACGATCTCGAAACTACTCAGACGATGCAGCAGGGGAGATTTGAACTTTCCATCAGAAACCGCCTGCTCGAGGTTCGAATCCGTCGCGGCGAGTATCCGTGCCTTCACCTGTTTTGCGGTGGCAGTTCGTCCTCCCACCGGTTGAATTTCTCCTGTCTCGAGGGCCCGCAGCAAAAGCACTTGAACTTCTATGGGTGCATCGCCGATTTCGTCCAGGAAGATCGTTCCTTCCCCTGCCTTCTGAAAATAGCCCTGTCGACGTTGGTGCGCTCCGGTAAATGCGCCCTTCTCGGATCCAAAGAGCTCGGACGCCGCAAGGGAAGGAGTGATGGCCGCCATGTTGACGGTGACGAGGGGAAGGTCTTTCCGATCGCTGTTTTCATAAATTGACCGCGCAACCAACTCTTTTCCAGTACCAGTCTCTCCACGGATTAGCACCGTGACAGAAAGATCCGCGACCTTGAGAATCTGCTGTCGCACCCGGGCAAGGGAAGGACTCTCGCCAATCAACCCCAGGCCATTTCTTGGGCCCCTGTCCTCGGCAGAAAGTGCCCTATCTGAGTTTTCCAACTCCAGTTCATGAAGCAAGAGCACAACCCTTCCCGCTAGCAAGAGAACTAACCCCTGCTCCAACTGACCGACGAGCGTCAAAGTCTTCTCGACCTCTTTTCCCTCGACGGCAACTGACATCGGCGAGGCACCCCGATCAAGAAGGACCGCTTGTTCACCCGATTGCGACAAAGTGATGGCTTTGCGGCTGAGGTGAGAATCGGCCAGTGGCCTCGCCGCTCCTCCTCTCGGAGATTCGAAAAGTGGCTCTAAGCGAGAAATTCGCTCCTCTCTGTCAGAAAGAAGACCATATAGGGAAGCTCTTTCCCCGACGCGATCCGGATCCGGATGAGAAAGGATCGTAAGAATAGGACAAACTCGCGGACTAATATGCTCTAACAGACTTGATCCGGAAAGAGTCGATCTCTTTAGATCTTCTTGCAACTCCCGATCATTTTTCGAAGACATTGTCCGGTAGTCTAGACAATCGTACTGGCCAGAGACAAGTTGGTCGAAAATTGGTTCCGTATTACTGAAACCAGGGACGAACGCCCAAACTCATCCGGATTGGAACCTGAGAATTTCGACACGAATCGCGAGCTTGTCGCAAGATTTTTTGCAGGCGCCGGAACTCTCGCCGGCAAGAGTCTCTGAGGCCCGTCCTGCAATCCGTAGGTTGGGGGAGTCTGATCACCCAACGGCTCCCCCCTGCCACTGAGCCCGCCAGACCACACCGAGGTAGGTCTTGTGCAAACGCTCGATGCAGACCCCTTCCACCACCTCGCCAGCATAACGCCGCAACAGCAAGCCAAGGCTCGCTGCTCCCGCTTGACCACCCCGCCACCGCGGATCCAGCCCCGCCAGACCCGCCCGCAAGCGAAGGTAGCGCCCACTCGACGCCGGCGCCGCCAGACGCTCGACGATCTGGCGGGCAGTGGCCGCGCCACCGAGGTCCGCCAGCAGCTCTCCCAGACCAACCACAAAATCCGCGCGAGCCATCTGAGGCGAGACCGGCACGGATCCGACCGTCTCACCACCAGCGGCATCTGTGGCCACCACCCCCGGTGCCATGCTTGGCGCTGCCCCCCAGACCCGCAGCAGCACACCGTCCGCACCGTAGATCCGGATCTCCGCTCCGGCGAGTGACGCCGCCACCTCATCCCCATTCGACGGCGCGGCCGCCGACTCCAAACCGTCATCAACCGCACCACCTTGACCCCGGCCGAGCTCCAGCGGGCTGGCGATGGCGCCACGATGCGGACAACTCTCGCACGCTGCCGCACCCAACCGACGAGCGATCCGGTCGCAAGTCGGAGGCGGCGTGGCCAACGCTTGATCGAGCTCGTCGTCAGTCACTGCGCGGGTGGTGCCGGGATGCCCTTGCGAGATCCAGTGTGCCAACGCACGGCCGTCGGCTTCCGGCGTCTGCGACCGGCCGGCCAGACCCAAGACGACGCGCCACTCCGCCGCTGGCAGCACCGCTCGCTCCTGGTAACAATGCCGCAGCCAGCCACAGCCGTCGAACATCGGTTCAAAAGCCGCCGGTGGCTCGGCCTTCGCCAACGCCGCGATGGCTCGCCGGGGTAACCGCGGCGGGGTCGCGGAGGGCGCTGGCAGGCGAGCAAAATCATCCGGGTCGACGCGCCGATCCTCCCCCGGCAACGGAAACCGTTCGACGCTCACCGGCACCGGCGTCGACCCGCGATGATCCAGGGTACCCGGCAGCCGCAACCGCTCGGCAAGATCCACCCCAGGCTCCAACTGCCAACCCTCATCCGCCGCCGCCGAAACCACCGCCGAGCGCACCCGCGCCAACAGCTGTGTCGCCGCTAGGCGATCGTCCGCCGACGTCAAAGACCACGGCTGCCGCAACAGCCAGTAGACGTCGAAGCCACCGCCGTGGGCCACCACCACCGACGGTGGCATCGGCACCGCCGCCAACAACCCCAGCGCCGATGCCCGGTCCGGCGGCAAATCCTCCTCCCCCTCCCTCGCAACCTCGAGTCGCACCCACACCGCCGGCAGCACCAACGCCGCCGCCGCTGCCCCCGGCACCGACCCCAGATTGACCCGTGCCCGCCGACTCCGCGCCTGCTTCAACGCCACCTTCGGCTCCTGTGGCACCGGCGCTAGGAACACATCGTTGGCCTGGCGACGCCCTGCACCGAGCCGCGCCACCGTCTCCAAGGAATGCACCCAATGCGCCGTCCACTTGCCACCACGCTTCGACCGTATCGCCACCACCCAGCGTCCCATCACCAGCGGTTGCGGCATCAAGGCACGCAAGAACTCCATCGTCGTGACCGAAATGTTGTTGGCTGTCATCATCATCTCCTTCGCCTCATCGTTGCCAGCTCCCCCTCCCTTGTAGGGGTGGACTTTGTGTCCACCCGTCGGGCCGACACGAGGTCGGTCCCTACACCGGATCACCTGAAGAAAATCCCCCTCAATCCCCCTTTTTCAAAGGGGGAAGCCAGAGTCCGGATCCGGTTCCCCACTTTGAAAAAGGGGGGCTAGGGGGGATTTCCGATCGCCACAAGAAAGGGGCGATCGACGCCTCCGCCGACCGCCCCCGACGCACGGACCAAGCCCGCGCGCTAACCGCCCGATCCGTCGGCTAGATCAAACCGCTGCGGTCCGGTCGCCCGACCCAGCCGGATCGGTCGCCGTCGAATCGGCCGCATCGGCGCCCTCGTCGCCACCTTCTTCATCTCCGGACCCGTCACCATTCCCGTCTCCGGACTCTTCACCGGACCCGTCACCGGACCCGTCACCGGGAACAACATCCGGCTCTGACGCCTCCGACTCCTTCGACGACGACTGATGCGACGACAGTCGCACCCGATCGGATTCCTCATCCATGCCGGCCAGGTCGTACAGCGCCTCCATGAAACGCCCGCCCTGGTCGGTGAGCCCTCCGAGGTTCCCCAACGATCGACGTTTGCTCACCAACGAGTCGACCGAGGTATTGCGCTCCTTGCCGAGCGCGACGAGGGTTTGCCCGAGGGCTTTGACGTCGGGCTCCAAGCTCTGCGCCATCGCCTCACGGTCAATCACTACCCCCGCCACCTCATCTGGCGCCGCCAACGTCGGATCGCGCAGCCAATCCACCATCCGAATCCCGGTTTGATGCGTCGTCGTCGCATCGGTGGGGATCCGCTGATCGACCGTGCCGAACAACAGAATGCTGCTCTCAGGGCCGAAGCTGCCGCCGAAGATGTTGCGAAACCTCAACATCTTCTCGCGGACGATCGAGAGCAGCTTGTCGCGCCGATTGCGCAGCTCATAGTCCGTCACTAACTCCCGGAAGTGCTGATTGTCATCAGTGATCGTCCGGTCGTTCAGAGCCTCCAGCTCCTGGCCGAGCAGCTCCTGCACTTGGGTGACGGTGAGGTCCGTGACGCCTTCGGGCAAGACGTCGGCAAAACGCCGCAGCAACCCTTCCTGCACCCGCGGGTAGCGACTACTCTCGAGTGCCGCGCTCGACACTAGCAAGCATTGCTTGCGTTGATTCGTGACCATCTTCGATGCCATTCGATTCTCCTTGGGTCAAATGTGTGTTGGGATTCGTCAGCGGTCACAGCCGCCTCAGAACTTGATCGTCAGCTCGTCGATCTGCTCCGCCAGATCAAAGTCGCCCTCGCTGATGCCACCACTCTCACCGTCACCGATGCGGATCGTCACTTCGTGGCCGTTGATCACCATCAGTGGCGACTCACCGAACTTGCAGGCGACGTCGGACACTTGGTCGGCAAACACCATCGCGTCCGAGTGACAGAGCAGCTGGCAGCGGCGCGTCAGCCACCCGCGCCGCGGATCGAGCTTCCATTCCGGGACCAGGCTGAGGCGGAATTGAGTGCGTTCGGGTTTCATCAACTCTCCTTTTCGCCGGCCAAAGCCGGCAGATGGACGGCGCGACGCGCAGCCGCGCCCTCCGGTTTTGGGAAATGCCGGGCCCCTGCCCGGCACCGAGGCCGGCTGGTTCCGCTCAATGCGCAACTGCACACTGCGGCGCCAGCCGACCCGGACTCAGTGAATCCAGGGGCAGCGCGGGGAGGGCGGCTCGCTGCACACGGCCGACCTCTCCCGACGATCCCTCGTCAGGCGGCCCGCGGCGGACGCGAAGCGGCCGGTTTCAGCCGGCGTCGCCTCCTAGCACCGGCGTTGACGCCGGTGGAGAGAGGCACGATGTCTGAGGAAGACGCGGCGTCTGGGACAGACGGAACTGCTGGAGCAGGCGGCGCTGCTGGAGCAGGCGGTGCTGCTGAAACAGGCAGCGAGGCGGCGGGCAGGTCTACGGGCGAGACCTGGGAGCAAAGCGGGCGCGCGGGCGGCGGTTGTGGCGGCAACTGGCGGGCCAGCTCGCGTAACACGTTCAAAAGCAAGCGGCCGAAGCGGAGCTGGTCATCAACTCGGCGCGCCATCTCTTTGCGCCGGGCAATGGTCAAAGCCGCCTTCTCACGTTCCCAAGACAGCTTCTTGAGGGCCGTATCGAGATTCTGAATCGGACCCTCGAGGGATTCGGCCAGAGCCCCGCGGTCGATCTCAATGCCGAGCACCCCGGCGGCCAGGTCCGGTTCGGCCTGCCGCAGATAAGCTTGCGCTTGGCTGGCCTGCTGCCAAATCTGATAAGGCACGAGCGGGATCGACGGGCTGAACAGCAGCTGGTCTTCACCCTTATGGCCGAGAGCCCGCAGCCTCTGGCGAGACTCGATCAGGCGCGTGCGCAACCGCTCCGCTTCCAGGTCGCGAAGGCCCCTGGCGGCTTTCACCGCCGCCACTCGCTGGGCGTGCCGCGCGTCGGCCACCGCCAGCTCGTGCTGAGTCTCTTCAAGTCGCTGCGCCAATCCCGTCTGCGAGGTCATCTCGGTCAGGAGCTGCCGGACCCCGAGGCCCTCGTCGCCAGCCAGCTGAACTTTCAGCTCAGCGGCCAGCCGCCGGCTCTGCTGCTGTCGTTTCAAAACCATCTTGGACTGCATCGTCATCTCCCTTGGGTGGTGGGTGAAGTGTTCGATCGCTCAACTCGGTTGCATCGTAGAAATCTGGTGAGCGAAATTCCAGCGACCGCAAAAAATAGAGCTATCTTTTGTTTGAAAGCATTTTTCAACCTTATAAAGAGACACGAAAACGCACCGACTTGCGATTCGGCTTCAAATGCGCCCGGATCGGGCGCATTTGAGGCCGTTTTCGGCAATCAAGAAATTTGCTCTTTTTTGCAAAATCGCCCGGATTGGGAGATTTTGGTTGGGTTTTGGGTGGAGATTGCCCTCTCCAGAACCCAGGGAGATCCCCTCCCACCCCACGAAGAGATCTCGTCACCGGCGAGATATGTCGCTAGGGTCCCTCCAAAGGGCGGGCGTCGTAGGCAGTGCCGCCACCACGCGACCCGCCGTGGAAGGAGCAGACCGATGTCCTATGGGTTGTGCCAAGCAGGGCCTTTCATCGAACCCCACGGCTAGGAGTACTGGAGAGTCAGCCCGGGTGGCGGCAAGCCACCCTGGCTACTCTCCTTACAGGGTACCTGGTCGGCGAAAATCCCCCTGGGGCCTAGTGCCGGACTCGGTCCGGCAACGGCCCGCCTTTGGCGAGGTTCGCCGCAACCCGTTCCACCAACTCGACACTGACCTCGCCTCGGAGGCCACCTTCGATCAGCTCCACCAGCGCCCCCTCGGCAAGTTGGTTACCCTTGAACCGTTTCAACAACGCTGTCATCTGCTTGGCCAGGCCGACCGCTTCCTGGCCCTTGTCCTGCGCGAGCAAGGCCTTCATCAAGCCGAGACTCACCAGCGCAACGTCCAGGGGATCGTCACACGCCGTGAACAGCCGCAGGGCCTCAAGAAGCAACAACTCGGCCTCGGCATGCTCTTGGCGATCGCTCGCAATCATGCCTTGCAGCCAGATCAGCTTACCAACGACTGCCCCACTCTGCGCGCTGGCATAGGCCAACGCCTCGTCAAGAGACGTCTCCGCCGCATCGAGCTCGCCGAGATGGCGCTGTGCCACCGCGATACCGTGGAGTGAGGCCAGCCGAGATCGACAGCATGTCCCTGGTCTTAGCGGAAGAGTCTCTAGAGCTTGCCGAAAAACCCGCTGAGCCCGCTGGTAGTCCCCCTTTTGCCCCAGCATAATGCCGCGATCCACCAGCGCCATTCCGAGGGACTTTTCCAAGCCTAAATCCGAATAGATCACCTGCGCATCTTGCAGCAGTCCCAATGCACGGTCGTATTCTCCGTGGTCATGGAGCACATAGGCGCCGCGCTGCAGTAGTTCCGCGTAGGAGACCTCCAGATCATGCCGCTGCGCCAATTTCATCCCCAACCGAATCGCCCGCGCCGCCGGCGTGAACTGCCCCAACAGCCGCGCCGACGAGCCATAAACGCCGAGCGCTTTACACTGCAGCTCCAGTCGCTCCGTCGGGCTGCACACCACCAACTCCACCACCCCCGTCGCCACCGTCTCTGCGATCTTGGCCGCGTTGTCCGCCTGCTCGTAACGCAGACGATCGAGATAGTCCAGATAACGCTGCAGAAAGTCGAGCGCCTGGAACTTCTGCGTCGACCGCAGACGTTTACACTGATCGGATCGCGACGACCGCGTCAGATCCTCCAAACGCGCCCGCCTCCCAACGTCCTCCGCCGCCACCCGTGGCTCCGACCGCGCCAGCCTCGCCGTCGCCTTCTCCAACGCCGCCAGCACCGGCGTCTCGCCGCTCTGCCGCTCGATCGCCAACAAGCAGCTCTCCGGATCCGACTGGACATCGAACAACCGTCCGAAAAACACCCCCGGCGGAATGTCCAGCCCCTCTAACACCTCCAGCAACGTCACCAGCAACACATTCCAATTCTTGTTCCGCAGCTTCCTCAGGTAGCCCTTGCTGTGCCCCATCCGACGCTCCACCCGCTCCACATCCCCATGCTGCGGCAACTCCCGTTCGAGTAGCCGATCCAACTGCGCCATCGCGTCTGGAATTTTCATGATCGTGCACATTACCAGTCTGATTCATTTCGACCAAATCACCCTCAAAAGATGCCAGATTGGGAGCATTTGAGGCTTTTCTCCCCATTACCTTGATCTCACAGCCCAAATCTTGAACACTCTTGAGCGGAGATCAACGCAAAATGAAGAGACACAAAGCATCTGTCGAACCACGTCAGTCCGCCCCCGACATCAACCTCATTCCCCTCCAAACCGCCCTCAACCAAGCCGAGACCGCCCTCCAGATTTGCGGCCCCGGGCTACAGCTCCAGATCGCCCCCAACGGCGACGTCGAGCTCGTGCGGCGCACCGGAGGTCCGCCCACCGCTCCTCAGGAGCCCATCGCCCGCCTCATCGGCTGCGATCCCCTGCTGTGGCGTCGCGGTCCCGACGTCCACGCCCCCACCATCACCCTCGGCCCGCGCTACCCTCACCCGCGGCCGCGCTGCGTCCTCAGTGGCGTCGTCCTCACAGATGGTGCTCCCCTCGAGCTTTATTACCGGGGCCAGCCCGTGAGCGTCGAACGGGCGATGGAGATGGCGCCGCTGCTGGTGTTGGTTCGCAATGCGGTGCTGGCGGCTAGCTCGGAGCTTGCGGAGTTGGATGGGTTGGAGGATGGGTTGGCGAGTGTGGAAAATGGTGAGCTGCGGGCGATCCTGGTGGATCGGGGGGTTCGGAAGTTGGCGAGGCGGTGGGTTGGGGTTGGTGGGGTCGAGGTTGGCGAGGGGTTGGAGGGGGAGGTTGTTGAGACTTAGGGGTCGGGTGGCGGCGGTGTCTACGGTTCGCCGTGGGTCGCCAGCTGATCGAGCTCGGTCAGCATGGGCTCCAGGCCTGCCGGGTCCCTAATGTAGACGCCTTGTTGCTCGAAGCCTCCTTCGCCAGCGTAGACCAGAACATCGCGCAGGATGGTGTCGCCGAGGATGCGTCGAAGCTTGGTGAGACCCTGGAGGTGGCTCTTGGACAGGGTCTCCCCCGATTTGATCTCGATCGCCACGATACGGTGAGCGAGTTGGTAGAGCAGATCCACTTCATGGCCGCGAGCGTCACGATAGAAGCAAAGGTTGTTGCGTTTGCCCCGGTGAAACCGATGCTTGAGGGCTTCGGCTACAACCAGGTTCTCGAACAAGGCTCCACGGAGCGGGTGGCTGAAGATCTGGCCAGGATTCTCGATGCCGAGGAGAAAGGCGGCCAGGCCGACATCATAGAAATAGAGCTTGGGCGACTTGATCAGCCGCTTGGAGAGGTTGGCGTGGTAGGGCTCGAGGCGGAACACCAAGAACGAAGCTTCGAGCACGCTCAGCCACTCGCGGGCCGTGGTGTGGGAGACCCCGGCGTCGCTGCCCAAGCTGTGGAGATTCAAGAGCTGCCCGACGCGGCCGGCACACAAGCGCACGAAGCGTTGAAAGCCGGTGAGATTGCGGATCTCGCTGAGCTGTCGCACATCACGCTCGACATAGGTTTCGAAGTAGTCACCGAGCGCTTGCGTCGGCTGGAGGTTCTGGTCATGGATCCGCGGGTAGAAGCCACCGTAGATCATGTCCTCAATGGTTAGATCGGGGTTTGCGCCGCGGACCTCGGAAATCGAAAACGGCAACAGGCGCAGCAGGGCGGTGCGCCCGGCGAGGGATTGACTGATGGTTTGGGAGACCCGGAATTGCTGGCTACTGGTGAGCACGAAGAGGCTGTTGCGGCGTTTCTCGTCCACCAACACTTGCAGGTAGGAAACCAAGTCCGGCGCCCTCTGGATCTCGTCGAAGATAACGCCTTCCGAGTATCGGCGCAGGAAGCCACGGGGATCCTCCGTCGCCATCTCACGCAGGTCGGGTCGCTCCAGGTTGACGTATTCGAGATCCGGCAGAGCTTCCCGGCACAGCGTCGTCTTGCCGGCTTGTCGTGGCCCGGTGATGGTGACGACGGGGTAGCTGGCAAAAAGTTGCAGCAGGTGATCGCGGAGAGTTCGGTCGATCATGGCGGCTGTTGGGGCGGTCTTGGAGGCAAAAAATGCGTGCAATTTGAAGGTTCAACCTTCAGATTGCACAGTTTAGCATCCGGTGACTGGAAGCCGGGATCCGAATCAAGGTTCCTGAAGCCAAGATTCCCGAATCGGGTGGCGCCATGTTGGCGGCACCATGTTGGCGGCCCCTGGCACCAGGCACTTATTTGGCTGCCGGCACCTATTTGGCTGGCTGCGTTGAAGCATCCGGCCGCCGCCTAAGGTAGGCTTCGGCCGGAGACATTCCTACGATGCGTTACGAAGGCACCATCTACCGCCCGCCCAGCGAGGCGCGGTCCTACATCCTGCAGGCGACCGTCGGCTGCTCGTGGAACCATTGCACCTACTGCGACATGTACCGGGCCAAGACATTCCGCGTCCGCGCCCTCGACCAGATCCTGGCCGACGTGAGGGCGGCGGGAGCGGCCTACGGCGAGGAAGTGCGCAAGGTGTTCGTCGCCGACGGCGACGCCCTGGTGATGGACCTGGCGCAATGGCAGCCGATCCTCGAAGCCTGCCGCGAGACCTTCCCGCGGCTTGTGCGGGTGAGCGCCTACGCCACGGCGATGAACCTCAACGCCAAGAGCGAGAGCGAGCTTAGACGCCTGCGCGAGTTGGGGCTGACTTTGCTCTACATCGGCCCCGAGACCGGTGACGATGCGACCTTCAAGCGCATCGCCAAGGGCGCCGGCTTCGACGACC
>JAJCXQ010000059.1 GCA_029263355.1 Acidobacteriota bacterium | reverse complement strand
CCGCCTGGAAAGCTATTCGTCAGCACAAACACGATATTGGGCACCATCTAAACACCGCGTTGCGTGCTATTGAAAAAGGCAACCCGAGATTGATGGGAGTCTTCCAGGATGTCAACTTTGACAACCGAGACCGCTTCCCGGACGCCACTCTCGAGCTATTGCTCGACCACTTCGAGAAACATCGGCTGCGCAACTCGGACGTTGAACCCGACATGCTCGGCAACGCCTATGAGTACCTCATCGGCCAATTCGCCGATGACGCTGGCAAGAAGGGCGGCGAGTTCTACACTCCGAAGCAGGTCGTACGCCTGATCGTCGAATGCTTGCAGCCCCGTGAAGGCATGTCGATTTACGATCCCGCCTGTGGCTCCGGCGGTATGCTGCTCGAAACCGTCCGCTTCCTCGAGCGCCACAACGCCGACCCCAAGACCCTCGAGCTCTGTGGCCAGGAAATGAATCTCAACACCTGGGCCATCTGTCAGATGAACCTCTTCTTGCACGATATCGACGAGGCTCAGGTGGTGCGTGGAGACACCCTCCGCCACCCCAAGCACTTCGGCTCCAAGCGCCGTCTACGTCACTTCGATCGAGTGCTCGCCAACCCTCCCTTCTCACTGAAGAACTGGGGACATCAGGAGTGGAGTGTTGGCGATCCTTTTGGCCGCGACATCTATGGATGTCCGCCGCCCTCTTATGGCGACCTGGCGTTCGTACAGCACATGCTCGCTAGTCTCGCCCACGACGGCATGCTCGGGGTCGTCGTGCCCCACGGCATCCTCTTTCGCCGCGGCGTCGAGGAGATTATCCGCCGCGGTCTGATCGAAGATGATCTTATCGAAGCCATTATCGGCCTGGCCCCCAACCTCTTCTACGGCACTGGGATCTCCGCTTGCGTGTTGATTATCAACCGTCGCAAGCAGCCAGCGCGACACGGGCGCGTGCTCTTTGTTCAGGGCGATTCCGAGCGCACCGAAAGTAAGAATCAGAACCATCTCTCCGACGCCAACGTCCAACGACTGGCCGCCGCTTTTCACGCCTTCGAGGATCACGAACGATTCGCCCGCGTCGTCGACCTCGACGAGATCCGGACCAACGACCATAACCTCAATATCTCTCGCTACGTCGCTACCGCGCCGGAGGCCGAAGCCGTCGACATGCCGGCCGAGCTCGAAGCACTACGTGGACTGCGTGAACAACGCGACGAAGCAGAGTTGAAGATGATGGACCTCATGGCCGAGCTTGGGTATGACGACTAAAACAGATTGGCTACGGACCACTCTCGGCGACATTGTTGGCGATCACAAGTCTCTGCAGACCGGCCCGTTCGGTAACCAGCTGAAGGCCGCTGACTACGTCACGAGCGGCATCCCGGTCGTCATGCCCAGAGACCTACTTGGCGGTACGATCAGCCAGAAGAAAGCAGCGCGTATCAGTGTCAAGAAGGCTCAGGAGCTTCCGATGCACCGCTTGCGCGACGGAGATATCATTTTAGCTCGACGCGGTGAGATGGGGCGCTGCGCACGCGTTCGGCCGAGAGAAGCAGGCTGGATCTGTGGAACAGGTAGTCTGCGGATTCGGCCGAACGGACAAATCGATGGCGGTTTTCTCACTCAGTATCTTCGCTGGTCGGTTACCTGCGAATGGTTGGAGGACCAGGCGGTAGGCCAGACTTTGCCGAGTCTCAACACACGGATCCTCGCCAAGGTTCCGCTCAGTCTTCCACCCATTCGAGAGCAACAGCGTATTGCCGAGATACTCGAGGCTACTGACGGAGCCATTGCCTCCACCCGGCAAGTAGTCGCCCAGATCGAAAGAGTTCGCAACGGTTTTCTGCGACAGATGCTCACCCGTGGCTCCAACTCTCGCTGCTCAGAGCTTCCAGGTGGCCAACTGGTTCCGACAGATTGGCAGGTTCGAACCATTAGCTCACTTTGCAGGATGTCAAATGGTCATGCATTCAAAGCCAAAGATCGATCCCCGAAAGGGTGGCCCATTATCCGCATCCGGAATCTGAACGGATCTCGCACGTTCAACTACTTCAGTGGCCACCCTTCGCCCCGGTGGATCGTGAACAAGGGTGATCTGTTGTTTGCATGGGCTGGGGTCAAAGACTCTTCGTTCGGACCTCGGATCTGGTCAGGACCGAAAGGCGTCCTCAACCAGCATATCTTTCGGGTGGAGCCACACAAACACGTCGTCAAAGAATGGCTCTTCGAAGCCCTGCGCCTGATCACGCATAAACTCGAAGAACGCGCCCAAGGCTTCAAAGCGAGCCTGCTACACGTCCGCAAGGCAGACATCTCAGAGTATCGAGTCCCTGTTCCTCCGCTTGAAGTGCAGAAGTGGATCAGCACCCAGTCTCAAGAACTGGCAAGGGTGGCAAGAGTCGAGCAGTCGATTCTGGACAGCCTGATGCGACTCAAGCAGGGCCTGGCCAAAGATCTCTTCACCGGTAGCGTCCGCACCGCCTAAAAAAATCCTGTCCAAGCCGGCGATGGGTTTGGAGCAAACCCGGTTTCCAAGAATCCTGCGGCCCGAGGCTCGGCCATCAGTCGAGTTGTCGCCGCCCAGTAGACCGGTCGATGACAATCTTGCCATGCGGTGGGTCTTCTGTGAAAGACTTCATGAGTAGGCTTGTACCTACAGCACGGCGAGGCCGTGAATCAAGAAGATAAGCACTGAGGAGACAAAGTTGCTCACATCGAAACAAATCTCGAATTATTGTCTCTAAAAGAATTATCTCTATTTTGAATCAACAACAATCTCTACCACAGTCTGACGATTGGCAGCGTCGTCGTCTCAAAGACATCGTCTTGGAAACTATTGGTTTGCAGACTGGTCCGTTCGGCAGTCAACTCCACGCCGCAGACTACGTTTCAGACGGTGTGCCTGTTGTAATGCCCAGGGATTTTGCCGACAACATGATCTCAACTGCCAGCCTTTCCAGAGTGACTCCTGAGAAGGCCGCCGAACTTGACAAGTATCAACTTGAAGCCGGCGACATCGTCTTGGCTCGACGAGGCAAAATTGGACGTTGTGCATTGGTGACGCCGACAGAGACGGGTTGGGTCTGTGGCACTGGATGCTTTCGCGCACGCCTGCTGCCGACCGTTGATCCGAAGTTCCTGATCCAGTTTCTGCAATGGCCAACCACGGTCGCTTGGCTGAGCGCCAACGCCGTCGGCCAGACGATGCAGAACCTCAACACCAGGATTCTCTCGGGCTTGCCGATCAACGTTCCGCCACTCCGAGTACAGGAGAGAATCGCCGACGTTCTTGATTCCGTCGACAACACCATCCACGCCACCCGGCGAGTCATCGAGCAGACTAAGATTGTCAGGCAAGGTTTTATACAGCATCTTCTATTCCAAGGACTAGCTCGCCAGCCCCCTGACTCCAACCAGCGAGAAGTACCAGAAACCTGGAGCGAGCGCCCACTAGGAGATCTCTGCACATTTTCCAACGGGCAAGTCTTCAAGGCTTCCGAATGGTCTGACCACGGGTTGCCGATTATCCGTATTCAGAACCTCAACGGCTCGCGCGAATTCAAACACTTCGCTGGCCAACCAAAAGTTGGCTGCACAGTTGAAACTGGAGAGTTGCTTTTCGCCTGGGCCGGGGTCAAAGGGGTCTCTTTTGGACCTCGCATCTGGGACGGGCCGACGGGCGTTCTCAATCAGCACATCTATCGAGTACGCCCGCATGAGTCCGTAGATATCATGTGGCTCTACGAAACTCTGCGTCAAATTACGCGCAAAATTGAAGACCGAGCTCAGGGTTTCAAGGCCAGCTTGTTACATGTCCGAAAAGCAGATATCAGCAGCCATGCTGTCCCAGTTCCGCCCTATGACGAGCAGCGTCACATCGCCGCCCGGGCGCTTTTCGTATCCGAGATGGAATCCCTCGAGCGCTCGAATCTCGAAGGCCTGGTCAAGATGAAGCAAGCCCTAATGGACGACCTATTCACTAGGCGAGTCGATATCGTCTAGTCAATTCGTTAGCTGCTGTCTGAACCAAAGTCGGGTGATTCGCTCGAAGAGCTGCTGACGGCGGTACTGAGCTCATCGGCATCGAGGATCCCCTTGTCCGTCAAGAGCCACAAGAGACCACGGAGAAGGGAACGCAACTCATGGAAATTGCGACTGACCTCCTCTCCACTTCCAGCCTCCGCGTTGGACCCGGCTTCTCTACCATACTGTGGCGAGCTGCTGGCGTAACGCGAGAAGCCAGACGCGCTGCTTGCCGGTAGCCCGGCGGCCGGGAAGTGGTACAGCTCTCCGAAGAATTCACTGGGATCCACCCCAATGACATTGAGGATCAGCAGCACCTGCTCGACACGCAAAGACTTTTGTTTCGTCAGCAGCTGGCTGATGTAGCTTCGCCCCCATCCCAGAGCCTCTTGGACTTCGAGCTGCGTGAAACCGCGTTCTCGAATCTTGTTGCGAAGAAGGGTCAAGACACGATCGAGCTCTCTTTCAACGGTCATCATAATGCTCGCAATTCTACTGATGCTGATAAAAAGCTCAATAGAGATTTCAATTTTTGCCACGTGACCATCTACTGGATCTCAATAAAAAGTATAATCGCTGCTTTAGGCATCATTTCTCTCCCCGCCACCAGGTGTTTTGCTCCAGTTTTCATCGTCATCGTATCCCTTCTACAGCATCATGAGTCTCTCACGGGACTCATTCACACCGCCGCTCCCCCATATTCCTGCCGTTTTCACGGATCCTACAGTCCTTGCCGATAACAACCCAAGAGATCCCAGCTCCGATAAGATCCACTCAGCACCTACCTACAACTGCAAAAAGCACACTCTAAGATCTCAAGAGACCGGATGGCTATCTCGTGTACTTGACTCCAGATCTCGTCACCAACGTCCTTTTGCGCCAGAAGCTCTTGAGCCAGGCACAAGCTACGGAGCTGAAGCAGGCGACGCAGAAAATGCCCCGACACCTGCGTTCTCCCAAGGCTTATGAGCAAAGATCTGTTGCCTACGATCTCATCGTGCAACAGGGCTTTCGGAGCAATGCAGACAGCAAAAAACGGATCGACGAACAGGTCATCGCCGATGCCATAGCTCGTGACGCCGGACTCGAACGGGTCCGGATCGACACTCTGAAGTTGGACGCGGATCTTATTGAAGAGAAAATTTCGCGTCCCTTCGCCAAGCGCCACCGGATGATCCCCATGGAGTACGTCGACGGCGTCTTGAAGGTGGCTTGCGCCAATCCATTCGACCTCGAGGCGATCGACTCTTTCAAACGACTTGCAGGTCGCGACCTTTCCGTTGTCGTGGCATCTGAACCTGAGATCCTCAAGGCCCTGACGGAGTTCTACGGCCTGAGGCAATCGGTGATCAAAGCTGAACGTGATCTTGGTGGTGGTATCGACCTCGGCAATCTCGAACAACTGGTCCACCTCAAGAACGAAGCAGAGATCGAATCCAGTGATCAACACATTGTTCACGCGGTCGAATACATGCTGCAGCATGCCTATGACTCGAGGGCTAGCGACATCCACATCGAGCCCAAGCGCGATCAGGGATTGATCCGCTTTCGGATCGACGGTGTCCTCCACGATATTCAACACATTCCGCGTGTCGTCCATCGAGCGGTGGTCAGTCGAATCAAAACGATGTCGCGGCTGGACATCGCTGAGAAGCGTAAGCCACAAGACGGACGGATCAAAACGGTTCGCAGGGAACGCGAGGTCGAGCTCAGGGTTTCGACCCTTCCAGTGGCCTTTGGCGAGAAAATCGTCATGCGTATCTTCGACCCCGAGGTCCTACTTCAAGACCTAACTGGTTTGGGTTTCTACCCCGAAGAACTCGGGCTGTTCGCAGACTTCATCGCCAAGCCGCACGGCATCATTCTGATTACCGGACCGACAGGCTCGGGCAAAACGACGACGCTCTACTCGGCGCTCAAATCGATCGCGACTAGGGAAAAGAACGTCACAACGATCGAAGATCCGATCGAGATGGTTTATGACACCTTCAACCAGACCGCAATCAACAACCAGATCGGTATTACCTACGCTTCCGCGCTTCGCCACATCCTGCGGCAAGATCCTGACATCATCATGGTTGGCGAGATTCGCGATGCTGAAACGGCACAATACGCCATCCAAGCAGCATTGACCGGACACTTGGTCTTCTCGACTCTGCACACCAACGACGCAACCTCTTCGATCTCACGTCTCGAAGACCTCGGTATCGAGACCTTTCTCATCGCATCAACCTTGATCGGCACCATGGCCCAACGCCTGGTCCGAAAGATCTGTCACCACTGCATCACTGATCGCTCCCTGAACAAGGACGAAGCGGACGCTTTGAGGCTCTCTGTTCCCGCAGGGAAACAAATCAAAGTCCATGAGGGCGAAGGCTGCTTCGAGTGTCGCCAGACCGGTTATCTAGGACGTAGCGGTATCTTTGAGATACTACCGATCGACGACAAAGTCCAGGAACTGATCATCGACGGAACCGAAGCCTCGAAAATCAAACGAGAAGCAGTTCGCGCCGGCATGAAGACGCTTCGACAATCAGCCCTGCGCAAACTGGCAGACGGTGTGACGACCTTCGAAGAAGTCATCCGCGTGACCGCTCTCTGATTCTCAGCGACCGTCAGCTAGAGCTTCTTACTCGAGTCTGCCATGTCTGCCTACCTACCCTATACCGGTCGACTGCGCACCTTTCTTGCGGTGGTCGATCTCTGTGCGATGGTTGTAGCCATCTGGCTGGCTCACCAACTCAGGTTTCCCGCCCAGATACGAGCAGAAAAATGGCAGCACCTGCTGGAGAGCCCCGGGCTGCTCCTGTGGGCTCTGGTGACCAGCTTCGGTTTGGCCGCAGCTGCTGAACTCTACGAGCCAGAAGCGCTGCACCGGCGACGAGAAGTGATCATCCGGGTGCTGGTTGTCGCCGGAGCTTGGTCGATGGCCGTTGTCCTTGCAACCTACTTGCGACCAACTTGGGCTTATGGCCGTGGTGTCTTGCTGCTGACCACTGCTGGCTGGTCGACCTTGCTGATTGCAAGCCGCTGGCTCCTAACCTGGCGCCTCCGACGAAGAACACGATTCCCGGCACTCACCGTCGGCAGTCCTGAAGACGTTCAAAAGTTCTGCCATGATCTGAGCTCTCGTCCATCGGCACCATGGACCGCGATCGACGCCTCTGGTCTCGACCCTGACCATGTCCCGGGCGAGACTCGTCGCAGCGGTGCCTCCATAGTCGTGCTCGCCAGCGGCGTCGAGCATACCCAGGAAATGCGGCATGATCTCGCTAGCTTGCATTTCTCTGGCGTTCCAGTCGTCGCAGCCTCCGAAATCTGGGCGTGGCTCGAGGAGCGGCTACCTCTCGAAGCCTTGAACCCTGCGATCTTCCTCCACCAACCGGGATTCGGCGGTGTCCATTGGACACTTTTCAACCGCATGACTCGCATCGCCGATATCTTGCTCGCGATCCTGATATTGATCCTGTCTGCACCGCTTTTCTTGTTGGCAGCGCTGCTCGTCGTCCTTACCGACGGTTTCCCGGTGCTTTACCAGCAAAACCGTGTTGGACAATTCGGCCGGAGATTCACGATGTTCAAACTGCGCACGATGGATCGCGATGCTGAAGCCCGCGGTCCAGAGTTCGCCGCTGAACGTGATCCACGTACCATTCGTTTTGGTGACCTGCTCCGACGCTTTCGTATCGACGAACTACCACAACTTCTCAATGTTCTCAAAGGTGAGATGTCGTTGGTCGGCCCGCGGCCCGAGCGTCCGGAATTCGTCGCCCGGCTGACCGAGAAGATTCCCTACTATGCCTTTCGGACCGCCGTCCTACCCGGGATCACCGGCTGGGCCCAAGTCAACGTCACCTATGCCAGAGAACTCGAGGATCATCGACGCAAACTAGAGTACGACCTCTACTTCATTCGAGAGCGTTCGATGCGCTTGTATCTCCTAACGCTGTTGAGGACTGTCAACACGGCCCTTGTCGGCGTCCGGCGTCAGTGACTCTGACGGCTCGTTATCGCTGCCTCAAGGACGCTCTCGAAGCGATGAGCTACTAATCCAAGAGCGTGCCGACCTCGGACCCACGACCAGCCTTGGGCCGCCTGTTTCTCCGCCGCTGCAGAGTCCTTCAAGAGCTCAGTAACAGATGCGGCAAACGTCTTGGGATCCTCCGCGATCCGAAGCTCGTTACCGGCCAGACCATCGAGGCCGGCCGCCGCCTCCGGCGTCGCCACAACCGGCACACCTTCCGCCATCGCTTCCAGAATCTTGATGGGTGTGCCAGAACCGGAACGCATCGGTGCGATCGCCACTCGCGAAGCCTTACGAACTGCCGAAAGATCTCCTGGGTCGGCCAGAATCTCGACCCCAGGGATCCGCCCCAAGCGTTGCACAGCACGTGTAGGGCGGGCCCCAGCAACCAACCAGCGGGCTTTGGGTAGCGTCTGCCTGATCTTCGGCCAAACTTCTCGCCCAAACCACAAAGCGCCCTCACGAGTTGGGAAATAGCCGAGGTTTCCCGACAAAAGAACAACCGGGTCGGCACCCGGATCAAAGGTCGGGGCGTCGCATACATTGACCCCGAAGGGGACCACCCGGATAGCCTCACCGGAGATGCCGCTACCGGCGCACAGCGCAACTTTGTCTCGCTCACTAACAACTGTCGCCCGAGCGACTCGGCTCACCAATTGATGATCCCATTTTTCGAGCCGCCAAGCTTCCCAGTTCCAGAGAGGACGGAGCCAAGGCTGGCGCGTCGCACGGTTACGCATGTTGAGGGCCAGAGAATCGACCAAATCGAGAACCACTGGACAGTCGCGGATTGCCGGGGCTAGCCAACCCAAGCGCGATAGAACTAGCACGACAACATCTGGCTTGAAGCCTTCCCTTACCCTCCCGACTTCCTTCTCGAGTCGCGCCTGGTAGTGGATCGCAGCCTGTATCGGATAAGCCCCACTCCGCCATAAGGAGCTCCCCATCCGAAATCGACTCAGCAGAACCTCGTAGCCATCAACCTGTTGCGGAAAGACCGCAGGGGGAAAACGAGGCGGGCGCTGACTGACGATCGCAACGGTATGCCGCATACTGAGTTGCTCGACCCAGCCCGCCGTGCGGGCCTGATCGCCGCGCCGAATTGGCCAAGGTGGCCTAGTCGTAACAAAAAGAATACGCATGGCGCCAGGCGTCAGGGTAGGTAGCCCAATGCTCGCAGCCGCGACTCGATCTCCGGCCCCAACTCACGAGTTGCCGCTGGCGCGACCGGTTCGGGACGATGCCGATTCAACGCCCGAAGCATTGAGCGACTCAAGTCCGACCGTTCGGCGCTGACATCCCGTTGCTGTCTGGGATCTCGGTCATTCTCGTAAAGTTCGATCCGCCATAAATCGGGCGTCGCAAGCCACAAAGAAAGGCAACGACCGTCGTCACCAAGCCCCAAGTTCGCCGGCGAATCACAGCTCAAGGCTCGCAGCGTCACACGCTTCTTCTGCTGTCCACGTGGCAGTTCGAGGAACAGCCTTCGCGGATCTGTCGGGATCCACAGCTCCTCTGCCGTCTCGCGTGCTCCCTCGATCCCCCAAGTCTGCAGCACCTGAAACGACAAACAGCGCCGATCTTCACTAAGCCCCAACTCGGCAGGCGAGTCGCAACTGTCGGACCGCAACGTCACGGTACGACGATCGCTAAACGACGACAGGTCAAATCTCAGGACCGAAGGCACCAGACCAATCTCCGCCTCGCCTGGTCGCTCAGCCGCTAGCCGCCAGCTGCCTTCGTCGTCCGAGCTTACGGCAGGCGCCTGCTGTACCATGACATCAAGCTTGTCTCCGCCGACGAAAACCTCGATCCGGCGCTCACGATGGAAGCTCTGCAACTCGATCTCAACCTGGTCGCTGCGACGGCCATAGCTGACATCGCGAGAGACCCAGACACCGCGGCGGTCTTTCGTTAGTTCGAGTCCCACCTCATCGTAAGGCTGGCCATCTACCAAAACTTCCAGACGGCGCGGGCGATGAAAGCTCTCGACGCTGGCAACAAACGTTTCATCAAACGTGTCAAAGACGACCTCCTGTGACATCCAGAGACCATCTTCACGGCTTTCTTGCCGCGTCCAGAGCAATTGAAAGACCCCCTCCTCCGTCTGTTGCACAAGGCTTCGACGCTGGCTCGCATCCAGACTCTCGACCACCGCCTCACGCGGCCCAGGATTCTCACCATGGGTCAGTAGCGGCACCAGGCTGGCCCCAGACATTCGCGGAATGGACTCGATTCCTGCAAGCTGGTAGAGCGTCGGCGCCAGGTCGATGCTTTGTACTAATTCGCGAATGCGCCGACCGCCTTCCAAACCGGGGTGGAGAACAATCAAGGGCACATGCAGCGTCTCACGATAGATTTGGCTATGGAGGAACTTGCCGTGCTCGCCTAGCTCTTCGCCATGATCTGATGTCAGGACGATCGTCACTTCGTCCATCAGGCCCATGCCCTCGAGCGCTGCGACAAAGCCACTCAGAACATCATCGAGATAACGGATCTGGGCGTCGTATGCCGCTCGGTAATATTCTGTCACTTCCGCACTGGGCGGTGTGCTGCTCTCGTTGAGCTTTGTCAGCAGAGGCCCGGTGGGTTCCACCGCCCCTTCGGGAGGCTCACCTTGCCAATAGAGCGAGCCGTAAGCTGGGGGAAAATGCGCCAACTCCATCCGTAGATCGGCGTAGGGATCATGGACAGAGTAGGTATGAAGGAAGAGGAAAAAACGATCCTCTTTGGCCTGCCGCTGCAAGAACTCGAGACCTCGGGCGAACGTCCTCTCCAAATCGGTCTCGATAAACAACGCTTGATCGTTGAACTCATTGAAACCCCGAGCGAAGCCAAAGTCGCCATTTACGTAGCCGCCCTCGGTGTGACCTGCGGTCCGGAAGCCATTAGCCAGAAAAACCTCAGGCAGCGTCTTGATGCGATCAGACAGAACTCCGTCCGGCGGATAAACATTGTGTTCGGCCGGATGCAGACCAGTGAAGATCGACATGTGGGAAGGTAGAGTGCCCGGCAACTGAACGTACGCATTCTCGAACAGCACCCCGCGGGATGCTAACGAGTCAATAAATGGGCTGGTGTCGCGCGAATACCCATAACAGCCCAAATGGTCAGCGCGCAGGGTATCCACCGAGATCAGGATAACTCCGCGTGACCGGACCGGTGTCTCCGTACATCCCGAGCTCGCCAACAATGTCAGCACCAGCAACGTCGGCGCCAACGTTACCAGGAGATGTGTGAAACCCCGCCTTGGGGTATGGCGCTCGATTTCGCAAGCTGTGTTCATTGTCGGAGGTTCACTCCACGTAGCCTAAAGACTCCAGGGTCTTGAGAGTGTCTTCATCAATCTCGACCTCGATATTTTCACCCTGACGACGAGCCGTGCTCTGAAAAGCAAGAAGCTCGGCAGCCAAGCCTGCCGCGACATCCACGTGCTCCTCGGAAACATCTGTAAGCTCTTCAGGATCTTCACCAAGGTGATACAGCCGCGGATGCCCCTGCGGCGGCATCACCAGCTTCCAGGGCATTCGGATAGCCGTCCACAGATGATCTTCTCTCGCCTCCCGGGGTCGCCGATTCATTCGGTGGGCAAACAGTGTCCGACGCTGCAGCGCTCTGGCATTGCCTGTTGAGGTGCTCACCGCTGAAGAACTGTCCAATAAAGACCTACCCACTAGCAATTCAGCTACCGAGTGGCCATCCCTTCCGTCAGGAGGCTCTACACCGACGAGCTCCACGATGGTAGGCATGACGTCAATCAGGCTGACAGGAGTCCTGATCACCCCTGCCGGAATTCCGACATCGTTTCCTGAGATGACGAATAGGACGCGAACCAACTCATCGTAGAGCGAGAACCGATGACCATACTGGCCATGCTCACCGAATTCCTCACCATGATCGGATACCACCACCAGCAGGGTCTCGCGATCCCAACCATAATCGTCAAACAACTTGGCAATGACCGAATCCAAGTATCCGATCTCGCTATTGTAAGCGGCGACTCCAGCCTCGTCGCCGTCTCCTTCTAGGTACCAAGGCGCCCGTGTCTCGTAAGGTTTGTGGACATCGTTGAAATGCAAATAGAGGAAGTAGGGCCGCGCTGAGAGCATTTGCTCGCGCCACTCTGAAATCTTCGAAACAACGTCCACAGCCGGTGTCTCAATCATTTTGGCGAAACGCCCAAAACCGCGATCAAATCCAATTTCGTGACCAATGTTAATGTTTGTCGCCACTCCGAACGTCGCATAACCATAGTTCTGCAACAGCTCCGCCAAAGTCTCGACATCTTCAGGTAGCCGATTGAGAGACATCTTTTCGCCAATCAGATCCTCTAGAGCGGCAGAGCGCCGACGATGTGCGAGGAACCCTTCCGTCACTCCGTGACGCATCGGATACAAGCCGGTAAACAGTGAACTGGTCGCTGGAGCGGTCCACGACGAGGTCGAGAAAGCTCGAGTAAAAACTGCTGACCGCTCCATCAACGCTTCGAGAAACGGCGCCGTACTGCGGTTGTAGCCGTTAAAGCCCAAGTGGTCCGGGCGGAACGTGTCGAGCACGATCAAGACGACATCCGGTCTCTCCGCCAACTCGCCGGTCGGAGCACCGCCGTCTCGTGGCGCACAGCTGACGAGTGCAAGGGCTAGTCCTACGACGACCCAGCGCGGATTCACCAAAGACCAGTGCAGAAGCTTCCTCATCGCTTGCCCTGGCGACCGTTCCGTTTCGGAGCCTTGGGCTCGCGGTCCAACACCACGACAACCTCGGTACTCTTAGCAGGCTTGGCCTGCAAGTGTTGCCGATGTTTTAGAACCCGCACATTTCGGTCGGGCATCTGTAATCTCGCCCACGCCTGGATCGAGTAGTGGCCAAGTCGCACAACTCCTCGATACATCGCAGCATCATGATCGAGCAGGGCCTGGCGACGAGGGATTCGGATCCCGATGACTGCTCCGTCCTCTGCCCCCTCGATCCGGCTTCCCACCTCCTTTACAAGCTCTGCGTACTCAACGGTAGCGACCCTCCAAACATCGTAGTTTCGAACCAGCGGCGACCAACGGCCCTGCCAATGAGCTGTGATCAGGGCCACTGCCGCCAAGCTCAATACACCGCAAAGCCTGGGTACCCAACTACCACGCCGGATCAGCTGCACGCCGCCCTCGACGACACCGGCCACCAGAATAGAGAAGCCCGCAACCACCATCACGAAGTACCAAGGAGACAAGCGTCCCGACGCTGTCACCATCACAGCGAGCAACACAATCCAGCTGGCGCCAAAGAGAAGATCCGAGGGCATTGCCGGCCACAACCGAGGTGCTTCACCGCCAGAGCTAGACCTCGATAGGACCATGGCGATCATCAACAGGATCGCCAATGCGCCCCAAGCGCCTAGAGCGGCCCAAGAGCTCGGAAGTTGCGGCGAACTGGCGGTTCGAAACAGGGTGCCAATGGACTCAGGCACTCCCTCGAAGGTCGAGACCGAAAGCGACTTGCGATGCCCCCCCATTCCGCCGAGGACGGCAAGCCTGGTAGCTACATAGATCGCGACGACGGCAGCCGAAACTGCAGCGGCGCGGATCGCTGTAAACCACCTGCCTCTACCTGACCCCGTCGAGTAGATCCACCGTTGCGCAAAAACTAATGCCGGCAAGATCAACGCCGTCTCTTTCGAGGCGAGAGCCAAAAGCGTCGCCAACGCTCCGAACAGACGATATGCCTTGCCACGCCTGCTCTCCGCCGACAACGCCAACAGAACAAACGCCAGGCACAAGAACTCTGGTCGTCGTGGTGGATACGGAATTGCTTCAAAGTGCAACGGATGTAACAGAAAGAATAACAGCCCAGCCAACGCCGGCCAAGGCGATCGGCTGCCCGGTAGCGAAGCCAGGAAAAGATACAACGCGAGTCCCGACACTCCGAACCAGACAACGTTCGACAGCTGGTAACCCGCTGGTTCCAAGCCCCAAAGGGCATAGTCTGCCGCGAAGGTAAAGTTCAGTAGTGGTCGATAGAACTTGCCCGGGTAAAGCCCGTCCATCAACCTCTCGGTGAAGTTGCCCCAAAAGTCAGCCAGTGACGCCACACGACTCGTTAGGATAATCGGATACGAGTCCATGCCCAGGAGGCCATAACTCCTGGTTTGAGCGAACACCAACACGCCGATCCCGACGACGAGAGCGACCGCGATGGTGTGGACAGCGAATTGGCGACGAGGGAAGTACAGGGGCACGACTCCAAGACCGTCTGATGGCGTGCCTGAGAACCAAGCACTTTCTTGCCGAGCTCGAGGACGTCAAAAACAACAATGGCTTCGCCGTTTCCGGCGAAGCCTCGTTATCAACTCCGCGCGAGCCACAAGCTCGCGCTAACCGTTTATCTTTCGAAGAACGTTACGGAGCGAGGGTACGGAAGGACTGGAAGTCATCCAAGAAGTAGGAGCCGTTGGTGGTCGCTGCTGCCGTTTTCGGGAGGCCGAAGCGGAGCGTGTCGATCACGAACGTAGACTGGAGGTCCGTCCGCTCGAACTCCATGGTGTCACCCTTGAAAAGGCGAATGATGCCATCGTTGGTAGCGGCGCCCGTAGCAGCAACATACTCGACCGTGATCCGAGTATTGTTCGGCGCGAAGGTGAACTGACCGCAGAAGTAGGTTCCAAGAGGATCCGGAGTATCTTTTTTGATCCGGCAACCCAACTTGTAGGTCCCGTCTGTCTTCCGCACCATCGACAGTCGAATGTTGTTACCGGCACCACCAGCCTCACGGG
>JAJCXQ010000058.1 GCA_029263355.1 Acidobacteriota bacterium | reverse complement strand
CTCATCGAGCTGCTGATCGTTGTCGCGATCATCGGTATCATCGCCGCGATCCTGATTCCAAACTTGCTCGATGCCTTGCAAAAAGCCAAGCAAAAGAGAACGGTTGCGGACATGCGCAACACCGGAACCGCCTGGATGTCGTGGCTTACGGATCAAGTCGGCGCAGCCTCGGCGGGTGCCGCCAAGACTTGGGATGGGAGCGACACAGCGGAAGTCACGTATGAAACACTTTTCAACTACCTGCATCCCGCTAGCACGTTCTTCTACATGCAAGAAGTGCCGCAGTTGGACGGCTGGCGGTACCAGTACTCTTTCGGCGCGAATGGAGACCTGTTGGCTTCCAACGTGTTGATCATTTGCTCCGGCGGTCGCGGTGGTGAGCTGGAAAACGATTGTGAGGGTTCGGAGCACGATGTGGCGCCTTTTGTCGCTACCGATTATGACAAGGATATTCTCTGGGCAGACGGCTACTTCTTGAGCTGGCCCGGGCAGGTGACGTCGAACTAGCTCGCTCTCTAGCTGCAGACGTCGCTCTGCAGACTGTCAGCCGCGGAGAAAATTTCGCGACAAACGAGGTGCCGATTCGGCGCCTCGTTTTGTTTTAGGACTAGAATCGCCAAAGTGTCGATCCAGAATCTTGTAGCTCTTTACGTCGTTCTCTTCGGCTTGGTGTTCGGCAGCTATCTGAACGTCTTGATCTTCCGGCTGCCGCGAGGAATTTCGACGGTCTTGCCCCGGTCTCGCTGCCCTCGCTGCCGTGCAGCTATCCCGCCATGGGGCAACATTCCCGTGCTGAGCTTCCTGTTGCTGCGCGGCCGGTGTCGACAATGTGCCGCCAGAATCTCTTGGCGGTACCCGCTGATCGAGATCGTGACCGGGGTCTGCTTTCTGCTCAGCTATCGTCGGTTCGATACGTTCGCCGATAGCCTGATAGCGGCCGTCTTCTGCTGCGCGATGATCGTTCTGGGGATGATCGATCTGGAGCACTACATCCTTCCAGACGTGATCACCAAGCCGGGGATTGTGCTGGGTTTGATCCTCCAGCCTTGGATCTCCTGGTGTTCCCTGTGGGAAGCAGTGATCGGAGTACTGCTCGGAGCTGGTGTGCTCGCGGCGTTGAGCTGGGGTTGGTATTGGTGGAAAGGTGTGCACGGTATGGGGCTTGGCGACGTCAAGATGCTTGCCATGATCGGAGCCTTCTTGGGCTGGCAGGGCACCTTGATCACTCTCTTATTGAGCTCCTTGGCAGGATCTTTAGTGGGAGGTGCGCTGATGATCAGCGGTCGGATGGGCCCGCAGTCCAAGCTGCCATTCGGCTTCTTTCTGGCGTCTGGCGCGATCGTGACGTTGTTCTTTGCTCACGAGCTGCTGGAGGGGTATCTCGCGCTGACCGGCCTGGGCTCTTTGGCGTCACCATGACTCAGCGTAGGCGGGGGATCGGCCAACGACGTGAGTTTCTGATCCTCTTACCGGTCGCTCTACTGCTTTTGGTTTTGTTGTCGACCTACGCTCTTCTCTCTTATCGCGGCGCGATCGATCTGCTGTTGGAGGAGCGCGAGGCCGAGGCCAGGCAAGCGGCCCGCGTGTTGGCCAGCGAGTTGGTGTCAGCGAGTGTTCTGCCAGCCCCGGACGACTTGCGTCGACGGCTACCTGGGGCGCGGAGAGTCGTGATCGTCGGCTCGGGAGACGAATCTGGGTCAGGTGTCTCGGCAACCGCCGCCCAGGCTGAATCAAAGAGCTGGTTATTACCAGCGGTCAATGACGAACCAGTGATCGGGACCGCCAGGTTCAAGCGAGCGGGGGAGACGTTGGCTCTGCGGGTCGAGCTGCCAGCAACTCTGTTGCGCAGTCGACAACGTAGCCTTGGCATCTTGACCCCGGTGATGTTGACGGTCAACGCTGCGATCACCTTGTTGGTGCTTCTGTTCTTGCGTCGATTCCTGGCTCCCTTCGATCGTTTGGTCGAGCGGGCGCGTCATGCAGGGCAAGAAGTTCCAGAGTTTGAGGACGAAGTTGTCTTCCTGGTCGAGACGTTCGAGAAAGCTCTCGACGCCCTGGCCCAACCGCCACCGGCCAGTTCTCGGGAGGTCGATGAGCTGAAGGTTCTCGAAGGGGCGCTGACGAAAAGCCTGGAGAGCGGCGTCCTTTTGCTGGACGCTGACGGAATCCTCCTCGCCTTGAACGAAATGGGCTGTTCTTTGTTGGAGCTCGAGCCGACGCCGGTCGGTCGTCCGCTGGCCGAGGCTCTCGCGGGTCACCCTGCGTTCGAGGCGCTATTAGCGCGTGCGATCCAACACGAGGAAGTGGTGCAAAGAGAGGAGTGCGGCATCGTGCAGTCCGGGGGGGAACGGATTCTGGGTGTGACCGCACATCCGCTCCGGCGCGACGATGGGCAGCTGCGAGGATTCTTGGTGATGTTCGCCGACTTGACGGAAGCCCAGCGGGAGATCAAAGAGAAACAACTGGTCGATAGCCTTTCGCAACTCGGTGAGTTGACGGCTGGCGTCGCCCATGAAATGCGCAACAGCTTGGCGACGCTGCGTGGCTACTTGACTCTGGTCAGCCGCAGTGCAGACCAGGAGTCTGTCCGAGACTACCTGGGCGAGATTCAACACGAGAGCGACCATCTCAAGCGTGTCCTCGATGACTTCTTGATGTTTGCGCGGCCCGGTACGGCAAAACCCAGGGGAGTAGATCTGTTGGAATTAGTGCACCGGTCGGCCGGAGATCCGGCCTTGGAAGGTGGTGCTGTCACGGTTTCGGTCACCGACGAGACGGGGGCCGGGTTTGATGTGTGGGGAGATCCTCAATTGCTCGAACGTGCGCTTCGCAACGTGCTCGCAAATGCGATCGAAGCACAGCGGATAGCCGGTTGCCAAGCCCCGGTGGAGGCGCGACTCGTCAGCGGAGAGTTGGGAATCGAAGTGATGATCGAAGATCGCGGAGAGGGGCTCTCACCCGAGGTTGCAGAGCGTTTGTTCGACCCCTTCTTCACTCAGCGAGAGGGTGGAGTCGGAATGGGGTTGGCGCTCACTCGTCGAATAGTGTTGCTTCACGCCGGCCGCATTGAGCTCGAGAATCGAGCCGAAGGCGGCACTCGCGCCACGTTGTGGATTCCACGAGCAGCAAACGATGCGTGGCAAGACTGTAACCAAAGGTAACGACCGGTGAGAAATCAAAGAGCCGGCAGGTAGAGTGGGTTCGCTGTAAATCATTGTTATATTTGAGGATATTAGATCCTAGGCGTCTTGGTACGCTGTTTGCTCTAGAGGTTGAAGTCATGCGAAGAAAAGCGATGCCTTGTTCGGATTCTGCTCGATGTGCGTCTGCGCTGTCAGGTCGCGCAGCTGCGGGTTTTTCAATCATGGAGTTGTTGGTGGTGGTCGCCATCTTGGGCATTGTTTCCTTGGTCGGCGTTCCAGCCTTACTCAATCAGCTACACCGGCTGCGTCTGGAGTCGGCGGCCAATGACATCGCGAACCTCATGCGCCAAACGCGCCTCCGTGCCATTCGCGACAACACGGAGTATTCGGTGGAGGTTGTGGGGACGTCGGTTTTTGGCGTCGGGGTGATCGACACCATTGAGCTGGAGCTCACCGACCCTCGTGCAGAGCTCTACTCGGGGGCGAGTCCGGCGGACTGCCAGGACAAGTACGACGCCAGCGGTGAGAGCTGGGGTGGTGAGAAGATCACTTGGGAAAGTACCGGTGTCGCGACCGACGCTGGCGGAGGGGGCACCGCCGGAACCGGCGCTATTTGTGTCACGGATGGCCGAGACAACGTGTTGCAAATTGTCCTTCCGTTCTCGGCCGGGCAGCCAAAGATCCGGAAGTATCTCAAGGCCGTGGACGCGCCGGGTGGCAACGAAGGGTTTTACGAGCGGACGAGCGGTGCGACTTCTGCAATCACCTGGACATGGTACTAGGAGCCAGTTGCTGGAGGCGCAGGTCTCGCGGGTACCGCGAACAAGAACGAGGTCGAACAATGAGCGTAAGAGAGACCATCAACGAGCCTAGGGCCAGTCATTCGGCGCCCGGCGCCAGGGCAGGCGAAGAGGGATTTTCTATGCTCGAAGGACTGTTTGCCGCAGCTCTCTTGCTGGTGGTCGCGGTCAGCACGCTGCCTCTTTTCATGCGAGCTATAGAGAGCAACACCCGCGGCGGGCGATCGAGTCAGGCATCGACTTTTGTCACCGCCGAGCTCGAGGAGCTCAGCCAGGCTTCGATCGATCGTGCCGATTGGCAGCTGACAGGCTCCAACACGGATGTTCTAACATTCACTCGACGCTACTGGGATCTCGGTAACCTCCACTCGGAAGGCACGCCTGCGAGGCTCGGGGATGAGAGCTGGGTCGACAACAGAGCGGACGCTGCTGGACCGATTCTTTGGACTCGAGACTTCGAGGTCCGCAAGTACTCCTTTGCTGATATCCACGTAACGATCGACGTTGAAGGTTCGACGCTTACCTCGTTGGGTGATCCTCGGCTCTTCGACACGCCGCTGACGACCGACACCGGCGGCGATACAAACAACGCCCACATCACCGAATTCCGAATCTCCCTCGAGCAAGATCGACAGCAAGCTACTACTGATGCCCTGCTCAATGTTGGGCAGCGAATGACCGTCGGACAATTCAGGGTTTACTGATGAATGCAAATCGCGCCGAGACCGGGGTTCGCTAGATTCCAACAGACGGAGAAGCAGCATGCTCGAGAGGTTTAGACACGTTCGATTCCGGCACCAAGGTGGACCGCCACGCCAGGCGGGCTTCTCGTTGGTCGAGTTGTTGGTGTCGGTCGTGATCATGGTGGAAGTGCTGATTGGCCTGTTGATTATTTTCGACAGCAGTACTCGCCTCGCTCGTGCCCAGACCCACCTCGCCGAGCTTCAGCAGAGTTTGCGTGTCGGACAGGCGGAGATCGTTCGTTATTCACGAATGGCCGGTGTGGGAGGGCTCCCAATAACGATGCTCAATCTACCGGCTGGCCATCCCAACGCCGGGACTCCGATTTACGAGACCTTCGGCACGTTCCCAAGGTCTGGTTATTCGGTCTCCGTGCTCAACAATGTCGCTGAAGCCACCATTGTTGGCGTTGTCGATTCTTCGGCCGCGGACCAAGGCACTGACCTCGTGCTCCCAGGTAGTGATGTACTCATCTTGCGCGGCATCTTCTCGACCCCGGTCTACTACCTGGATCCACCGCTCGACGTTAGCGGTTGGATATCAGGCGACGTCTTCTCGGGGAAGGTGATTCTTCCGGGGAAGTCTAGGATTTCAGGGCGTAAATATTGGGATTATCCCCAGGAGATCAGCGAGCTTTCCGAGCGGCTCAAAGATGCCAAGACGGCTGCTCAGCCATTGGCCTTCTTGATGCGCGATACGCTCAATCCTAATGCTTACGTCGTCGCTGCTTTCGACCATGGCACAACAACGACCGCAGAGCTTGATGTGGCAGCGTGTCCGAACGTCGATGTTCACGACTTGACTAGAGCGGAAGATACCCCGCAGTGCATCAGCTTCAATGTGACTTTGGATCCCGACCAAGCCGTTGCGCTCGGTCCGGGAGCTGGGTATGCCAATCTGACGACCGGCACGAATTTGCAACCGGGAGCCGGCGGCACCACGTTGACCGTCTCCCCCGGACCTCCCGCCGTTGAAATCGAGTTACCCTCCAACATCGGATCGATCGGCTTGGTCGAAGAGTACCGTCTCTTCGTGCGGGCAGAGTGGGAAGTGCCAGGGGATGATACGACTCGGCTGACTCCAGTGCTCTCCCGAGCCCGCTTCTTTCCCGGTACCAGCGACATGATCGACCGAGTCGATATCGCCGACAACGTGCTCGACCTGCAGATCGCTGTCGGCGCCGACGCCGACGCGATAGGCACAGTCGGATACGGTGAAATCAAAGACGACGGCAACGAGACCGACGAGATGCTGTTCAACTCGGCTGGCGATACGAAATCGGCCCTGATGGCTGATTACACGTCCCCCCAAGGCACGTCAGCGACCCTCCAGACATGGTATGACACGGCTCTCGAGTACCACTATCTGAGAATCAACACTTTGGTTCAGGCGCGCTTCGCGGATCTAGATCACCGCTCGCCCCTGATCCAGCAGATCGAGGACTACGATCGCGGTGCAAGCTTCACCGTCTCGGGGAAGACCTATTCGTTCAACCAAGAGCTGAAATACCGGCGCCGCTGGCTACAGACCGTCGTCGAGTTGAGGAACTTGCAATGAGACACGTATTTGCAACGAGACACTCAGAACGCGAGCGAGGTAGTGTCTTTATTGTGGCACTCATGGTGCTGGTCATGTTGACCGTCGTCGGGCTGTCTTTGGCGCTGGTGACCGAAACGGAAATGTTGATCGGTGGCAACGAACAGGTCATCAATGAAACCTTTTTCGCTGCTGAGGCCGGTCTTGCTGCGGGCGTCAGCCAACTGATGGTAGCCAACTCGACAGACAGCAAGTGCCTGGGGCTATTGGCCAAGGATGCCAACGACTCGACACGAAGGGTCGGCGTGCGCACTGCAGGTTACGCGGTGGATATCACCACCTTATATCCGGTGGCCTTCAGTAATGCCCCTGGGAGCAAAGCCAACGAGGGTGCCAAAGATACAATTTTTGCAGGATATTTTCGCGCAGCGGGACGCTCGATGCGAGGTACTTGGCCGGAATCGGCGGCTCGCCCAGTACCGCGAGAGATGGGTGAAGAACTCGTTGATATCGACTTCACTGTGCAGGCGCAGAAGGAGATCGAGTTGGCCTTTTATAGCACCCCCCTCGAAAGCTTGGAGGCTCGCGCCCTAACCGAAGGATTCGATCGTCCCGAGCTTTACGGTTGCGAGCCGCGTCCAGAGCATCTCGAGATCGTCGCCGGTCCATGATGACTTTCAAAACCCAAACGAAACCTGACAACGGTCAGGCCTTGAACCATGGACAGACTTGATGGCTAGACTGGTTAGATATTCGACGAGCAAGCCTGAGTGCTCGAAGGAGAGGGCAATGTACCAGAGATCGATCGCTAAAACGCCGGCCTTGACACGCGTCGCCGGTTGGCTTGTTTTGTTGATTCTGTCGGCGAGCCATGCTACCGCCGACGATCGCTACCTCCTAGGCCAGGTCGGGTCAGCGGCAGCCGGACCATACGTCTTCTTACTTTTTGATACCTCGGGTTCCATGACCTGGTCGCCGGGTTGCTCGCAGGCTGACACCTTTGACGATATCGACCCGTTCGATTCGATGTGTACACAGGAGTGCACTCTCGAGAGCACCGTCTGCGCGCGAGTTTGTCCGGATCTGGGGTGTACTCGTTACGCGATTCTCGACGAAGACAACCCGGTCACCGAGCTCGAAGAGATTATTCTCGACAATGACGACGCGGCGGTGACCTACGTCCCGCCCACGGTCTCCGCCACCTCGACGTCTCTGGGCTGGTTCGAGAGTACCTTCAACAGCGGCTTCAAGGGTTCGAACTACTACGTCGATGGCAATCCCCGCGTCGACATGCCCTTCAAGACGGCGACCTACGACCCCGCCCTCTCGACTGCTGGCACTTATCAGGTCTACATGTCCTGGGCTCCCTCCGATTTTCGTGCCACGAACATCATGGTCGATATCGAGCATGATGGTGGCACGGACACGGTCAGCGTCGATCAGACGTCGAGTGTCGCTACCGGAGCAGGCACCGAATTCGACGGTTGGAACCTGCTTGGGACGTACCAGATGTCGAGCTCTAACGGCGATGTGGTGATCCGTAACGAAGAGACCAACAGTTTTGTGACCGCAGATGCGGTGCGTTGGGTGCGGATTGATATCCCGGTATGTCTCGAGACTGGCTATCGCTGCAAGCAGCAGATCTGCCCGACCGGAGATTGTTATCTGTCGCTCAACGGCGACGATCCGAGATCGAAATTCTTTCAGGCAAAAGAAGTGCTGCACGACGCGATCGGCAATACCGAAACAGTTCATTTCGGCTTCGGTCACTACGAACAGGACAACCCGCGATTGCATGCGAAACATTGGATGTACCGTTTGCGGTCCACCGACGCCGGGGGCACCGCTTTTACGCCTCCGACCTTGGGGGTGGGTGGCCCAGCATTCCTCGAAGTCGCCGATGAAGAAGTTTTCGGCAACTACAGCACGCTCTCGGATCCCGATCCAGGTCTGCTAGCCGGAGACGGATGGTCCTGTCATACGTTCAACTTCGAAGACGAACAGATAGGCTGCAACAGCACTTACCCCATAGATATTACGGATGTTTGGGAAGTAGAGCGCGGTCATCGTATTCCCAAGCTGGGTTACGCCGGGACTTACGACACCGATATTTGGTACCGCGTGGACTATGACGACAGCAAGATTTTTCGAGTACGCTACAGCCCGGCGACCTCAACTTTTGGCGACACTATTTTTGGCGCGAATATTGCGGTTCGCGCTTGCCCGAGTGGTACGTGTGGCGCGAGCAACGTGACGTCGGGAACGGTCTACTACGACCTGGTGACGGACTACGCTGCTTGGGACAGCGTCACCAATCGCCAGCCGATGGTGCAATCGGGCTTCTTCTACGATCAGTACAACGCTTTTGCCGGCTACGGCTCATCGTTCAGTTTTGAACAGAGTGGGTGCTTTGGCATGGAGGTCAATGACGACACTTTCTTTGCCGTGCCGGATAACCAAGTTGACGATACATGGTGGGACTACGATATTTTTTGGCCGACCACTGAAGATTCCCGCGGCTCGGACTTTGACTTCGACGGCATGGTGGACAGTCCGCGTAGCGACATCTATGACAGTGGTGATTTGGTGCCGCTAGATTGGGAAGATCAGAACATTGAAGCCATTCAGCGACGTCTGGTACCCAACACGCTCAGAGCGTCTGATGGTTCCGAAGAGCTCGATTACCGAGTTGCGACGTATTTCGTGGACGATCATGGACCTATTGTTTCGGGGAACGAAGGCTCGAATCCGGCGTTTCCCTACTCACGCCGCCTGCGTCTGAAGAACGACGAGACGGATCTTGTTGGTGCGACCGATGACGAAAGACCGATGATTGCTACCGGACTGACGCCACTCGCGGAGTCGATGAACGAGTTCCAGGAGTGGTACGACGAATGGAGCAACTATGCCCCGCTCGAAGATAACGAGTTCGTCTGTCGTCAGAAGTACATGCTTTTGATCACCGACGGTGCCGATGCCTGCAGCTACACCTCCGGGGGTGTCGAAAGAGGACGATGCAAAACAGGTTTTCAATTCGACAACTCGTGCACGGACCGATTTCTGTTCGATCCGTCGATTGAGGCCGGCGAGTTGTTGGATGCCGATGTGAGTACCTGGGTGGTTGGATTTGGCGTCGAAGATTCCGAGCTGACAGACATAGCAGCCGCGGGCGGAGGACAATCGCTGGTAGCGCGCAACAAGGAAGAGCTACAGGCTGCGCTCGAGAGCTTCCTGACGCAGATAGAAGCTCAGCAGCGAGTTTTTGCTTCTGCCTCGGTTCCGGCCCTCCAGAGCACTGCAGCCGACAAGGTCTTCATTTCGAGCTTCACCCCGATCGCCTACGATCCCGGCGCCACGCCGGCAAACAACCCCGCCCCGGGCTTTTGGCCCGGGTTGATCAATGCGTTCCGCAGCCCTCTGCCACTCACCGTGGACAACGAGCCCGACACCTCGCGGTCCTGTATCGACCCAATGACGCTCTCTGCCACTTTTCAGTCGGCCTGCCATCTGTGGGAAGCTGGCGATATTCTCTGTGATCAGGCTGTGGCCGGCACCCGCGTCGTCATCCACGGTATGAAAAGAGAAGCAGACATTAGTGACGGGCTGGGCGCTGAACGGCCGGTCGACGCTCGGCGCTTCGAAGTGCCAGACTACCTGGTCGCAAATCCAACTCAGGTGTACAGCCAATTGCCCTCCTCCGCGCAGGCGGCGGTTGACGATCTCGGTGATGTCTTGCTTGACGATTCAGTGCTGGTGGCGTACCGCGCCGACCTCTTGAACAATGAGTTCGTCGAAACTCGGCTCAATGAGATCATTGAAAAGACGATCGGTGTCAAGGGTATCCCGCCGGACCAGATCGGAGATGTTCCAGGTTGCGATCTGGACCCTATGATTCCGGGTGACGATTCCTTTGTTCTGGGAGACATCTTCCATGCCAGCCCGATCGCCTTGTCGGGTCCCAGCAACTTCACCTACTTCGCGACCGATCAGTGCGGTCCCGCTCAACGTACCGACATCCCAAGCAACTGCATCAAGCCGGACGATCTAGAGTTTGGCGAGAATCGAGGCTACCGCCAGTTTGCCGCGGACCACGTCTGGCGTCGGCGCATGCTGATCGTACCGTCCAACGATGGCCAGCTCCATTTCATCGATATTGGAATCAGGCAGGTAGTGGACAATGACTTCACCGACACTGTAGGTGACACCGTCGAGGTGTTCAACGATGGCGGCGGCAAAGAGCTCTTCGCCTATATTCCGCGATTCGTGATGCCGATCATCAAGGAGCAGGCCGAGGGTACTCGCCATGTTTTTTCGCTGGATGGACCAATGACTGTCGCCGATGCCTTTATCAATCCGACCTCTGCGGCTACCGACGCGGACCGCAGCTGGCGGACCGTATTGGTCGGAGGCTTACGAGAAGCCGGAGACCTCTTCCGGACTCTTAGCACGGTGAGCGATTTCAAGAGTGGCTATTTTGCTCTAGATATCACCCAGCCAGACATCATTGCGGAGCGGTCTGATACCACGGACCTGACCCTGGTTCCCTGCGAGAATGCGGGGTGCGACGAAGATACCAAACCGGCATCGGAGTTCTCGCCGTCTTGCATGGCGTTTGATGCCGATGGCAACGTCACCGCAAACTCGGATTGCCCGGTTCGGATCGAGGAGCTGGCGCCGCCAGTTGTGCCTTTCGCCGCCGAGTTATGGTCGTTTACCGACTCTCGCTTGGAGGTCAAAGGCGGCGTTTCCTACTTTCTCGACGAAGACGCGCCGGATGCGAGAGACTGCTCTATCACGATGGTGAACGGGTGCGGCTATCCAGACCTGGGCGACACCTGGTCAAAAGCTGTGGTCGGACAGGTCGCCGTGTGCGACTCGGCTCTCGGGTCGTGCGCTCCCGGTGGAGATGGTGTGATCACCAAGCACGTTGCGATCTTTGGCGGCGGCATGGATCGAGCCAGCAAACCATCTGGCAGAGTTGATCGACGTCGAGGTGCCTACCTTTACATGGTCGATATCGAGACCGGTGTGCCGATCTACAAGCGCAAGTTAGGCGAGGGTGAAGGCTCTGCGCCGGCTGACCCGGCGGTGCTCGATACCAACCGCGACGGTATCTTCGACGTCATCTACCAAGCCACCACGGACGGCGTGCTATACAAAGTAGATCTCAACGCACTTTCTAGCGGCAACGTCCCTGCACTGGCAAACGTTTCAATACCGGAATACCAATTGCTCCAAGATCCAGATGGCAACGGTACCTTCACCCGCGTCTCTGACCTGGTTCCTGTCCCCGATTTGGACTTCGACACAGAACGAGTGATCGATGATGCGTGGAAGCCTTACCCGATTTTAAACACAGGCGGAGTGCCGATCTACTACCCGCCAGCAGCCTTTTTCATACCGTCGCTCAATCGTTACGCTCTAGCTCTTGGAACCGGTGATCGAGAGGATCTGTGGAGTAACTCGACTCTCAGCCCAGAATCAAAGTTCTTCGTTTTTGTGGACGATAATTTTGCACAATCCGACCTTCTCTCGACCGGAGCGTGCGTCGACAAGTTACCGATCGATGACTCCTGCCTGGTGAAGTTCTCGTTCTTCGACGAGCCGCTGTTTGACTTCGACCTCTTACTGGATCCCGTGGATGCGACCGCAACCTTCCCAGCAGGGATTCCTACACCGAGTGAGCAGTTCCGGCCTGGCTGGGTGATGACGATCCCATCAACCGTGTCGACAAACTTAGAGTCGAGGATGACTGCCGAACCGTTTGTGGTGTCGGGCATTCTCGTCTTTTCGGCCTACGACCCGGCTGCGATTTCGGCAATCGCGGTGGGCGATGACGATGACGATGACGATGACGATGACGATGACGATGACGATCTGGTGTGCGAACGAACTGGAACCACGCGAGCGTTTGTGCTGCGTGCCTCGAATGGTGCCCCTGTGGCCGATCTCTCAGCTTCAGGAGCGGTTGATAGTGCCGACGATCGCTTCCAAGAAATTGCAGAATTTACGACGAGCCCGTTCATCACGAGAAAGGGGAGTAAGAACCCCGACGACGTTCCAACCCCAGGGCCGCCGCCGCCGGGTGGCTGGCAACCAGAGCGCAACGTTGAAGATCTCATCAACGAAAGCTCGGCGAGCGCAGTACGACAGGGAATTCTGGACTATATGCCTCGCGGCAGCCGGTTCAACGAAGCCTTTGTTTTCGCCCTCCTTGCTTCGAGAAACTCCACCGGCCTCAGCGTATATACGACAATACCGATTGCTATATATCCGGCGGATTGGAGTGACAAATGAGGATCGGCGGGTTTTGGGTGCTGGTCTTATGGCTCGCCGCTCCGATGGCGGGAGATACGCTGGTGCTGCACGACGGGACACGAATCGAGACGTCGGGTCCCTGGAAAGTGAAAGGTCGGCAGGTGATCTACACTGGATCTAGCGGCTCTCTTTCAACATTGCGTGTGGCCGATGTCGATCTCGAGACCAGTCGGGTGGCGACGGCGGAGCGCGATGTGCCACAGCCGGCCGCACCACAACCGATGACCGCTGTGATTGAAGTGCCGCGTGTACGTGCCATGGTATTGACCAACAAGGACATTCCCACTGTGGCCGACGAGGCTGCTGAAGAGTCTAGCGAGGCCGAAGAAGAGTCGAACGGTTCCGAGAGTCAGGAGCCTGTCGAGTTGGTGACGTGGACTAGCCGCGAGAGCCCAGATCTCGATGGCTTGGAGATCTTTGGCACCGTCCGAAACACCGGAGATGGTCTCGCCGCGGCGATCGCCGTTGAAGTGAGCGTCTCGGACGAGAACGGAGACCCTCTTCTGGAGACCCGAGCTTTTCTGCAGCGGTCGAGTCTCCTATCGGGTCAGAGCAGTACCTTTAGAGCCCTGCTGCCAGGGGTCTATACCTTGTTTGAGGATCCGAGATTCACCCTCTCCAGTGACGCATATTCGATCCAAGGGGCTGGTCGCGACGACGACGAATCGAAAGAGGATGAATTCCCGAGCGAAAGCGAGGAAGCTCTCGAAAGAGAGTCGCTCGCTGGCGGGTAAGGCCGCCCCGCCCAACGTTTTTCTTGTAACTAGGTCGCATCCAGAAACAGCGTTTTCGAGTCAGCCAGGTCGAGTGTGTGGTGCGAGCACAGCCGAGGATGTCTGAGCTGACTGGATCAATGCGTTGGTTAAACCATTGATTAAAGAGGCTTTATGATTCTTGGTATCGGACGTGCGAGTCACGCAGGCTGAGCGCAGCCCACAACATTCGACCGGTCAGTGGGCGTTCTTGGATGGGATCT
>JAJCXQ010000057.1 GCA_029263355.1 Acidobacteriota bacterium | reverse complement strand
AAGTGGTCGCCTTCAGATCGGAATCGGTGGTCGCTTTGCGTCGGAACGAGTGGTCGCCTTCCGTCGGAACAGGTGGTCGGATTCCCTCGGAATATGCAGCAGGTCCTGTGGCATTGGTGGCGAGCCCTGCGGCGTCGTAGCCACAAACACAGACTGCCGTGGACGCGTTTCTGCCAACTTGCACAACAACGCCTTCCCCAACCGCGAATCGTCCATCTCTATCCGTGGGACCGCTTGCGCGTCAACACCTGAGGCAGGAGCCCGGTGCGGTAGTGCCGCACGCCGGGATCTGTGCGGGGGCCGGGGGGTAACCCTCGGTCCTACCGCGACCAGGATCAAGGGCGGACGTTGTTGGATCTGTTGGCTGGCTAGAGACAGCCAAGCCTCCGCGAGGGACTTGAAGTCCCTCGCTCAGCGATAACGTCCCTGCGGGACGGTCGGAGGCCTCCTTTGCTTCCCCTTTCCCGGGTAGATGTGAAGGAGTGGGCGGGAGAGGGGCTGGACGATCTACTCTGAGAAGCCACCTGCTGGGAGCGCTGGCGTCTCGCCGGCTTCTTCCGGGAAAGACGGCACTTTTCTCGACGCTGAAACGTCGTGGAAACGGGTGCGAACGTCGATGGTATTTGAGTCGTCCCTGACGAGCCGGTGTCGCAACCTCTGGATAAGCCTGCCGCCGACCATCACCACGCTAACGGCAACGCTGCCGGTCCATGGGCCGGCAACTAGTGCAGAACGCTTCAGCAGAAGCTTCGATCGAGACAAAGATCTTATGACCCTGTTCGAAGCAGTTCTAGCTCAGGATCCTCAATCCGATTTCTTTGTTGAACGAAAGCCTGAGTAGAGCTGACGAGACTGCACCTCAGGCCGAACCTTCTGGGAGCAAGCGCATCGCTATCAGGCACTGGCCACGCGCAACAATGCCGACCTGTCACTCGTGGTTCGCCGTGCTGATGCCCGAGACTTCCAAGCAGGAAGCGATCCACGCCGCCGAAAGGCTGCGGGTGTCTCTCGCGGAGTCGCCGTTCGTGTTCGAGGACGGCGTCGAGTTGGCGGTAACCGCCAGCTTCGGCGTCGACTGTCTGCGCGGGCCGGGCGACGATGTCGAGGCACTGTTCAAGCGAGCCGACTCCGCCGTCTATCGTGCCAAGCGGACGAAGAACGCCGTCGCCGTCTTGGATCGGGAGCCGGACGGACTTTGACGATAGGGCGAGCTAATCTTGAACCTTGGACGGGCGATAGTCGACGGGTTGGAGGACCTGAGAAGATCGCCAATCTCATCCCATGGAACACAACCTGAGTTATCGATGGGCCGAGTTTTATCTTCGGCGATCTCGAGTCGGCCGGAGTGCATAGGTCTTATTCGTACCACCTCTAGCTCTGGCTACGGCCGTGTGAATCGAGACAAGAGATTCCGGCGAGGTTATACTACTTGTAAGCAAAACTACGCTGGGAAATTGGACCGGCCGTATGCGTAGTCAGGTTCTGTTTGGTGTCCCCCAGTCGACAGGCAGAACCTGGATCCCAGTAAGGTCACGCTGGAGTAACTCGCGGGCGGTTGTTTCAGCAAAGACAGCAGGAGACGCAAGATGGAAAAGTCTACCCGGGAGGAATTCCTTGAGCTGCTGGCGAAGCAAACTCCGCAGCTGCGAATCGACGAGCCCGGTCACCGCTCACCGGAGTTCCTCTGCCAGTTGTTCGCATATGGTACTAGCATCGGGGCGTTTGCTGGGCTCTGGGAGGTGCTGAAGCTCTGGGTCTCGCGGCATGCCAATGCCACGATCAAGGTCACCTATACCGCGGAGGATGGATCACGGGTCGAGGTGGAGTACACGAATCTCACGCGAGGCGAAGTAGACGAGCACCTCGCCAGGCGTGGATTGGATGTGGAGCGGCCGGTTCGGATACTCGTTGGCAGCGAGTAGGAGGGTTCAGGTTGGCGACTGCATAGGGCTAGGGGTTCGCAGTCTTGCGGTTCTTGCGAGATCGCTCAGGGCGTGGATCTGAGAGAGGATTAGAATGACTGGGAGGCCAAGAAAGACTGCACCAAACGACGGATGAGGATACCCGAAGAAAAAAACAGCAAGAGTTAGGATCGTGCAACTTGCCAGGTAGATTAAGCAATCTCGGGCCCAGCCGAACCAACCGAAGGCACCGGCTACCCGAGCGATCAGGCTGAAGCCTACGAAGACAATTAACGAGAATAATACAGTCAAGATAGAGTTGTGAACCAGTATCGAGATGAAGTCCTTGGTCGAGACAAACGTTTCTCCGGAGAGAAAGTCGGAAATAGCGAATGGAAACAAGGAGATCACTAGAACGAGTGCGCTGGTCAGAAGCACATTCGGGAGCGCCGTTATCCGCCCGCGTTTTTTGTATGGAGCACCTGCGCGAGCTTTCTTCCACAGAGGCAAGGCCGGTCCATCAGATCGGACCAGCCAAAAGAACCAAACACCCGCCAGCAAACCATCAATCCACGGATGACTCAAGAGCCAAAAATCCGGCGAATGCCCAAGCAGCTGTTCCCACGCATCGAAGTCAAGATCCAAGCTCCAAACGCGATGCGCCGCTCCGAAGAACGCGGCCAAGGTGGCCAGCCAAGCAGCAACTCTGGTGGGCGGTCCGGTAAAAGCGTTGTGACTCGGACTTTCTCGTGGATTGGATGCCTCGGTCTCGGAACCCGTGGATTCAATGCCCAGAATTGAATCGCTGACTATTGCCGCTGTAGCTCCTTGCTCGGGAGGAACTTCGCTAAGAAGTCGATTCAGCGTATTCGGTTCGATCTCCTCACGTGTCGCGAAGTAACCAGCAGCGATAGTATTAAAGCGCTGGATCGGGTCTCCGACATTACCGGATCGGATTCTCCATAGGTAGGTTGCGGAATATACTAAGATGACCATAGCAGTTGCCAAAAGAGAAGATGTCAATATTGTAAGAAACAACACGGAGGGACTCTGCGAGAGCGCGGTTTGGTCGTCAACATAGTTCGTAACGGGCATCATTAATGCAATAGTAAGAACGGCCGGAAAAATGAGATGTTGCCAGCGATGACTGCTCCGTCTCTGGACATGGGACGTGATCCGCGACTTGCGCAAGACCGGAAAGAGACGCGGCTTCAGATAGCGACCCAGAAAATAGCTCAAGCTAGGCTTGGTCGACGTTGCGAGATCGATAAGATTTTTCTCGGCCTCTTCATTTTCTCCGATCATCTCCCCCAGGAAACGTAGAATCTCCTTTGGGATGATCTTATAGCCGATCACGCGCTCGGGATCGGATTGGAAAAATCGGACAATATAGGATGCCGCAAAGAACTCCAAGAAGGACTTGTGCACGAAAGAAAAATTCCCCTCGTCGTCTCGGCTGAGAAATGACGTTGTGCGGATCGCCCTCTCCAGCGCCTCGAACTCCTCTAACTTACGGGCTTTCTCCGGGAAGTATTCCTTGATGAACCCCGGGAGTTCCTTGTAGGTGATCTCGTACTTCTCGTTCGCGAAAAAATACCAAGCTAGATGCTGGCAGAATCCGATTCGATCTTCCACCTTAGCCATCACCACCCGCCATTGATCGCGCCTCAGCAGAGCTTCAGTGTAATCCTCATATAGATTCGAAAGATTGAGCTCGATCCCCTTCTCTACCATGTTTGGGAGACTGAAAACGATCATCTCCAAAAGGATGGGCCGGGATGCCAGCCCACGGATCTCGGGTGTGGAGCGCACCTTGTCAAGGAACTCATCAGGAGCCTGTTTGATTCTCGCCCGCACAAACACCTCGATATCCTCTTCACGAAACGGCTGGACGAACAAGATTTCGTAGATCGCCTCGGCATCCTTGCGCAAGAGATCGTGGAGCTTGGTGCCCCTGAGGACGCCGTGCGCCTCCTGATTGCTTTTGAAAAACGCCGTCCTGCAGGTGAGCAGAATCCGCACCTGGGGCGTGGCCAGCTTGAGGATCTCCGCGAAATTGTCGTGCATCACCTGGTCGGTGACGCGTACCGCCATCTCGTCGAAACCGTCAAGGATCCAGAAGATGCGACCTTCCTCATTCAGCCTCTGTACCATTTGAAAACTTAGACCGTGCTCCTGTCGGTGCATGGAGATCGATCGCTCGATGAGCGTCTCCATGTCGAAGGCGCGGTCGAATTCCTTCAAATTGACGAAGATCGGCAAGCGTGCGGTGGCAGGTCGCTCGAGATATCGCTTGCTCTGCCGCCAGAAAACTTGCTTCGCCGTTGTTGTCTTGCCAGCGCCAAACTCGCCAAGCACGATCAGCGTGCTGATCGTCGCCGTATCCGCCGCTTTCTCCAGCAGGTGCTTATCCAGGACAAAGTGCTCCGCTGCCCGTTCCTGCTTCGCGTAGACGCTCACGTAGCACCCTTTGCGATAGATGCCATCTTCGTCGGTTTCGTAATTCTTGATGGCGTCTTCGAGGTAGCGGATCAGCGGCAGGAGTTCGCGCCGGAAACTCTCGAAAGACCGGACGACGACCCGATCGGTGTCGAAGCCGGTACCGGGCCCGTCCTCGGTGACGATGGCGATGCCATTGTCGATAGTGTCGTCCTCCACCACGACAGTTAGGTCCTCTACCACCTGCCGGATCTCCTCTCTGGAGGACTCCCCTTCCAGGATCCTCAGGCCGGTGCGGATGCGGAAACTCTGGGGACTGCGATAGATCTCGATCAAGTCCAGCTTGTCGCTGGCCGCCGAATCGGGAGCTTCCAACGTCCGATCTTCGATGAACTCATAGAGGTCTTCGACAGCTTTCTTGGAGGCGCGCAGGCCAGCGAACCGCCGGCCTACAGGCATCGGCACTGACGACGATTGCCACATTCGTGGAATCTGATAATGGCGCTCGTCGAGGAGTTTGCTCAGGTACTGGAAAGCGCGTTGGATGTCGACTGCCTCTTCCCCTTCCGCCGGTTCGAGCCCGGTGAGCGCTTCGGCGAAGACTGGCGCGAATCCCCCGTCGATCGCCGGGTCTTCTTGTCGGGTCGAAGCGATCACGCAAAAATTCGGTCGGACATGCTTAGGAAGAGCGAGTATGCGATTCTGTGCATCGACGATCTGCCAGGCGCCAGCATCCGCATAGCAGCAGTCGAGAATTAGGATGACCGGAGAATCCAGGCAGTGTACGAGGCAAGAACCGATAAATTGAATAGAGACCGCCGAGGCACTGGGCAGGGTGGGGTCATAATCCGAAGGCAGAATATGCAGGACGCCGTGGGGATCGACTCTGGCGTGCGACCCGATGTAGACAAGATTCACTCCGGTGCCGGTCGACTCGGTGAAGAAACGCTCGATGGCGATCCGGATCGCCTCGGCCGTGACCTCTCCTTCGCTTCCGGTCTCCTGCTCGATACTTTCGAAACCACACACCTCGTCCGCTGCCAGAACCGCAGCGATGGTCTCGATGTCTTGCGGAACCGCACACAAGTCCGCGATCTCAGCGTCCGCGTATCTCTCGATCCCGACCAGGAGCGCGCGCCTTATTCGAGCCATCGCCATACCTCCACAAATGATTTGAGTACAAACCCTGGTTTGCCTGATTGTCTGATTAACCAGATTCTACCATGGAGCCCATGCCCGACTACTGTCGACATTGGGCGGCGCCGCTGCGTCGCGGAGCGCCAAGAGGAGTGACCGGGGGTCTCGTCATCTTGCAGCAAAGTACTCTCTGCGTATCCGCAGTCGATGACGTGCCATAGTCTTGCCACGGAGGCTGCCGGCTCGTCCTCTCGTCAACCAACCGTCTTGAGTAGCTGGTGACGGTCGGCGAAAAATTCGCAGACGCAGACCACGGCATTGAAGGGCGATAGTCGACGGATTCAGAGACTCGAGAAGATCGCCAATCTCATCTAAGAAGCATAACCTAAGTTATTGACTGGAAGCGTTTTATCTTGATCCTGATGGACCAAATTTGCCGCATCAGCATTGAAGTGGACCCCTTTGTCAAGACCATTCTGAGTGAAAAGTAAGTTAATTCTTTAGTAGTAGTCGTGTAGATCGGTTCAAGTTCCTCTCCATCGTTTCGGACCTGGATGGGGAGATGGGGGCGCGGGGGAAGAGGGGGAGATTTCCGGTCTCTTTCAACAGGATTCCCACAGCTTTTCCACAAGTCATTCGAGGCCGAAGTACACCTGCGCTGGCGTCTTGTAGTTCAACGCCTGATGGAAACGTTGGTGATTGTAGAGTTCGAAGTAAGCCGTGAGCCCAGCCTTCAGCGTCAACACCGTGCTGTAGTCGCGTGGGTAGATGTCCTCGTACTTGACCGAGCGCCAGAGCCGCTCGACAAAGACGTTGTCCAGAGCACGGCCTCGACCATCCATACTGACTCGCACGTTGGCGTCCAGAAGCCGGTCGACGAAATCTTTGGCGGTGAATTGAGCACCCTGATCGGTGTTGAAGATTTCGGGTGTCGCTTGAGCGAGCGAGGCCTCCAGAGCCTCGAGGCAAAACTGCGTATCGAAAGTATTCGAGAGCCGCCAAGCTAGGACATACCGGCTGTACCAGTCCAGTACAGCGACGAGAAACATGAACCCATGAGACATTGGAATGTAGGTGACGTCGCTGCTCCAAACCTGGTTGGGTCGCACGATCCGGACACCCCGCAGCAGATAGGGGAAAATCTTGTGCTCGGGGTGGGCCGCAGAAGTCTTGCGTTTCGGGTAGATCGCTTGCAAGCCCATGAGCCGCATCAGTCGTTGAACCCGCTTGCGGTTGACTGTGTAGCCCAACTTCCGCAGATGGATACTCATCTTTCGGCTGCCGTAGAACGGTGTCTTGAGGTATTGCTCGTCGAGCAGCCGCATCAGCGTCAACTCTTCGGTATCCGGCATCGAGGTCGGAGAATAGAGCGTTGAACGAGGCAGTGCCAAAAGCTGACACTGACGCCGGATACTCAGACATGAATGGTCCCATTCCACGAGCTCCCGTTTGACCCTACTGCAGTTGGGTAGCTTTTTTTTTCAGCCACTCCAACTCCATCTTCAGTCGACCGATCTGCTCGTACAGCGCCGCCTCGCGTTGCGTAGCCTCTCGACGATCTTGAGCCTCTCGGCCCAACTCGAAGGTCTCCGGCGCATGATCGAGCAGCTTACGTTTCCACTGACTGATCTGTACCGGATGCACCGAGTACTCAGAAGCCAGCTCGCTGGCCGTACGCAGCCCCTTGATCGCTTCCAAGGCGACCTTCGCCTTGAACTCCGCGCTGTGGCGTTTGCGTTTCCTAGACATTGTTCAATTCCCAGAAACGAACGCGGTGAGAAGATCCTCGTCGCGTTGCTGGGCGATCCCCAGCAAGACTTGAATCGCCTGGTGGAGATACTGCCCCTTGACCTGTTGCAAGGTGACGTGCAGTTGCCCGGCTCCAGTATAGGGAATCAGCCCTTCCTCCATCGCGATATAGCTGGTGGAGATCGGCAACCCCTCAGCGATCTCGTACAAGCGCTGGTCGAGCTCGATCAACTCCAACGTTACTTCAAGGACTCGACGTTGAGCGCTCAGCAAGCGGGGATTCCAAGCAGGCGGGAATGGCGTGTTCGGCATCATGATCCTCCAGGGTTTTGGACCAAAGGCTTAACTTAGCGGGTGGTCCAGAATCTGGGGTCCATTACA